>NC_015589.1:3663705-3969014 GCF_000215085.1 Desulforamulus ruminis DSM 2154
CTTGTAAGCAAAAGAGGGCTGAGCAAAAGAAACACAGAATGTTCTACTGCTCAGCCCTTATTTACTAAAATAAAAGAATGGAACATGGATTTTACGGATTTCCGCGGATTGTCATGGATTGTCATGGATTTTTTAATGTTATTTAAAATCTGCGCCCATCCCTATGATCGTTCAAGCGTGTTCTATTTAGGCACTGACAATTAAGGAAGATATTTTTTTACCGCTCTCCAATGACTCCAGGGTACGCCGGCGGTCCCTTTCCAGAGCCGGCTTGAGGAAATGTCCGGTGTAAGAGGCGGAAACCCGGCAGATTTCTTCCGGTGCGCCGGTGGCCACCACCATCCCCCCTTTATTCCCGCCCTCGGGCCCCAGATCAATAATGTAATCCGCGGTTTTAATCACATCCAGGTTATGTTCAATCACCACCACGGTGCTGCCGTTTTCCACCAGACGGTGCAACACTTCCAGCAGCCGGGCAATATCATCGGTATGCAGCCCGGTGGTGGGCTCATCCAAAATATAAATGGTTCCGCCATTGGTTCGGCGGCTTAATTCCGTAGCCAGTTTCACCCGCTGGGCTTCGCCGCCGGAAAGTTCCGGGGCCGGCTGCCCCAGGCGGATATAACCCAGCCCTACATCCTGCAGGGTCTTGAGACGGCGGTGGATTTTGGGGATGTTGGCAAAAAACTCAACGGCCTCGTCCACTTCCATATTCAGTACATCGGCAATGCTTTTGCCCTTATATTTAACCTCCAGAGTTTCCCGGTTGTAGCGCAGTCCCTTGCACACCTCACAGGGCACGTAAACATCCGGCAGGAAGTGCATCTCAATCTTAATGATGCCGTCTCCCTGGCAGGCTTCGCAGCGGCCGCCCTTTACGTTAAAGCTGAAGCGGCCGGGTTTATAACCCCGCACCTTGGCTTCGGGCAGTTGGGTAAACAGTTCCCGGATATCCCCGAAAACCCCGGTATAGGTCGCCGGATTGGAGCGGGGCGTACGGCCGATGGGAGACTGGTTGACATCAATCACCTTTTCCAGGTGCTCCAGTCCCTCCACGGTCAGATGCTGGCCGGGCTTTCCTTTGGCCCGGTGCAGTTTCTGGGCCAGGGTTTTATAAAGGATTTCATTCACCAGGGTGCTCTTGCCTGAGCCGGATACTCCGGTAACACAGGTGAACACACCCAAGGGAAATTCCACATCAATTTTCTTTAAATTATTTTCCTCCGCCCCCCGGACCACCAGGCTGCAACCCTTTCCAAGACGGCGGTTAAGGGGCACCGGGATAAATTTTTCGCCGCTGAGATACTGGCCGGTAATGGACTCCGGTATCTTTATAATTTCTTCCATGGTGCCGGCCGCCACCAACCGGCCTCCGTGCTGGCCGGCCCGGGGACCAATATCAATGACATGGTCGGAAACCCGGATGGTGTCTTCGTCATGCTCCACCACAATGAGGGTATTGCCCAGGTTCCGTAACCTTTCCAGGGTGGCAATCAGCCGCTGGTTGTCCCGCTGGTGCAGGCCGATGCTGGGCTCGTCCAGAATATACAGCACGCCCATGAGGCCGGAACCGATCTGGGTCGCCAGTCGGATGCGCTGAGCCTCGCCGCCGGAAAGGGTCCCGGCGGCCCGGTTTAAGGTCAGATAATCCAGACCAACATTGACCAGAAAGCCCAGTCGTTCGTTAATCTCCTTAAGGATCTGGCGGGCAATCATCTGTTCCCGGGGAGTCAGGTCCAGGGCGGCAAAAAATTGAACCGCCTCGGATACCGGCAGGGCGGTAACCTGGGCAATGTTTCTGCCTCCCACCTTCACCGCCAGGGCTTCGGGTTTCAAGCGGTCCCCGCCGCAACTGGGACAGGGTTTAATGCTCATATATTTTTCAAATTCTTCCCGCATGGATTCGGACTGGGTTTCCCGGTAACGCCGGGAAAGGTTGCCGATAATGCCTTCAAAGGGAACCTCGTAACGATGTAAATGGCCGTAACCGTCCCGGTAGTTAAATTTTACCTTTTCATGCCCGGTCCCGTAAAGGATGGCCTGGAGCTGTTTCGGCGTCAGTTGCTCCATGGGGCTGTCCAGGCTGAAGTCGTATTTCTCCGCCAGCCCGGCCAGGTAACCGGCGGCAATTTGCCCCTTGTGCCAGCCCTCAATAGCCCCTTCCCGGATGCTTTTGGACGGATCGGGAATAATCAGTTCCGGATCAAATTCATGGTTGACCCCCAGGCCGGTGCAGGCCGGGCAGGCTCCGTGGGGGTTGTTAAAGGAAAACAGCCGGGGGCTGATCTCGGCAATATTAATGCCGCAGTCGCTACAGGCAAAGTTTTCGGAAAAAGTATACTCCTCCCCTTCCAGCACCGAGGCCACCACCATGCCCTCGCTTTGTTTGAGGGCGGTTTCCAGGGAGTCCGCCAGCCTCTTTTCGCTGCCGGGGCGGATAATCACGCGGTCCACCACAATCTCTACGGTATGTTTTTTCTTTTTGTCCAGGGCGGGCGGTTCGGCAACGTCATAAATCTCTCCATTGACCCGGACCCGCACAAAGCCGTTGCGCCGGATCTCTTCAAAGATTTTTACATGCTCCCCTTTTTTACCCCGCACCACCGGAGCCAGAAGCTGCAGCTTGGTCCCCTCGGGCAGGACCATCAACTGGTCCACCATTTGCTGAATGGTTTGCTGGGTAATGGGTTGGCCGCACTTGGGACAGTGTGCCCTGCCGGCCCGGGCAAAGAGCAGGCGCAGGTAATCATAGATTTCCGTGACGGTGCCTACGGTAGACCGGGGATTGTGGCTGGTAGTCTTTTGGTCGATGGAAATGGCCGGGGATAACCCTTCAATATAATCCACATCGGGCTTGTTCATCTGTCCCAGGAACTGCCGGGCATAGGCTGAAAGGGATTCCACGTAGCGGCGCTGCCCTTCGGCGTAAATGGTATCAAAGGCCAGGGAGGATTTTCCTGAACCCGATAAGCCTGTAATCACCACCAGTTTATCCCTGGGTATTTCCACATCAATATTTTTGAGATTATGGGCACGGGCCCCCCGTACCACGATCTTGTCCTGCATGAGCTTACTCCTTATTTGACTTATAAATATTTCTTTGGGCTCCGGTGGTTTCCCTAAAAAGCTTTTCTCCGGTCCCGCTGTTCGTCGTTCGTATATAGGTATTTCTTTAAGGACTCTTTCTTAAATATACTTTATCTTACAAAAAATAACAACCGCTTTCCGAACATTTGTACGATATTTGTAATATTTACTTCGATGCTTTATCATAACAAAGCACCCTTTTACGGGTGCTCATTTTTTTATTTATATCAACCTTAAAACATCCCCGCCCCAAAGGCCCACCCCGATCCGAACAACAGGACCCGCACGCGCTACCCTTAAGTCTAAAAGTCTAACCCACTTCCTCCGGGCTTGGAATGGCCGGGCGAATGTCCTTATCTCCCCGCAGTTGCAGACGCAGTTCAATGAGAGCGTCTCTGAGCTGGGCGGCCCGCTCGAATTCCAGGTGTTTGGCTGATTCCTTCATTTCCTTCTCCAGCCGGGCAATCATCTTTTTCATATCGGTTTTGGTCATTTTGCCGGCCTTGGTCCGGGCCACATAGGGGGCTTTTTCCTCCGCTGCCCGGGTGGCTTCAATCACATCCCGCACCGCTTTACGGACAGTCTCCGGGGTGATGCCGTGCTTCCGGTTGTACTCCGTTTGAATCTTGCGGCGGCGTTCGGTCTCTCCAATGGCCTTTTTCATGGAATCGGTGTGCTTATCGGCATACATGATGACCGTCCCTTCAGCGTTACGGGCGGCCCGGCCGATGGTTTGAATCAGTGAGCGCTCGGAACGCAGGTAGCCCTCCTTATCCGCATCTAAAATGGCCACCAGGCTGACCTCCGGCAGGTCCAGGCCCTCCCGGAGAAGGTTAATGCCCACCAGCACATCAAAGGTGCCCAGGCGCAGATCCCTTAAAATCTCCATCCGCTCCATGGTATTGATATCGGAATGCAGGTAACGAACCCGGACTCCGTGTTCTTTAAAATAATCCGTTAAATCTTCAGCCATCTTCTTGGTCAGAGTGGTAACCAGCACCCGTTCGTCCCGGTCCACCCGTTTTCTTATTTCTCCCAGCAGGTCGTCAATCTGTCCCCGGGTGGGCCGCACGGAAATCTCCGGGTCCACCAGCCCGGTGGGCCGGATAATTTGTTCCACCACCTGGGAACTGTGCTTCAGTTCATAACTGCCGGGCGTGGCGGAAACATAAATAACCTGATTGACCTTGTCCGAGAACTCAGGGAACTTCAAGGGACGGTTGTCCAGCGCCGAAGGCAGCCGGAAACCGTGCTCCACCAAAGTGGTTTTCCGGGAACGGTCTCCTTCATACATGCCTCCCACCTGGGGTACCGCTACGTGTGATTCGTCAATAATCAACAACCAGTCCTCCGGAAAGAAATCCAACAGGGTAAAGGGCGCTTCGCCAATCGCCCGTCCCGTCAGATGCCGGGAGTAGTTTTCAATGCCGGAGCAAAAGCCCACCTCCTGCATCATCTCCAGGTCGTAGCGGGTGCGCTGCTCCAGACGCTGGGCCTCCAGCAGCTTGTCGGCATCCCGCAGCTTCTTCAACTGCTGTTCCAGTTCGGCTTCGATGGAAGCAATGGCCAGCTTTAAATTTTCCTCTTTGGTGACAAAGTGACTGGCCGGAAATACGGCAATGTGCTGCCGCTGTCCCAGGATTTCCCCGGTAACCACGTCGATTTCCAGCAGGCGCTCCACCTCGTCGCCAAACATTTCCACCCGCAAGGCCCGTTCGCTGGCGTTAGCGGGAAAGATTTCAATGACATCGCCGCGGACCCGGAATTTGTTCCGGGTAAAATTCAAATCATTGCGTTCATACTGAATGTCCACCAGCTTGCGCAAAATGGCATCCCGGTCGTAGGTTCCTCCCACCCGCAGGGATAACACTAGATCCCGGTAACTTTCCGGGTTACCTAAACCGTAAATACAGGAAACACTGGCCACAATGACGACATCCCTGCGCTCCAGCAGGGCGGTGGTAGCCGAGTGACGCAGCTTGTCAATCTCCTCGTTCAGAGAGGAATCCTTTTCAATGTAAGTATCGGTATGGGGAATATAAGCCTCGGGCTGGTAGTAGTCAAAATAGCTAACGAAATACTCAACGGAATTTTCCGGGAAGAATTCTTTAAATTCGCTGCACAACTGTGCCGCCAAAGTCTTGTTGGGTGCCAGGATCAGGGTGGGCCGCCGGACCTGCTGAATGATATTGGCCATGGTAAAGGTTTTGCCCGTACCCGTTGCCCCCAGTAAGGTCTGGTGCCTCATTCCCTGCTGCAGTCCCCCCACCAACTGCTCAATGGCCTTGGGTTGATCGCCTCCGGGGCGGAATTCGGATTTCAGTTTAAATTCCAAACCATCACCTGCTTTCTGCTTCATTTTATATTATATCATTTCGGTCAAGATCAAAAACAAAGCCGGGGGTAAACTTTACCCCCGGCTTAAGCGTTTGCTATCTTTTTCCCTCGAGCTTTAAATATTCCTCCTGAATCTTCTGGAAATCCTCCCAAACCGGGCGGCGTTTGCTTGGGTCCCGCAGCACCGCTGCCGGGTGAAAAGTAGGCAAAATTTTAATTCCGCTTTTGCTCTCCAGCCACTGACCCCTCATTTTAGTTATCCGGGCCTGGGGCCCGATTAAATTTTGCAGGGCGGTGCTGCCTAGCAGGATGATGATTTGGGGCTGAATCATTTCAATTTGCTTATATAAATAAGGCAGGCAGGCCGCCGCCTCCATCCGGGTGGGAACCCGGTTGTCCGGAGGCCGGCATTTTACTACGTTGCCAATATAAACATCCTCCCGGGTCAGTTGAATGGCCGCCAAAATGCGGTCCAAAAGCTGGCCGGCTTTGCCCACAAAAGGAAGTCCTTGCTCATCCTCATCCCTGCCCGGCCCCTCCCCGATGATCATGATCCGGCTCCGGGGATTGCCGCTGCCGAAAACAATCCGGTTCCGGCCTTCGGACAAACCGCACCGGGTACAACCCTGCAACTCTGAAGCCAACTGTTCTAAGGTCATTTTCTTCCCTCCGGACTTACTTTCTCACTCATCATAGAATAAAAGGGACTTGCCTGGCAATACCAGTCTTTTATTTCCAACAATGTATATTTTATCTCCTGCTTGCCAAACTATAGGTGAAATCGGTGGCTGGGCTACTAATTTATGTTGAAACAAGGAGGAAATGCAGAATGCTGGATTTAAGCAAAGCCAACGCCAGTTGGGACAATTGGAAAAAATATCTCGGGCAGGCCATGGAATTTGCCGAGGAACTGGGTATCTCTAAGGATAAAATTGAAAACTATGCGCTAACCGCAGGGGCAATTCTGGCGGACAATGTTCAACCCACCAACCCCGAGCAAAAAGTGCTGAAAGAATTATGGGATGTGGCGGATAAAGACGAGCAGCAGATTATTGCCCGCCTGATGGCTAAACTGGCCAGTCGGTCCCGCTAACCAGATGAAAGGTAAAGACCACGTCCAGACGTGGTCTTTACCTTTCATCGATCTTTTCCAGGTAAATTTTATGCTCCACCAGGGACAATTCTTTGATCCTGGCCCGAACCATTTTCCGGTGCCCAAAAATATCCTCCAGCAGCAGCCCGTCCTCCTGAGGGAGGACCTTATCCACGCTTTCCAAAATCAATTCTTCCTTATCCCCTGCAATAAAATAAGCATTGGCCTCACACACAACCGCCATCCCCTTTCGTTAACGGCCTTTTCCTAAAAGGTTATTAAACCATCTCTTAACGGGACCGCCGGTGGAAAGCTCCATAAAGCTTTCTTCATTCCCTTCGGGCACCGGCAAGATTCCCATCATCCCCTTCAGGGAATGATCCATCCCTTCCCGGTACACTTTATCCTCTTTGGCCGACCAATAGGTCAGTTGAGGCTGCTGATGGTAAATATTCAAAGCAAATTCCAGGCCCTGGCGGCCATTCACCGCCATGCCGTTTACCTCCAGGATTATATCCCCCGAACGAAGTCCCGCTTGCCAAGCCGGATACCCCGGGATGACATCCAGCAGTTTCACACCCCTCGAGGGGGGCTGGTAAATGGATTTACCCGTTTCCAACCGCTTACCGATAAAAATGACCAGTTCGTGGCCTAAGGGAGAAAACAAGGCCGCCACAAAACCCATGATCAAGGATCGATCGGCCAGTACTGCCAGACCCAGCAGCACCAAGCTGTACAAAGCCAGGATCACCGAGGAAATTCTGCTTTTTTGTTCCGGCGTCCGGGCGGCAGCCAGATCCCCATACCCTAAACCGGCCACCACCGGCATCAGGGCGTAAATCACCTGATCCATATCCCTGCCCAGCTCACCCCGAATCAGGGGCCACCAGTCCGGCATACCAATTCCTCCGGCGGGGGTACTGGAATACCCGGCTACCACCAGGGCGGCCAAAGGAATGGGCCAGAATTTTTGCAAGGCAAAGCCGCCCACCACCCGGCCCTCGGTATTTTTAATAAAGGTGGGTACCGCTCCCATATGTCCGCTGACCAGAATCAAAAGAGCCTCCACCATGTGCAGAACCGCTACCAAACCCAAGACTTGGGGCACACTGACATCGGGCCAGCCAAAAATCAGCGAGCTGAGGGCCAGGATTCCTCCGGCATAGGCAAAACAAAGAAACCGGGCGTCCACCAGCATCAGCAAAATGGCCAGGGGCCAGAGGTAGATCAAACCGGAGCCGGAAAGAGTCAGCCCGATGCCCACCATAAGGTAACTGGCCGCCACACCTCCCAGCAATCCAAAACCGGTGGCCAGGAGGACATCACGCCAGGTTCCCCGGGGTTTAAGGCCAAAAAAACGCTCCTTTACTTTACCCATACGATTATACTGCAGGGCTACAATGGCCACCACCAGCCAGAACAGGGGGTCCGTCACCACCGCTCCCAGAGTGCCCAACAGCATGGGTGTTACTTCCTTAAAGGGAAACATGGACTCACTTCTCATTTCTCAAATCACTTGTCTATTTTCTCCCGGACCAGTTGAACGGCTTTCTCCAACTGCTTATCTTCCTCGGCAGCAGGTTCCTGATCCAACACCAAATCCGGAGCAATGCCCTTTTTATGAATGTCATGCTTTTTTGGGGTAAGATACCGGGCTGTGGTCAATTTCAGCCCTGCCCCGTTGTCAATGGGGAATACCGTTTGTACAATGCCTTTGCCAAAGGTCTGGGTTCCCACCAAGGTGCCCACTCCGGCGTCTTTGATGGCTCCAGCCAAAATTTCCGCGGCGCTGGCGCTTCCTTTGTTCACCAGAACGGACAAGGGTAAATTCAGTTGATCCGGCTCTGCATCAAAGGTCTGATCCCGGCCTACCCGGTAATCAATATGCACGATGGGCCCTTGGTCCAGGAACTGATCCGCCACCTTAATGGCCGAACCCAGTTCGCCTCCCGGATTGTCTCGGAGATCCAATACCAGACCTTTCAGGCCTTCCCTGCGGAGTTCTCCCAGGGTACGAACCAGTTCATCTCCTGTATTTTCGGTAAATTGGCTGATAACTATATACCCAATATGATTTTCTTTCGGCAGCATGTGCCCCTCCACCGTGGGCACGCTGATTTCCTCCCGCGTCAATGTAAAGGGCTTTGTCTCTCCTTCCCGGAGAATCGTCAGTGTAACTTCCGATCCCACCGGTCCCCTCATTAAATTAACCGCCGTTTCGGTATCCATGTCCTTGGTTTTCTGATCGCCAATGGCGGTAATGATGTCCCCGGCCTTTATGCCTTCCCTGGCCGCCGGCGTATTGGCAAAGGGCTTCACCACCGTTAAATAATGATCCTGAACCCCTACCAGGATACCGATTCCCCCAAAGGAGCCACGGATTTGTTCCTGCAGCTTGGCATAGGTTTTGCTGTCCAGATAGACCGAATAAGGATCATCCAGGGAGTTCACCAGACCTTTAATGGCTCCTTCCACCAGTTTATCCGGAGTCACTTCATACAAATACTGGCTCTTTACCAGGGTGACCACTTTAACTAAATTCCCCAAACCCTTGTAATTTGCCACCACCACACTGCCCGCCAGGACAATCACGAGAAAAACCATGGAAACCAGTACAACCGCCAGTCTACCCCAAAATGTCACGGAATTTCTTCTCACGCTAACACCGCCTGCTTTTTTATCTCTTTATAAATAGGTAGGATGAAAAATAGGAAAAGCTTAGAGGAACCCGGTTTGCCACGGCCTTAAACCGGAAGAAGCCAGGTTTTTTTTACTCTCTACACATGTATTATACTACAACAGACCGGAACAAATTACAAAGACTTTCCATATATTGGTGTAAAAAAGCCGGGTGCTTTGGGAACATGAAATCTGTTTCCAAAGCCCGGCTCTTTTTTACAGGTAGTTCCCCGGGTTAACAGGTGTTCCGTCCTTACGGACTTCAAAATGCAGGTGCGGGCCGGTGGACATGCCGGTACTTCCTACCCGGGCAATGGTCCCCCCTTTGGCTACGACCTGCCCTTTACTTACCAACTGGACGGACAGGTGTCCATAAAGGCTGACCACACCGCCATTGTGGTCAATCATCACCACATTCCCATAGCCGGTCATGGTTCCGGAATAAATCACCGTACCGTCGGCCGGCGCAATTACCGTGGTGCCGGTGGGAGCCGGGATATCAATCCCGGAGTGGAAGCGCATCTGCTTTAAAATCGGGTGCATGCGATTGCCGAAGGGGGAAGAAATCCCGGTGTAGCCGGGTACCGGCCAGGAGAATACGCCACCGGAATAGGTCCCGCCCTTTTGGGCGTTTTCCAGGGCAATCTGCCTTAAAATGGCTTGTTCCTGGGCTTCCAGCTTATCCACTTCCGCCTCGGTTTGTTTCAGGCCTTTTTTAGCGTCGGTCAGCAGAGCTTCCTTTTCATTCTGGACCTGAGCCAGTTTCTGCCGTGCCGCTTCTTGCTCCTTCTTCATGCCGGCAATCTGTTGGGCTTTGGTTTCCAAAGTCTTTTTATATTCTTCAATTTGGGTTTTTTCCTGGTTAATCCTGTCTACGATGGCTGAATCGCTTTCCACCATCCGTTTGATAAATTCCAGACGGTTGGTAAAGTCTGAAAAGCTGCTGGCACTGAGTACGACCTCCAGGTAGCTAACCGGGCCGCTCTCGTACATGCCCTTAACCCGTTTCTTCAACAGGTTGTTGCTCTCCTCCAGCCGTTTCTCCGCCTCGGCCAAATCCTTGCGGGTGCTTTCCAGCCGGGCCGTGGCGCTGTTTAAAGCGCTTTCCAAATCTTTTATCTGCTGCGTCTTTTGATTAATGGACTGGTTGACGGCAGCCAACTGCTGGCTGTAATCCCGAACCACACCTTTGGCCTGATTCTCCTGGGATTTTTTCTGGTTTAGCTGATTACGGACATTGTTTAACTGCTGATCCAGGTTGGCAGCAGCAGCCACCGGGGAAAGGAGGCCGGCCAGCAAAGTCAGCCCCACACCCAGGGACACTGCTTTCTTGGTCCAACTTTTCTGCACAGAGATCCCTCCAAGCATTTTTTACACTTTAAGAAATTTTCTTAAGGAAAACCAACTGCCCAGAGCACCGATGGTTAAACCTAGCCCTAGCATACTGCCCAGGACCCCCAGCACAAGCCGGGGTTCGGTAACCAATTGCATAAAAGGCAGGGACAGATTCATTTTATTCACCAGGGACAGATACCCCAGATCAATGGCTAGTATGGCCAGCAGGCTGCCCACCAGTCCCAGCACGATTCCCTCCAGCATGAAGGGAAACCGCACAAACCAGTTGGTGGCGCCAAGGGTTTTCATAATGCCGATTTCCCGCCGGCGTGCAAACACAGACATGCGGATGGTGGTGGCAATTAAAAACCCGGCCGCCAGGGTTAAGAAAACCAGCGTGGCCACGCTGGCCAGGCGGACCCAGCGGGTGACCGAAAGAAGTTTTTCCACCACGCCCTGCCCATAACGAACCTGCTCCACGCCCTCCATGACCTCAATTTTTTTAGCCGCTGCAGGCACATCCTCCGCCTTCTGGGTCTTGATCCGGAAAGCATCGGGCAAAGGGTTGTTCTTTTCTAAGGATTCCAGAATATCCGCCCGGTCCCCGAAGCTTTCCTTCATGGATTCCAGGGCTTGATCTTTAGGAATAAACTCCACATTTTCCACCGCGGGCAGTTCCTTGATCTTTTTCTCCAGACCGTCCCGGTCCACCTTGCCCACCTTTTCTTCTAAAAAGGCGGTTATTTCCACACCGCTCTCCACCGAGCTGACCAGTCTTTCCGCATTGACCACCAGCAGCAGGGAAGCTCCCAGGATGATTAAAGAAACCATCACGATTCCCACGGAGGACACGGAAAGCCAGCTATTTCTCATAATGGAGGTAAAGGCTTCCCGGAAAAAATATTTCAGTGTATTAAAGTTCATTGCGGTACACCCCGCTCTCTTCATCCCGGACAATGGAGCCGGAGGACAGTTCAATCACCCGCTTTTTCAGGGTATTTACAATCTCCGAAGCGTGGGTGGACATTAAAATGGTTGTGCCCCGCCGGTTGATGTCCTGAAACAGGGTCATAATTTCCCAGGATGTGTTGGGGTCCAGGTTGCCTGTGGGCTCGTCCGCTATAATGAGCAAGGGTTTGTTAACAATGGCCCGGGCAATACACACCCGCTGCTGTTCTCCGCCGGACATCTGGCCGGGCAGCAGGTCTTCTTTACCCTTTAGCCCCACCTGTTCCAGCGCCTCGGGCACCAACCGCCGGATTTCCTTGCGGGAAGCTCCGGTAATTTCCAGGGCAAAGGCGACATTCTCGGCGGCTGTTTTTTGCTGCAGCAGACGGAAGTCCTGGAAAACCATCCCGATTTTCCGTCTCATATAAGGCACTTCCCGGCCTCTCATGCGGACAATATTCTTGCCGCTAAACATTACCTGCCCCCGGGTAGGCAGTTCCTCCCGGAAAATGAGCTTAATCAAGGTAGATTTCCCAGCCCCGCTGGGCCCCACCAGAAACACAAATTCACCTTTTTTTATATGCAGAGTTATATCGGAAACTGCTTTTACACCGTTTTCATAGACCTTGGAAACATTATAAAATTGAATCATGCCAACACCTTCTGCACGTCTTTTTTTCTTACGATCTGTATTCTTTTCAAAGGCCACAGCCAGGACCAAAAGTGTTTTAAACTGGGTTCATGGCCTGACTTTACCGGGGTTCTTTAATCCCATGACTTATTCGCACTTCGACGAATGCAGTTTAAATTCCTTTAAAATTCGTCAAAAAAACAGGGCCCTGGACCATCTTTTTACAAAAAAGACAAAAAATAAGCGCCCTAATGGACGCTGGCTAATAAGTATTTCTTTGGGCCCGGCTGTTGGTTTTCAGTTTTCGGTTTTCGGTTTTTTACCAAAAGCCGATATAGCGGGGCCCTAAAGAAAAGCAGGATAAGCAACTCACCGTCCCACCAGGGGCCTGGTCCAGGGATAACGGCTTAAGACAAAAGTAATCAGGGTGCTGCCGGTCAGACAGAGGATTAGGTTCAGGGCAATTACCCACCAGGAATACCCCAAGGCCCAGCGGCTTTCCAGCAGTTCCAGAAAAGTTAACACCAGAGGGTGCGCCAGGTAAATGCCGTAGGAATGGTCGGAAAAAAAAGTGGTGATTCTGGCCAGGGGGCTGTGGCCTGACACAAACCTGCGGGCCAGAGCTAAAATGGCAAAAAGGGTGACTACGGTAAAAAGAAGGCCCAAAGGTCTGAGGGAAGTGGCGGCATAGGCAGCATCCACAGCGGGGTCCGCTGTCCGGGCGTAAAATTCCCATACCATGGTCAACAGCAGGAGGCCCGCCCCCAGGGTCAGGGGCCAAATCCACCGGTCCAGGAATTCCTTAACCCGAGCCAGCCGGAAGGCACAGAAAGCCCCCAGTATAAAGAAACCGGACCAGGTAACAAAAAGTTTTCCCTGGTGCCGGAACAAAAATTGCAGCACCGTAGAATCCCAGGGTTTAATGTTGTAAAAGGACAGGCAGATGTAAGCGAAATACAGGGCAAAGAGCAGCAGCGTCAGCCGGCCCATGACTCTGCGGGCTCTCTGAAAGAGAGGCAGCAGCAGGGGAAATAAAAGGTAAAATTGGAACACCAATACTACAAAGTACAGATGGTAATAGCTGTCTCCCCGGAGCAAGGCCATGCCGAATTGACTCAAAATTTCCGGCAGGGACTGGTCTTTAGGGCCAAAGTACTGCTTTATGAAGAAATAGCCTGCACTCCAAAAAATATAGGGAAGCAAAACAAAAACAACTCTTTTTTTAAAATATTTCTGCCACTGGGTAGACTTGAAGTCGGTGTAATTGTAAAAAAGGGCCAGCCCCGTTACAAAAATGAAGGCGGGAATGGAAAATCTGGCAAACTGGTTAGCCAGAGTCATCCCGTAGTGATACAGGGTTCCCCGCTCCCCCAAGACCAGGGGCGCGGCGGTAACGTGGATTATGATGACCGATAGGGCTGCCAGGGCCCGCAACAAATCCAGTTCTTGAATTTTCTCTTTTCTCTTGGTGGCGCCGGACAAATCACTTCCCCCTACAGAAGATGCCCGGCAGCAGGGCCAGGCACCGGATACTTATATTTTAAAAAATCTTTAACGTTTTTTCTTCTCCATAACCTTTTGAACCGCCTTTATAATTTCCCCGGAGGTAAGGCCAAAATGTTTCAGCAGTTCATCGGGTTTGCCGGATTCACCAAAGGTATCCCGGACACCCACCCGCTGCAGGGGCACCGGCTGGTGCTCCGCCAGGGTTTCGGCCACAGCCCCGCCCAGGCCGCCGATGATATTGTGTTCCTCGGCAGTCACCACAGCACCGCATCTCCTGGCTGCTTCCACCACAGCCACAATATCCAGGGGCTTAATGGTGTGAATGTCCAGCACCGTGGCTTCAATGCCCTCGGCGGCCAGCTTTTCAACGGCTTCCAGGGCCATGGAGACCATGATGCCGGTAGCCATAATGGCCACATCACGGCCTTCCCGCAGAGTTACCGCTTCGCCGGGGATAAATTTGAAATCTTCACCGTGCAGAACCGGGACGCCGGAACGTCCTAAGCGTATGTAAACCGGTCCCTTAATTTCCGCCGCCGCCCGGATGGCCGCCCGGGTCTCTACGGCGTCGGCCGGGACAAAAACAGTCATGCCCGGCAGGGCGCGCATAATGGCGATATCTTCAATGGACTGGTGAGATCCTCCGTCTTCCCCCACGGTAATCCCGGCGTGGGTAGCGGCAATTTTTACATTTAGTTTGGGATAGGCAATGCTGTTGCGGATTTGTTCAAAGGCACGGCCGGTGGCAAACATGGCAAAGGTGCTGGCAAAGGGAATCTTGCCCACGGCGGCCAGACCGGCGGCAGTGGCCATCATGTTGCCTTCGGCGATACCCATGTTAAAGAAGCGGTCCGGATAATTCTTCATAAAGTCATGGGTCTTGGTGGATTTGGACAGATCCGCATCCAGCACGACCACGTTTTTATTTTCCGCACCCAGGCGAACCAACTCTTCACCATAGGCATCCCGGGTGGCAATTTTTTTGGTCATGGAAATTCCTCCTCATCTCACAGGCGTTTAGCCTTTTGCGCTTTCCTTTTGGTCTCGTTGTTCGCCTGAAGGGTATTCCTTAAGGGTCCCGTGGTTCGGGGTTTAAGCATTCCTTTGGGGCGTTTTACACCAGTTCTTTAAGGGCTTCTTCGGCTTGTTCCGGTTTGGGAGCATTGCCGTGCCAGCCGGCCTGGTTTTCCATAAAGCAGACGCCTTTGCCCTTAGTAGTTCTGGCCACCACCATGGTGGGTTGGCCTTTGGTCGCTTTCGCCTCTTCCACCGCAGCCAGGATTTGAGGAATGTTATGACCGTCAATTTCAATGACATGCCAGCCAAAGGCGCGCCATTTGTCCGCCAGGGGGGCCACACCCATGACGGTTTCCACCGGTCCGTCGATTTGCAGATTGTTATAGTCCAGAAAGGCCGTCAGGTTGTCCAGCTTATAATGGGCGGCGGCCATGGCTGCTTCCCAGATTTGGCCTTCCTGCACTTCTCCGTCTCCCAGCAGGGCATAAACCCGCGGGTTCCCGCCATCCAGCCTCAAACCCATGGCCATGCCGTTGGCCGCTGAGAGGCCTTGTCCCAGTGACCCGGTGGACATTTCCACCCCCGGCAGCCTTTTCATATCCGGGTGTCCCTGCAGGCGGCTGCCCAGCTTACGCAGGGTTAATAATTCCTCAACAGGCAAAAACCCTTTCTCCGCCAGGGCGGCATACAATACCGGAGCGGCATGCCCCTTGGACAGGACAAAGCGGTCCCGTTCCGGCCAATCCGGCTTCTCCGGGTCCAGCTTCATAACCTCGAAGAACAACACACTCATAATGTCGGCAGCGGACAGAGAGCCGCCCGGATGACCGGAACCGGCCTCACAGAGCATCTTGATAATATGGCGCCGGATGGCCTTGGCCCGCTGCTGCAGGTTGGTAATTTTTTGCTCCATCATCTTTCCCTCCAGTAAATCTAATGCTTTTTATCTTCCAACGCTTTAAATCCTTCTCCCAGAACCTCATGAACATCCGCCAGGATGATAAAGGCTCCCGGATCTTCCTTCCGGACAACCGCCTTTAACCGGGATACTTCGGTACGTCCCACCACCGCCAGAAGCACTTCTTGCTCCTGGCCGGTATAAGCCCCTCTGGCTTTCCAGGCAGTGGCGCCCCGGTCCAGTTCTTTAATGATAATATCACTAATAGCGTCTGCTTTTTTGGTAATAATCATAAAGGCTTTGGCTGAACTGACGCCTTCCAGTACCAGGTCAATAATCCAGGAAGTCAGGAAAATAGTAATCAGCGCGTACATAGCCAGTTCCGCCGACCGGAAAAAAATGCCGGCCCACACCACCACCGCAGCGTCAATTACAAATAATAATTGACCAATGTTAATTCCCATGTAACTTCTTAAAAGAGCTGCCAGAAGTTCGGTGCCGCCGGTGGTACCGTTAAACCGGAACACCAGGCCCAGCCCGATGCCGCAAAGCACCCCGCCATACAAGCAGGCCAGCAGCAGATCATGGGTTAACAAAGGTACATAAGGGGCTAATAAATCCACAAACACGGACAGGGCAATGGTGCCAAAGACGGAACTGACGGTATAACGCCAGCCCAGACGCAGGGCGGACCAAAGGAAAATGGGTGCGTTCAGAACCAGCATCACAACCCCCACCGGCAGGTGAGCGCTGTGGTAAAGGATGGTGGCAATACCGCTTACCCCGCCGGCGGCAATTTTGGCCGGCACAAGAAAAGCATCCAGTCCAATCGCGGTAATAAGAGCCCCCAGAGTGACTCCCAGATAATCTTTGATCCAGTGTTTGGACATCGGTTCAACCTCTCACATTGGTTTGCTTGCCGGGTTTATCATACCCGATTCCTTATCAGCCTATTTAGCTTTCTCTTTATACGTGCCAAATCCTTCTTTGCTAAGGGGCATTTCTTTAGGGTGCTATCAGCCAGGCCCATAAGGAATGCCCTTCAGCCAAAAAGGAATCCAAGGCGAACCTTAGATTCCTCCGCTGGCCTTTTGTTTAAGATAGGCGGCAATAAAGGGATCAATTTCTCCGTCCATCACCCCGTGGACATTGCCCACTTCCACCCCGGTGCGGTGATCCTTCACCAGATTGTAAGGGTGGAATACATAGGACCGGATCTGGCTGCCCCAGGCGATGTCCTTCTGGTCCCCTCGCAGGGCTGCCAGTTCTTCTTCCTTTTTGCGCAGCTCCAGGTCAATGAGCTTTGCCTTGAGCAGTTTCATGGCCGCCATACGGTTGTAAGTCTGGGACCGTTCATTTTGACAGGCCACCACCAGCCCGGTGGGAAGGTGGGTGATGCGCACCGCCGAGTCTGTTTTATTCACATGCTGACCCCCGGCCCCACCGGAACGATAAGTGTCAATTTTCAAATCTTCCGGACGGATGTTAACCTCCAGTTCATCCTCCACCACCGGCAGCACATCCACCGAAGCAAAGGAGGTGTGCCTCCTCCCGGCCGCATCAAAGGGGGAGATACGCACCAGCCTGTGCACTCCCTTTTCGGAGCGGAGATAACCGTAGGCATTGGGCCCGGTCACTTGAAAGGTAACGCTTTTGACCCCGGCTTCGTCTCCAGGCAACAGGTCCAGGATTTCCACTTTGTACTGGTGATTCTCGGCATAACGGGTAAACATGCGCAACAGCATCTGCACCCAATCCTGGGATTCGGTGCCTCCGGCCCCGGCATGGAGGGACAAAATGGCGCTCCCCCGGTCATATTCACCGGACAAAAGTACTTCCAGTTCCAAGTCTCCAACTTTTTTGGTGAGAGCCTCAAATCCGGTCACCAATTCCTCTTCCAGCAGGGGATCTTCCTCTTCGGCGCAGAGTTCCAGGATGACTTCAAGGTCCTGACTGGCCTCTTCCAATTCCGTATAGGCCGACACTTTATCTTTCAGGTTGGCCAGTTTCTGAGTGATCCTCTGACTTTCCTCCGGACGATCCCAGAAACCCTCCTGCATCATACCCCGTTCCAGTTTCTCTATTTCCAGCCGGCTTCCGGCAATGTCAAAGGGAAACCCTCAAATCTTGGATGCGCTTCCCCAGTTGTTCCAGGTCGCGCCTTATTTCGGCCTGCACCGAATCATCACCCTTCCTTTGCTTTAGTTGCCGCCCTGGCCGCAGCATTTTTTATACTTTTTGCCGCTGCCGCAGGGGCAAGGATCGTTCCTGCCAATTTGCTGTTCTTTGCGGACCGGCTGGCGGGGGCCTTCATCACCGGAACGGTTTTCCACTACCACCCGCTGGGCCTTGGGCTGAGCCGGTACCAGATTCACCCGGAAAATATAGCGGACCACATCTTCCTGAATGCTGGCAATCATATTGTTAAACATTTCGTAGGCTTCAAATTTGTATTCAATGACCGGGTCCTTCTGTCCGTAAGCCCGGAGGCCAATGCCTTCCCGCAGTTGGTCCATAGCATCCAAGTGATCCATCCACTTTTCATCCACCAGACGCAGCAGTACCATCCGTTCAATCTCCCGCAGGGTTTCGGCGCCCAGTTCTTCCTCACGGCTTTGGTACAAAGCCATGGCCTTTTCGGTTAATTCTTCCTTGAGGGCCTCCCGTCCGAGGCCTTCAATATCCTCAACCTTTAGGGAATGGTTGGGTAGATAGAGTTGGGCGGCATAATCCAGCAGGCCTGCCAGATCCCACTCTTCCTGGTGCACCCCTTCGGGAATATAGGATTCCACCGATTGTTCCACCACTTTGGCGATGGTTTCCCGGATGTTCTCCGCCATGTTTTCCCCGGTCAACACCTGGCGGCGCTGGGCGTAAATCAATTCCCGCTGCTGGTTCATGACATCGTCGTAGTTCAGCACATGCTTACGAATATCAAAGTTCCGGTTTTCTACCCGCTTCTGGGCCGATTCGATGGATTTGCTGATGAGGCCATGTTCAATGGGCATATCGTCTTCCATTCCCAGACGCTCCATTAAACCGGCAATATTGTCGGAACCAAAAAGCCGCATCAGATCATCTTCCAGGGAAATATAGAACTGGCTGGAGCCCGGGTCCCCCTGCCGGCCCGCCCGGCCCCGAAGCTGGTTGTCAATGCGCCGGCTTTCATGCCGCTCGGTACCGATGATGTGCAGCCCGCCCACTTCCAATACCCGTTGGCGTTCCTGCTCATATTGCTCTTTGTATTTAGCCACCAAAATTTCGTATTCTTCCTTGGCGGTTTCTTCACTCAGTCCCTTTTTACGCAGCTCAGCCAGGGCTAGGGCTTCGGGATTGCCGCCCAACAGGATATCGGTACCGCGGCCGGCCATGTTGGTAGCAATGGTTACCGCATTTAACCGCCCGGCCTGGGCAATAATTTCCGCTTCTTTGTCGTGGAACTTGGCATTTAGGACCTGGTGGGGCACGCCTCTTTTTTTCAGCCGCTGGCTGAGCATTTCGGACTTCTCAATGGAAATGGTGCCCACCAGCACCGGCTGTCCGGTGGCATGGCGCTTGGCCACATCTTCCACCACCGCCCGGAACTTGCCGTCCTCGGTTTTATAAACCACATCGGACATGTCGTTGCGGATCATAGACTGGTTGGTAGGAATGACCACCACGTCTAATCCGTAAATTTTACGAAATTCCTCTTCCTCGGTCAGGGCGGTACCGGTCATGCCGGCCAGTTTTTTATACATACGGAAATAGTTCTGGAAGGTGATGGTGGCCAGAGTCTGGGACTCCCGCTCAATTTTGACACCTTCCTTGGCCTCAATGGCTTGGTGCAGCCCGTCGCTGTAGCGGCGGCCAAACATCAGGCGGCCGGTAAACTCATCCACAATAACCACTTCGCCGTCTTTCACCACATAATCCCGGTCCCGCTTCATCAGGGCATGGGCCTTCAGGGCCTGGTTCAGGTGGTGGGTCAGTTCCATGTTCACATCGTCGTAAAGATTGGTGACGGCCAGGAATTTCTCCACCCTGCTTACCCCGTCTTCGGTGAGCAGGGCTGTGTGAGCCTTTTCGTCCACAGTATAATCTTCATCTTTAACCAGTTTGGGCACGATGGCCGCCATGGTATAGTAAAGGTCTGTGGGCTTGTCGGCCACCCCGGAAATGATCAGCGGTGTCCGCGCTTCGTCAATTAAGATGCTGTCCACTTCATCCACAATGGAATAATTCAGCACCCGCTGCACCAGTTGTTCCGGGTGAAGGGCCATGTTATCCCGCAGATAGTCAAAGCCAAACTCGTTATTGGTGCCATAGGTAATGTCGGCCGCATAGGCCTGCCGTCTTTGCTCCGCATCCAGGCCGTGGACAATAAGCCCCACGGACAGCCCCAGGAAGCGGTACAACTGTCCCATCCATTCGCTGTCCCGGGTGGCCAGGTAATCGTTCACGGTAATCACGTGAACACCCTGGCCGGTAAGGGCATTGAGATAAACCGGCAGGGTTGCCACCAAGGTTTTTCCTTCACCGGTTTTCATTTCGGCAATACGCCCCTGGTGCAGGACCATGCCCCCGATTAATTGAACATCAAAGTGACGCATGCCCAGCACCCGTTTGGAAGCCTCCCGCACCACCGCAAAGGCCTGGGGCAGGATGTCGTCCAGAGTCCGGCCCTGTTCCAGCAAATTCTTAAATTCACCGGTTTTACCCCGCAGTTCTTCATCGGTAAGTTTGGCCATTTCCGCTTCCATGCCGTTAATATCTTCTACCACCCGCTGCAGGCGCTTTATCTCACGAGCATTGTCATCAAACAGATTCTTAATAAATTTTAACACGTACTAACCACCTTTCAGGTCATGCCAACCGGCCGCCGCCAGTTCTATAAACATATCCAATATATCATTTTATCACCGGGATTCAGTCAAGGCAAGAAAGGTCAATCTTAGAAGATATTCGTCTGTGGGGAGGATGATTCCTTCTTTGGGAGGAGAATTAACAGGAAAGGGTGCGCCTGATGACGCACCCTTTCTTTTAGCAAAATTTATTCAAATTCCGGTTCAATAAGACCGTAGTTTCCGTCTTTTCGCTTGTATACCACATTCACCTGCTCGGTCTCTGCATTGGAGAAGACAAAGAAATCATGGCCCAGCAGGTTCATCTGCATGACGGCTTCATCCAGCGGCATGGGTTTAATGGCAAAGCGTTTGGTTCTAAGTACCTTCGGTTCTTCCGCGTCGGATTTATCTTCAGCGGAAAACTCCATTTGACTCCGCCCGTTGCGGCGGTTCAACTTCCCTTTATAGCGGCTGATCTGTCTTTCAATCTTTTCTACCACCAGATCCACCGAGGAATACATGTCGTCGGTGGCTTCCTCGCCCCTTAACAGCATGCCGTTTACCGGGATGGTTACTTCAATTTTTTGCGAGTCGCCTTCAACCACCAGCGTCGCCATGGCTTCCCCCATATTATCCAGGAACCGGTCTAATTTGCCTAAACGTTTTTCAACGTAGTCCCGTAAGGCAGGGGTCACTTCGATGTTCTTACCGCGAACTTGCACTTTCACATGCACCACTCCTTTCGCGTGTTAGGAAATAACTGCCTGTGTGTCCTAGTATTCCCGAAATACTGTTAAAATCCTGCATTTTCCTAACAAAATTTTAAAACCCCGGTCCATAAGACCAGGGCTTGTGGTTTGATCAATATAATTAACGTTTTACAACGTTAGCAGCCTGAGGACCACGGGCACCTTCAACGATGTCGAATTCAACTTCCTGACCTTCCGCCAGGCTTTTGAAACCTTCTTCCTGAATGGCAGAGAAGTGAACGAAAACATCGCCGCCTTCTTCTCTTTCAATAAAACCATAACCCTTTTCTGCATTGAACCACTTAACCTTGCCGAGCATCTACATTCCTCACTTTCAAAATACTTTCCCAGAGTCCATAAGAACTCACAGTGCTGTTATATTAACACTCGGATTCTTTTCTGTCAAGTGTTTCCTGATTCGGAAGGGCAACAATGTCTTGTCGAAAAATTCCTTGTTGAAAGCCGTTTTCCTGTGGACAATGTGGATAAGTCTGTTAATAACCCATCAAATCAGGGATTTCACTGTGGACATCAAGGGTTTGGGATGGTATTTTTTGTCACTTGCTTGGAACAATTGGCATATTTTTTGTAAAAGATTTGGATTTCCAGTATTTTCCAAATATATTATGCAGCGATTATTTTGTTCAATCTTGTTATGAAAATTAAAACCCCAAGAAAAGCTTGGCGGCTGTTGTAGAACAGGCGCCATCCTTTGGCGGATGAATTTATTTTACCATGATCTTCCCCTTTTCTCTGTCGTAATCCGGCAATTCTATAAAAAAGAAGTGTCGCAACAAGACTCTAAGGCTTCAAAGAACCGGCAGATAACACAAGGAACAACCGCTAATAGGAATAGAACGCGGATTTTACGGATGAAGAGGCTGCGCATTAGAACCTCTCTGGTTCTTTTTGCAGCAGTCCCTTCATTTGCCGGTACCTAAGGCTAACCCATGCTTACCCGATCACCGCCGGTTTTTTGGCTCTGCCGCATCAAAGCGTCTGCCCTTTGCATCAGCGTTTCCTCCGTATCCTCCGCTTCCGCCAGGGTAACCCCGCTGGATGCGGTAACCCCGATGATCTGATTTCCCCGGCTAAAACCGGAGTACTTAATCAGTAACCGCAACCGGTTGGTAACGATTTCAACTTTTTCCTCTGTAATATTGGACATGATTAGGAGAAAGGTATCTTGATCCCACCGGCCAACCACATCAAAGGATCGTGAACCGTATAATAAGGTTTTCGCTACCATTTGGATGACTTCATCCCTTACATCGTCACCATGAATCCCCGAGACGGTATCCAATTGATCAATATTCATCAGGGCTACTGCCAAGGAATGGTCGTTATCCTGTAGTTCCCGGAGGTGGGTTGCCAGGTAGATCTCCAGGAAATGCCGGTTGGCCACTCCGGTCAGCGGATCGGTGTAGATAGCCCCCTTGAGCTCATCAATCCGCTCCAGAGCTAAAATTTTCGAGGTATTGTCGCTAAAAATCTCCACTGCACCGATTATCTTGCCTTCCTTGATCAGCGGAGCCACCCGGACGCATACAGGCAACCGATGCCCTTCTTTGTGGTGGAGATAAACTTCCGCTTCATGCACTCTATTCTCTGAAAGGGCTATCATTAAAGGGCACCGACCGACACATAGATTGGTCCCCTGTTGATCCATATGCATCAGTATATTGTCGGAACAGCACCGGCCCAAAACCTCGCCGGCTTGGTAGCCTGTAAGCCTTTCCGCACCTTTATTCCAGTAAGTGATCTTTCTTGCCAAATCCACAAAATAGACGCCGTCATATAAATTATCCAGTATCTCTCTATAAAAATTATTATCGCTCACCAACAAGATCCCCCCTTTTTAGTGCCTCTTACTTAATTATGGAAATATATGCATTTTGGTTCCAATAAGGCAATGGGTAAAAGGATAAATCTGTGTGGTTATTTTTTTCTTGCCGCCGCTTTTCCTGCATTGGCGGCGGTTAAGACCAGTACATCGGCCGCTCCCTGTTCCAATAATAGGTAAGTTAAAACGGAGGCTGTACTGCCGCTGGTGAAAACATCATCCACCAGAAGCAGGGTTTTGCCGGCGATCTCCCCGGGGGCAATTACTTTAAAGGCCCCCTGCAGGTTCTTTCTTCTCTGCTCTCCCGTCAGGCCGGTTTGGGGCGGTGTATCCACGGATTTAACCAAGGTCCGGGGCAATAGGGGCAGGTTTAGACCCCGGGCAATTTCTTGGGCCAGCAATTCTGCCTGATTGAACCCTCTCTGTTTTAAGCGCCCCGGGGAAATAGGTACCGGAAGTACGGCCTGCGCCTTTAAAAATTCATGGTGCCGGCAGGTGACCTGAAGCATTGGCTCCGCCAATACCGGGGCCAGGCTCTTTATGCCCCGGTATTTGAAACAACGGATAGCCTCCCGGAGTCCTCCTTCATAAGGCCCCGCTGCTCTGGCCAGCTCAAAGGGAGGCCGGGTATGGCTGCAGTTGAGGCAGACTGCAGCATTTTTGCTTACCGGGGTGCCGCAGAGGGAACATCGGGGTTTAGCGGCCCAATCTGCCAACTTATTCAAGCAGTGACGACAAATTGCCTTGCTGCTTCGCCCCCCGCAAAATCGGCAGCCGGCCCTGCCGGGAAAGAGCAGGTTCAGCAAAGCTTCCACCCATGAATGCATGCCGCAGTCCTCCTTTCGGCCCCATTTCGCCAAGCGCTTCCGGAATCCTGCTGTTATTTGCCTTATACTGATTTTCTTTGGGATCTCGTTGTTAGCCTAACGGGTATTCCTTAAAGGTCCCGTCCTTCGTACCAATTGGCATTTCCTAAGGGTCTAGTCGTTGTATCCGGGCCTTCTCTCAGGTACTGTTTGACCCACAATAAATACATACACCGACGGGACCCCAAAGGAAACCCTTTAGGCTAAGGACAGGACTCTTAAGAATACTCATAAGGCTAGACCCCCAAGATCTGCCCCAAAGCAAAGGGGCGGAATCCCGCCCCTTTGTCTCTATACAACATCCATTTCCGTTATATCCCGGTTGACAATCCGGGCTCCGGCTACGTTTATCAAACTGCCGCCGCTGCTGGTAAAGATGTCTTTGGCCACCACCTGGTCCATCACACCTCTTACCTCGGCTTCCTGCAAATCGGCCCGGGGATTGGCCACCCGGAGGGTTACTTTACCGCCTGCGGCGTTGGTAAAGATCATTTCCAGCGTTTTGCTCATCCTTTACTCCTCCTTACTCTGAAATTAATTCGCCGTCGTCCACACGGTACACGGCTGCCAGGGTATCCTCCTGCAGACTGTTAATGGCCTGGGACACGTCAAAGAGATCCTGGTCCGAAGCCGACGTTTTGATTCTGGAAAAGGTGCGGTTCACGTAGACCGCTTCTCCTTGGGCATTGACGCCGTTCCGGTACTTCATTTTCATACTGCAGGAATAGGGTTGTTTAACCACTGCCATAGGGTATTCCTCCTTTTTTCGGGCCGGCCCTTTTGTTTAGCGCTTGCGTTCATTTTAACCCTTTCCCGGAAGAAAGAAAAAAACCTATTTGGCCGGGATCGGCATTAAAAAAGTGAATTTTAACCAAAAAACAACATCCTATTCAAGAAAAAAAGCCCACTTGACACAAGTAGGCGAATCTTTTTATGCAACTATCCTCTTTTTTGTTTCAGCAGTTGGCTGTAGGCTACCGACCGGTCACGGCCCCATTCCTTGGCACAAGCCGCCGCCTTTTCCGCCCCTGAAAAAATCTGATCCGGGTTGTCGGTATCTTGAGGGAAGGTGGCAACACCAATGGAAGCCGTAATCAGTATCCGGTGTTGGGATTCCTCCGGTACCAGCCGCCGGTCCCGGATCTCCACCCGGACAAGTTCGGCCAGTTTGAGAGCGGTTATGCCGTCGGCCCCCGGTGCCAGGACAGCCAGTTCACCCCCGCCATACCTCCCGAGAATATCCGTGGCCCGGGTCACGTTTCGCAGTATGGATCCCACCATTTGAAACACACTGTCCCCGGTTCCGTGGCCGTACCTGGCATTTAAAGTACGAAGATGATCAATATCAATCAGCAGCAGGGAAACCGCCTCGCCGGTGGAGGCTGAGCGCAGCATTTCTTTAATGCCCCGTTGGTAAAACTGCTTGTGGTTGAGAAAACCGGTTAAAGCGTCGGTAGCCTTTAATTCCCCGATTTGATCTTCCAGCATGCCCCGCACCAATATAGTCCCCGCCAGACCGCCCAGAACCGTCAGCATTTGGATGTGCTTGTCCTCATAGAGGGCCGGATAGCGGTCTCCCAGCACCATTACACCGGTGACCTCTCCCCCGGTAACCAGAGGTACGGCCAAAACTGTCCGAAACTGTAGGAAGGGTCTGGCTTCTTCCTGGGAGCCACTGTCCCGTACATCATCAATTAAAAAGGGCTCCCGGGTTTCCACCGCCCGTCCGGCCAAACCTTCTCCCGGCGCCAGTACAATGCTGTTCATTTCTCTTTCCAAGGGTCCCCGGGCAGCCAAGGGTAAAAAAAGCTGGCGCTCCCGGGACCAAAAATAAACCGCTCCGGAGTGGTAGGGAACAATTTTCTGGCACTCCTGTAAAAAATCATCAAAGAAAACCGTCGGGTCCGCAGGTTTTCGTAGCCGCCGGGCCATTTGAAAAAGAGCGGTAAATTCCCGATTGGCCTGTTCCATATGTACATATTTCCCAAGCAGGAACTGAGCCCCAAGGATTGGCAGACATAAAACCAGGGCCCACAAAATTCCCAATTGGAAATAGGTTGCAGCCATCAGAGCGCCGTAAGGGGCGGTAAAAAGGTAAGTATAACTATCCCAGCGCAGGGCATGCCAGCCGAAAAGCCGGGGGTTCTCGGCCAAATAAGGCTTCAGATGGAAATACACCAGCCCATGATGAACGGCAAAGTAAACCAGGGTAAAGGCAGCGGCAGCTAAAATCCCGCCGCCGAATGCCAGGTATACCTGAGCTGCCGCCGCGGCTGACAAAATATTCTGGGACCCGTTAAAAAGGGTGGTCCGCAGGGGATTCCCCCGGTTGGCCACTCCGAAGCCAATTAAGGAGACCAAGCCGGTCACCCAGGCTGTGGTGGCTCCCCCAAAGATCATCTGGGTTGCCAATACAATGACATAACTGCCGGACAAATAACCTTGGCTAAAGGGAACGGCCATCCATTCAGACAGCATCCCCAGGATAACCAGTGCCGCCAGTGTGCCGCCGTGGTCAAAATTGAGCTGGGGAAAGGTCTTCCATAGCCACCCGAAACCCAATAAAATGATTGTCCAGGTATAGAGTAAAGTAAGACCTCTCTGCCTAGAAATGGCCCTCACCTCCCGACTCCCATATTCGACAATAAACCCAATTTACCTCCAGGCCTGGCAAAAAAATACACGAAAGATCCTTTCTGCCATCATCCTTTGCGGCAGCTTGCGAAGGTCTACCAGCCAGATCAAGGGGTTATGACAATACAGCAGACCCGTTAACAAGGCCCTGTCCTGGTCTTCCTCCATGCCGGGCGATTCCCGGTCTATGGTAATCAGCCGCAGGGCCATTTGCTGCTGCAAGCCTTGAAGAATGAAAGGGGTATCGTCCTGGGAACCGTCATCCACCACCACAATCTCCAATTGAACCCATTGGTGCCTACTCCAGGAGGCCATTCTGCGCATCAGATATTCCGCATCCTGAGCCCGGTTTTTTAATACCACCAGCATACTAACCGGGGGCCCCGGCTGCCTCCTTATGGAGCCTGCAACATCCTGGACCAACCGATAGATTCCATAACAGGCAAGAATCACTAGGATCAGCTTTTCGATGGTCATCGCCATTGAGCACACCCCCTGTAATTCAGAGTATGTGTGAACGGCCCGCCGGGGTGCGCGGCGGAGGAATGGAAATATTGACCTGAAAAAACAGACCCTTACCCCGTTTCAGGGATAAGGGTCTGTTTATAATGAACCGTCCAGTTTTAAGCCAATGGCGTGCTGCAGCGGCAGGTATCCGTTTCAAAATAAACGGCGAAGGTACTGCCCAGGCTTCCTGTATGTACTTCAATCCGGGCGTTGTGCCGGGCGGCAATACCATAGCAAACCGCCAGTCCCAAGCCCACCGCCTCCTCTTTGGTGGTATAAAAAGGGATTCCTAATTTCTCCAGGGCCTCCGGTTCGATTCCCTCCCCCTGATCCTGCACCGTCAAGACAACCTTGTCCTCCTCCATAAAGGTTTTAATCTGCAGGTTGCCTCCGGTGGGCATGGCTTCCAAACCATTTTGGGCTAGATTTAAGATTAAACGCCGGATCTCTTCCCTATTCAGCAGCAATTCCGGCAGGTCAGCCAAATCCATGGTAACCTGCATCTTATATTGCCGAGCCCGATCCAACAGAACATCCCGCAGGGATAAAATCACGTCGTTAAGATTATGGAAGGTAAGATTGGTCGCTTTTTTCGAGGATAGGAATAAAAGTTCAGTAATGATCTCGTTGGTCTTATCCAGTTCCTGGATGATCACCTTGAACAGGTCTTGATACAAAGAACATTCCTTTTTTTGTTGAAGTAGTTGCAGCAATCCCCGCACGGTGGTCATGGGGTTGCGAATTTCATGGGCAATTCCCGCTGTAATTTCCCTTATAATATTGATTCGTTCCGGCTGATCCTTTTTTAAAAAGGGGTCATACTTGCCTGTGTTTTCCATCATTTGAAGTAAGCTGAGATCATGATCTACATCAATGATCACGGCATTACCCCCTTATCTTTATTCTTTTATCTATTAATTTAATTTCATATTGAAATATTGTCAAGAAAAATCTTGGTTTTAATTTCAACATGAAACAATTTGTTGAACTAAAAATTTCGCAGGATATAATTGATTCGAGGTGTATCCTGTGGGAATTTTTAGAGACAGAATGAAAGAGCTGAGAGAAGATAGAGGCCTTACCCAGCAAGGGCTGGCCGATGCACTCAATATCGGAAAATCAGCCATTGCCCTTTATGAAACAGAAAAACGCCAGCCGGACCCCGATACGCTAAGAAAATTAGCTCTATTTTTCAATTGCAGTACGGATTATTTGCTGGGTCTTACGGATACTTTAATTCTTGAAAGGAAGGATCTGCCTTCCCTCCCGCCGGATATTTTGGCCTTTGCTTCGGATCAAGAAAATTACGGTTTGATTCGTTTGATCCAATCCCTTAAAATCCAAGGCCATTCCAATGAACTCATCAGAGAATGGTTAATTTCTTTAGGCAACACCATCCGGCGGATAAAGCAAACCTATGTCCAGGAATATTTGGAGAACCCGTTGCTCGTACAGGAACCGGGTGAAAAATACACCCGGCAAAGCCGGGGCAAGAAACCGGATAAAAAGAAGGATTCCTAGAATAAACCAGGTCCATAGGACCTGGTTTTCATCTTTACCTATGCTTTTTTACTCTAAACCGGCCTCTGCCCGGAGGATCTCCGCTTTATCGGTACGTTCCCAGGGGAGGTCCAGGTCGTTGCGTCCAAAGTGACCGTAGGCCGCAGTTTGTTTATAGATGGGTTGACGCAGATCCAATGTTTTAATGATGCCAGCCGGACGCAGGTCGAAGTGGCGGTTGATTAAATCAATCAAAACATCGTCACTAACCTTACCTGTGCCAAAGGTTTGCACCCTTACAGAGACAGGACGGGCCACACCAATGGCGTAGGCCAGTTGAACTTCCAGGCGGCTGGCCAGGCCGGCTGCCACCAGGTTTTTAGCCACGTAGCGGGCGGCATAGCTGGCGGAGCGATCCACTTTAGTGGGGTCTTTGCCGGAAAAAGCGCCGCCGCCGTGGCGGGCACTGCCGCCGTAGGTATCCACAATGATTTTACGGCCGGTAAGTCCCGCATCGCCGTGGGGTCCGCCAATTACAAAGCGTCCGGTGGGGTTAATGAAGAAACGGGTTTGTGCATCCACCAGTTCTGGGGGCAGCACCGGGCGCACCACCTGTTCGATGATATCCTGACGGATTCTGTCCAGGGAAACTTCCGGGTGGTGCTGGGTGGAAACCACCACCGTATCAATCCGGGAAGGTTTGTTACCGTCATACTCTACCGTTACCTGGGTTTTGCCGTCCGGTCTCAGGTAGTCCAGCAGTTCAGTTTTACGTACCTCCGCCAGCCTGCGGGCCATCCGGTGGGCCAGGGAGATGGGCAGCGGCATAAATTCCGGGGTTTCGTCGGTGGCATAACCAAACATCATACCCTGATCCCCGGCACCGATGGCCTCAATCTCTGCCTCGTTCATTTCCCCGGTTTTGGCTTCCAGCGCCTTGTCCACACCCATGGCGATATCCGGGGACTGCTCATCAATGGCGGTCAGCACAGCAATGGTATCCCCGTCGAAACCGTACTTGGCCCGGGTATATCCAATGCCCCGGACAGTTTCCCGCACGACTTTGGGAATATCCACATAACAACTGCAAGAAATTTCGCCGCCTACCACGGCCATGCCGGTGGTTACAAAGGTTTCGCAAGCAACCCGGGCCATTGGGTCTTTGGCCAGAATGGCGTCCAATATGGCATCGGAAATCTGGTCTGCCACCTTATCGGGGTGACCTTCGGTTACGGACTCAGAAGTAAATAATTTTCTGCTCACTGGGTTCCCTCCTAATTATTCAATATTCCCTGTCTCATCACTAAAAAAACAAACCTCCCCATTTACGGAGAGGTCTTTTCTTTTCCCCAGCCTGCCTCAATAACCTCATCTGTCAGGAAAGACACTTCCCCGCAGGACTTGGCACCTTACGTGAGGTTGCCGGGTTTCATCGGGCCAGTCCCTCCACCTCTCTTGATGAGAACATCAGAATCTATTTTTGCCAGATTTATTTTAGCAAAGCAGGTACAATGTGTCAAATTAAAAATATCTTACTCCTGATAAAAACTCCGGTCCAGGGGCTGTAAATCCACCAGCACGGTGTCCAGCCCAAATTTTTTCACCTGATCCCAGGGAATCACCAGATCCCGGCCGGAGCGCATCAGTCCGAAATATTTGCGCGGAGCCTGCAGCACCAAGGCCACTACCCTGCCTGTTTCCAGGTCAATGTGCAAATCCTTGATGGGCCCCAGTCTGGCGCCATCCGACAGGTTTACAATATCCTTGGTCTCCAACTGGGTTGCTTTTATCAATGCCGCCACCTCCCCTAACCCCATGCTATGCATCTGCCGGGCAAAGGGTGCGCAATCAATTAGCTTTTGGAAGGGCGCAGCCGTCCCATCCATTTGGCAGCATAGCGGGCCATCAGGTTGGCCTCTTCCATTCTCAGCAGGAATACCGACAACAGCAGGATAACCACCCCGCCGATGATGCTGGCCGCCACCTGCAGGGCCAGCCCCAGGGTTCCCAGGCCGCCCAGCAGGCCGGCCGCCAGATGATTCATCCCCCAGACTCCCGCTGCCATGGCGGCGGAGGCCAGAGAAATCTGTCCCAGAAATTTAAAGAGTTTGGCCTCCCACATGCCCGGGATCCGCTTATTCAGGTAATAGGAAAGCATTACCGTGTTCAGGAGGGAAGCAATGGAATTGGCCAAGGCCAATCCGCCGTGTTTTAGCGGACCAATCAACAGCAGGCTGAAGATCAAATTGACCACCACCGTAACGGCCATTAGCTTCACCGGTGTCTTAGTGTCCTGCTGTGCGTAAAAACCCCGGGTAAGAATGATGTTGGCCGCCTGGCCCACCAGCCCGATGGAGTAGAACACCAAGGCAATGGCTGTCATTTCCGTAGCCCGGGCATCAAATTTCCCGTGTTCAAAAAGCAATTGAATAATGGGAGTGGCCAGCACCAGAAGCCCCACTCCCGCCGGCAGGGCAAAAAGGGTCACCAGACGGAAGGCACCCACCACGGTTTCAGACAGCTCCCGCTGTTTCTTCTCCGCCGCCAGGCGGGTAATGGTGGGATAAAAAGCAGTGCCCACCGCCAGCACAAAAAAACCAATGGGCATTAAAATCAGCCGGTTGGCGTAATTCAAGGCGGAGATGCTTCCGGCCGCCAGTCCTGAAGCCAAAATACGGTCTATAATCAGGTAAATCTGGTTCAGGGAAGTGCCGATAGCCACCGGCATCACCAGGTAAAGAACCTTACGAACTCCCGGGTGACGCCAGTCCGTTGAAAATTTATACCGGAAGCCCTGCTGTTTGAGTTTAGGAACTTGAATCAGGGCGGCGAGAATAAATCCCACCACGGTTCCGGCAGCCAAACCTTCTACGCCGTACCAGCCCCCTAGAGTCAGGGCTGACGCAATGATCACCACGTTGGTAACACTGGTACTCAGAGCCGGGATGGCAAAGACCTGATTGGCATTTAGCAATCCCTGAAACACGGTGGCCAATCCGTAAAAGATCAGGATTGGCAGCATAATGGCCGTCAACCGGGCGGCCAAGGCAGCGGTTCCCGGATCTAATCCCGGAGCTGTCAGCTTGACCAGCAGTGGGGCCGCAAAAATTCCGACCGCAGTGAATGCTGCAAAGATTAGAACCACCAGGGTGATCACGGTATTAAACAACCGCCAGGCCTCTTCCTTCTGGCCTTTGGCCACATATTCATTGAAAACGGGGATCACCACCACCGCCAAAGCACCAATGATAATAGCAAAAACGGTGTAAGGAATGTTAAAGGCCACCACATAGGCATCGGTGGTGCTGGTAGCTCCAAACATATAGGCAATGGCCTGTTCCCGGACAAAACCCAAAATACGGGATAAGAGATTAATTACGGCCACAACCAGGGCCGCCCTGGCAATAATTCTTCCAGTGGACAATCAAAGGACCTCCTATTGGCTTTCAGCTATCGGTTTTATGGTTAGTACTGATAAACTCATCACAACAAAGGTAGTATATTCGACTCTTTTCGCCTATATCCTTCAGTATCGCTTAATAATAAAAATTAAGAAGGGCTTTCAACCGGTGAAAACCCTTCTCTAAGTAAATATTGATTCTTAATGGTTGTTTCTGACAACCGACAGCTACCAGTTATTCCCCCGATAGCTCAGCAGCCGCACCATCACAACAGCAGCCTCGGCCCGGGTGGTAAATTCCTGAGGAGCAAAGCCTCCGGCTTCCCTGCCTTTCATAAGGCCCTCCTGCGCCACAATAGCCACTGAGGACCTAGCCCAGGAGGAGATGTTTTCCTCATCGGTAAAATGGATGGGATTCAGTGCGCTTTCATTGAGGTTTTTCTCCGTACCATAACGCATGGCCCGGACCAGCATAGCCGCCATTTGTTCCCGGGTAATGGGATCATTGGCACCAAAGGTTCCGTCGCCGTAACCGGAAACCAGGCCCATTTTTACTGCGGTGCCCACAGCCCCGGCGCACCAGTAATCCCCGGGTAAATCTGAGAACTCGGCAGGGGAGACGGATTCTTCAGAAAGGCCTAGAGTCCGAACCAGCATGGCTGTAAATTGTCCCCTGGTTACGGTAAGATCCGGAGCAAAGGTCTGCGGGGCCATACCCCTTACAATCTGGCGGGCCGCCATAATCTCTATATCCGTCCTGGCCCAATGGTCTGTAATGTCTTCAAAGGTTCGGCTAGCCTCCAAAATGCCAAATTTTCCGAACCGGTTGGTATAGAAAGTGGACCTGCCTGTATCCGGATTGTAATCAATGTTTACCAGCCCCCACACCTGGGATAATTCACTATATCGATAGGTCCCTAAACGCTGCAGGTTTAACCCGGCAGTGGATCCCAGAGGAGAAGTAATGGTTACCTTAAGGAAGGAATTGGAAGAACTAATTGCCAGTTGACTGCCGTCCGGCCATACCAGAGTAGGCCGGATCTCCACCAGCTTTCCTACCGGACGCAGGTACATAAACGGGTCTGCGGCAGGCAGAGATTGTTCACCCACTGTCTGCCAGGCAACCCGTAGCTGCAGTTGTGCCCCCTCTTCAGATTTGCCTATCCGGCCAAATTCACCGACGGGAATCTCAATACTTAATCCCGGCAGTCTCAGTTCTACCGGCAACCCGTTGCTGACAAGCTTTGAGGCCAACCCGGCGGCAAAGGCCAAGGTCACCGGTTTTGATGTATCTTCCGGATCCGCCGCTGATAGAACCACCTTGCCGCTGCTCCTGGAGTTTTGTATGGCTATAGTTATATCCTTTTCCGAAAGGGGTAAGGAATAGTAAGGGGAGTTATCCGGCAGGTTTTTCACTTCCACCCGCCAAACTTTATCATCCCCGGGATTCACCGTCAGTTCAATCTCCGCTTCCAGGGGCAGTTCGCTCCATTGAAGCTCGTTATCGCCAACAAAAATTTTAGCTTCCTCCGCCAGGGACCAGCGTGTTCCATCCTCAATAACCAGTTGGTTGGAACCTTCCTTGGCCTGGAGCTTGCTGTGAATGGTGTTATAAAGGGCATCCAAATGAGAGATTTCTCCTTCTTCGCCATATACCAGATAAACCTCTGCTCCGGCAGGAATCTCATTGATAGCCGCCTCCGTTGCGGCGCTGCCGTCGGTAAGACGGATGGTTACCTCTTGATTCACCCTTAGTGTCTGTCCATCATTAAAAGTCAGTTCATTGTCGTGAACTTCGGAAAGAGTGCCCTGCCAAGGTAGGCTGCCATAGACCAAGGCAAAGGGCTGGGGACCATGAACCACCTCCGAGGCAGAGACCTCAATGGTATAGGTTTCTCCCTTTTGGGGTTTGTCTATCAGAATTCCCTCAGTATTGTTCAAGTGGTCCCCGTCGATATAACCGTTGCCCCAGTATACTTCCTTGCCGTCCGGGCCGGTTACCTTCACATCCAGGTCATTAACTAAATCCTTCCCGATTCCGGGGGTCTTGGGGTAATCGGTATAGGCCATCACCACCCGGAAGGGCTGTCCGTTGCTGGTGTAGGTATAAGTTAACTCCTCTCCTGTATTTAATCCCTTCTCATCCAAAACCTTCACATCGCCCTGATCCATGGCGATAATCGATCTTTCGGCGTCAACCCGGCCGAATCCCTGGTCGCTGCCGGATACTCCCGGCAGAATCCGGGTGCCGAAAATCAGCAGTGCTTTCATCTGAGCCGCGCTGGGAGACAGCCCTTTCTGAACCAGATATTGCCGCAGCAAAGCCAGGGAACCGGCGGTCAGAGCGGTGGACATGCTGGTGCCGCTCATATAACCGTAATACTGGTTATAAACACCGATATAATTATCTCCCTCCAGGTTCGGGTTGGTTTTACGGGTGGATAAAATCCAGGTGCCGGGAGCCAGAACCTCCGGTTTGATGCGGCCGTCAAAGGTGCCCCGGCTGCTGAAGCCGACAACCTGACCGGGGTTATCGGAACCGGTGTCAATTCCCCGCACTCCTTCGGTGGACCCTACGGTAACGGCATTTTTGGCCGAACCTGGTGAACTGACAAAGGGTTTAGCGGTTTTATAGCCGTTGCCGGCGGACTTCAACACCACCATATCCGGGTGATCCCAGACAAACTTGTCCAGGCTGTAGCTGTTCCAGTCATAAATACCGTCACTGAAGTTGGCCCCCCAACTGTTCACGTGGATCCGGGGTTGCCCGGGAGCATTGTAGGCATCATTTAATAAGTCGTAAACCGAAGGAATCCGCAGATTTTTCTCGGCCTCATTGTAGGTGGCCTGGAAATACAGTCCTGCTTCCGGGGCCATTCCCCTGATATAGCCCTGAGACTTGGCACCGGTCCCCACAATACTGCCGGCAATATGGGTACCGTGGCCGTTGGGGTCCCCCCAACCGTCCCCGCTGAAATCTTTCACCCCGGTTAACCGGTCCTTCAGGTCCGGGTGCAGGGTTTCCATATTGCCGCCATCCAGTCCGGCGTCCGCCACCGCAACAGTCTGTCCTTTTCCGGTTAAACCCAGACCATTGATTCCCGGATTAAGGGTCCACAGAGCCGGAATTCCCAAAATTCCCGCGGCCAGGTTGTTCTCCAACTGATAATTCGGCTCAAGGGCCCAGGCCTTACCCCAAAGGGGCCAGGGGAGCAGCAAAAAAATATGTACCAGAGCAAAGATCTTTCTATATTTAACGATAGATTGATAGCTGATCAAGTTGTTCACCTCAAAGGGCTAAATCCCTTCTATTTCCCCAAACAAAAGGATACTGTCTTAAATTTTCGACAGCATCCTTCCTAATTCCTCTAAGATTATGATAAATAACTTAAAATACCAATTACAGGTTAGTTTATTGTATTTTTAACAATTCTCTCACTTCCTGCTGTAATTGGCTTTTTTGCTCCATATGGTTGGCTTCCACATAGATACGGAAGAGAGGTTCGGTGCCTGAGGGCCGGATCAAAACCCAGGCCCCGTCCGCCAGCACCAGTTTGATGCCATCCAGGGTAATCTTTCTGGCTACCTCCTGCCCGGCCAGTTCCCGGGGTTCCCAAAGGTTCAAGCGGTCCAGAATTTCTTGTTTCTGCTCCGGCGTGGTGTGCAGGTCCAGACGCTCACTGTAAAGCCAGCCGAATTCCCGGTAAATATCCTCCAGAATGCCAGACAGACTCTTCCCGTGACGGGCCACCATTTCCGCTGCCAGCAGCCCGGCCAGAATGCCGTCCTTCTCCGGGATATGGCCCCGAATGGACAGGCCTCCGCTTTCCTCCCCGCCCAAAACGCAGTTCTTTTCCAGCATGTTCTGTCCAATATATTTAAACCCTACGGGGCTTTCGTAAACTTTCTGCCCATACCGCACCGCCATACGGTCCAACAGGTGAGTGGTGGCCACCGTCCGGGCCACCGGTCCCCGCCAACCCCGGGCGGTATTCAGGTGATAGTAGAGCAGCGGCAGAAACTGATTGGGTGTAATGTATTCACCATTGCTATCAATAATTCCAAAGCGGTCCGCATCGCCGTCCAGAGCCAGTCCCAGATGGGCGCCCCCGGCCTTCACCCGGTTCTTCAACTCTTCCAGTGTTTTCCCGCTGGGTTCCGGCAGGGTTCCGCCAAAAAGGGGATCACGGGTGTTGTGGAAAACTTCCAGTTGGACTCCGGCCTGACCCAGAATGTGTTCCAGATAGCCGATGCCTGCACCATACATGGGGTCAATGACTACCTTCAGGGCAGCTTTCCCAATCATCTCCAGGTCCACCACTTCGGAAATATGTTTTACATAGGGCTCAAAGGGGTGAAAATCCGAACGTTCGCAGGCTCCGGCATCTGTTTCCTCCACCAGCAGGCCATAACGCCCCTCAGGGGGAATGAGCCCTCTCATATCACAGGGATCCCCTTTTTGCAGCCGCCGGATATTCTCTTCGATCTCTTTGGTAATATGAGGCAGGGCCGGTCCGGCATACTCGGGAATGAACTTAAACCCGTTATAAACAGGCGGGTTATGGCTGGCCGTCAGCATAATGGCTCCGGCCGCTTTTTTTAATTGAATGGCATAGGCCGTTACCGGGGTGGGTGTGGCCCCGCAGCACATAAAGGCGGAGATCCCCTGGCGGTTCAGTTCCTCCGCTACGGTCTCGGCAAACTCCTCGGCTAAAAACCGGTTGTCCCGGCCCACCACCAGGCCGCGCTCTCCCAAGCCCTTGCTGTTAATATAGGCTGCCACCGCTCCGGTTACCAGTCTTACATTATCAAAGGTAAAATCCCTGGCAATAATCCCCCGCCAACCGTCGGTTCCAAAGGATATTTTATTCATGGCCTCTCCTCCCGGAACTGATTTTCCTTTTGCACAAGAATTATTGTATGATGCTTTTATTTCAATTATGCACATAATTCCACCTCTGGCAAGGTTTATAAATCCGTTTCCATGGCTATACTATAACCAGTTAACAAATTGTTTTGAGGAGTATGATCCAATGAGTAAATCAGTAAACATAAAAAAGCTGGAAGAACGCCGCAAGACACTGGAAAGCTATCTAAGCTGGTGTAAAAATAAAAAGAACAAAACCATTGGACAAAAATAACCGGGAGGTATTCACCTTCCGGTTATTCCATTCACCGATAACCGGAAGGGGATGGGCGATCTTTAAAGCCCACCCTTAAGATAAAACTCCACCGTTTCCTTTATTCCCTGATCCAGGGCATACCGGGGAACCCAGTCCAATTCAACCGCCGCCCGCTGCTGATCCAAATAACTGTGTAAAATGTCCCCCGACCGGGGCGGTCCGTATTCTCCCAGCAGGGAAGAACCGATGGCTTGCTGCAGCAGCAGTAAAAGTTCATTCACCGTAGAAGCTTTCCCCGTGCTGATGTTGAAGAGCCGGTTGTCTCCAAAGGTCAACGCCCGGACATTGGCAGCAGCCACATCCTTTACATAGACAAAGTCCCGGGTTTGTTCCCCGTCTCCAAAAATCACCGGACACTGATTCTGAAGCAGCTTATTGATAAAGATCGCCACCACCCCGCCTTCCCCCAGAGCGTCTTGGCGGGGTCCGTACACATTGGCATAGCGCAGGGCCGTCCATTTCAATCCGTACAGTTCCCGGTAAACTTCCAAATACTTTTCCACTGCGTGCTTGGAAACGCCGTATCCGGACAAGGGGCCTACAGGATGTTGCTCATCCACCGGCAGGTAGGCGGGATTTCCATACACCGCTGCCGAAGAGGCAAAAATCACCTTGGCCACCCCGTGGGTGCGGCAGGCTTCCAACAAATTCAAGGTACCGATAATGTTGACTTGTGCATCCAAAACCGGGTCCTTGAGGGAAACCGGAACCGCCACCTGAGCCGCCTGATGAATGACGGCCTCCGGTTGGACCCTTCTAAAAACTTCCGTGATCTCCGGGTTGATAATATCCATCTCATAAACCGGAACCCCGGTAATAAGATTCTCTCTTCTGCCGGTGGAAAAGTTATCTACCACCAAGGCCTCGTGTCCGGCCTCCAACAAATTCTCCACAATGTGAGAACCGATAAAGCCGGCTCCGCCCGTTACCAAAACTCGCATGTCCATACAACCTTTACTCTGTGATCAATTCTTTTAAATATTTCCGAAACTCCCCGGCCAAATCCGGTCTTTCCAGGGCGAATTCAACGGTAGCCTTTAAATAACCTAACTTATCCCCCACATCATAACGTGTGCCTTCAAAAAGGCAGCCATAAATGGCCTCGGCTTTCGCCAGCGAGCGGAGGGCATCGGTCAATTGGATTTCACCGCCGGCTCCAGGCCGGGTCATGGCTAGAATATCAAAAATCCGGGGACTTAAAATATACCGGCCCATTACGGCTAAGCTTGAAGGGGCTTGGCCCACTTCGGGCTTTTCTACCAGATCGTAAATGCGGCAAACTCCTTCCCGTTCTGTGGTGGCCTCAACCATACCGTACCGGTTTACATGCTCCGGCGGAACTTCCTGTACCCCTAATACGGAATAACGCACCTCTTCGTATAGATTGATCATCTGCTTCAGGCAGGGAACCTTGTTTTTAATGACATCATCTCCCAGCAGAACGGCAAAGGGCTCATCTCCAATAAACTTCCGGGCGCAATAAACCGCATGCCCCAAACCCAGAGGCTCCTTCTGGCGGATATAGTGGATATCCACCATTTCACTGATGTCCCGGACCAGTCCCAGAAGTTCATCCTTGTTTTTATGTCCCAACTGCAGTTCCAGTTCCAGGGATTTGTCAAAATGATCTTCAATGGCCCGCTTGTTTCGACCGGTGACGATTAAAATATCTTCAATTCCTGAGGCAACGGCTTCCTCGACTATGTATTGAATGGTTGGCGTATCCACAATGGGCAGCATTTCCTTGGGCTGAGCCTTAGTAGCGGGCAAAAAACGCACCCCCAGTCCGGCAGCCGGGATAATGGCTTTGCGGACTCTCATCTTAAACCCCCCTTAAAAATCTTTAAACAAAAAGCGGTCCTACATCTTGGAGGACCGCTGCCGTAAATTCTGTGAAACGGAAGAAGAGGTTCCGGTTGGGGCAACCTTTCCGATCACGCCGATCTTATTGGCGGTTACAATAATCACCACCGCCAAAATAAAGAGCAGCAGAGCCGCCTGACTGGTTGTCAGCACGGTTAAGAGGAAAGCGCTTACACCTAAAATCAGGTTCACTGCGTAAATGGCCAATACCGTCTGCCGATGGGATAATCCCAGGGCCATCAGCCGGTGATGCAGGTGTTCCTTGTCGGGTTGAAAGATGGGCCGCTGGCTTTGATAGCGGCGAAGAATGGCAAAAAGCACGTCCAGCAGGGGAAGCCCTAAAATGACCATCGGCACAATGACAGAGATGGCCGTGGCGGTCTTGGTCACACCCATGACTGCCAGAGTTCCCAAGGCATAGCCCAGGAACATGGAACCGGTATCCCCCAGAAAAATCTTGGCGGGAAAGAAATTGTACCGTAAAAATCCCAGGATCGAGGCTGCCAGCACCAGTGCCAAAAGGGTGACCTCCATGCCTGTTCCATCCTGCTGCCAGATAATGGCTGCCATGGTCAAGGCGGCAATAAAGGAAGTTCCGCCCGCCAGGCCATCCAATCCGTCAATCAGGTTTACGGCATTGGTTACGGAAATAATCCAGAAAATGGTGACCGGAATCCCCCAGATTCCCAGGTGCAGCAGGTCTCCGTTAATGGGGTTGGTGATAAACTCCACCTGAATGCCAAAAGGAATCACCGCTGCAGCGGCGGCAATTTGACCCACCAGCTTTACTTTGGCAGGCAAACCCCGGGTATCATCCAAAATTCCCAGCAAAACGATGAGCAAACCGCCCACCAGCAAACCAATTAGTTTATTATTTAATTGTTGAGTAAATAAAACCGCTCCAGTAAAAGCTAAAAAAACGGCCAGCCCGCCCAGACGGGGCATGGTCTTACAATGTACCTTGCGGCAGTCGGGCCGGTCAATGGCTCCAATCTTAAAAGCCAATTTGCGAACTGTGGGTGTTAATACGAAACTGATCAACAAAGCCAGCAAACAGGGAAATATAAAGTTTATCAAAATTTATCCCTCCAAAGCAAATTACGGGATGGATACAAAGGGACAGCCAACCTTATTCTAACCCGCGAGGTTTGCCTATGTATAGCGACAAATTTAACTACTTTACTTAAAGGATGCCAAAAAAACCTTTTGTTTGGACAACATCTCTATTATGCAGAATATTCGTCTTTTATTCGCCAAAATCCTCTATTCCTTACCTAGAGCAAACATTAACTCCGCTTCCACCGCCAACTCTTCTCCCACATAGGCCCTAGCCTGGCTTTTGCCCACCGTACCCCGGAGTTTCAAAACCTCCACCTCAATCCGCAAAGTATCCCCCGGAACCACCTGACGCCGGAAGCGCGCTTTGTCAATTCCGGCTAGTAGGGCAATCCGCCCGGCAAAAGCAGGCATACTAAGAATAGCCACTGCCCCCATCTGGGCCATGGCTTCGATGATTAAGACTCCGGGCATTACCGGGTAATTGGGAAAATGCCCCTGGAAAAAAGGTTCATTCATGGAAACGTTCTTTATGCCAACGACTTTTTTCCCTTCCTCTACTTCTAAAATTCGATCCACTAACAGGAAGGGATAGCGGTGGGGTAGAATTTGTTGTATAGCGTTTATATCCAGCATGGCAACCTCCGGTAGATTGATTTATCGGTTGTTTCGCCATAATTATATTGCTTCCTGTCCAAAAAAACAAGAAAAACGTGCTATTGGGCATTTCTTTGGAGAAGAGGCTAGCATTGTGGATAATGCTTACAGGTCCTGTTGCTAGACTTATCCTGTTCTTCCCCAGGTCCTGTATCCCTTTACAATCCATAATCATTCCCCCCAATACTAACAACAAGACCTATAAAAATTACGGAATAAGGCTAGAAACAGGACCCATAGAAATACAGAATCAGGCTAACAACCAATTCACGAGGAATACCCTTAAGAAAATGGAGGTTCCAATTTAAATGAAAAAGTTTCTTTTTTACTTTTTTATCCTTTTGCTTTTTTTGATTTTTACAACCGCTGCGGATGATCAAACTCTGCCAGGAGATATTGTGGTTTTTGGCGGGGGTTTTGACGGATGTGCGGCGGCCCGAAGTGCTGCCGCTGCCGCTCCTGACCGAAAAGTTCTATTGGTGATACCTGAACCGGTGCGGCAGTTAGGTGGTATTGGCACGGTGGGCGGCCAGAACTTTACGGATATCCGTCTATGGCAGGGACAGGTAGTTACTCAGGGTTCCTTTGGCCGCTGGTTCGCCAAAGCCGGACAATTTTACAACACTGACCGGATGGCCCAAATTATAGCGGCGGACCTGTCCCAGTTTCCCAATCTTAAAATTGTGTATTCCTACGACCTGGAAGATCTGGTTGTAGAGGAACAGCAAATTAAAGAACTAAAATTACGAAGCACTTACCGCAACCTAAAGGGTGAAGTGGTTTGGGGGCCCGGTTTACAAAGGGTGCCGGGGCAGGTCTTTATTGATGCTTCGGTGGACGGACGGTTAACCCGTCTGACCGGAAATGAAGTCAGCACCGGTCGCGGGGACTGGCCCGCAGCCCTGCTCCCGGAAGAGGAAACCCTATCGGTGGCCCGGCAGCAGGCGGCCACTCTGATGTTTCAGGTAAAGGGCGTTAAGACTCCCCCCAAGGCAGCACGTATCGCCGACTGGGAGTTTGTCCGGGATGCCAAAGGCAGTTGGGGGTTAGCCGGAGGAAAACAGGCTTTTCTTTCTGATCCCAAGGTGATTGCCTTTAACGAGCAATACGGACCATTGGGCTTCGCTCTTAAACCGGTTAACGCGGCCGCCAATGGAAAAGACAGCGATATCTGGTGGGTCAATGGCCTGCTGGTTTTTGATGTGGATGCCCGGGCTCACCGGCGGGATCAGGGCAGCCGGCGCTATCCCTCGGATCTTCTTCCGGGGCAGCGGACGGTAGACCAGGCGTGGCTGCAGGCCCGGGAATTCTTGCAGAACCCGCAATTTCTCCAGGCTCTGCGGCAATTGAAAGTTCAAGACCCGGCAACCGGCCAGTGGTACGGGTTTGAGCAGGTTGAATTGGCGAAAGACGCTCAAGGCCTGCCGGTGGTGGGAGAGGTAATGTATATCCGGGAGTCCGTACACAGCCCCCTGGCTGGTAAAACCGGTCCTGGAACGGAAAATAGCCGTTACGCAGTAACCACCCGGGAAGCTCAAATGGCCGGGCCTTCTTCAGCCGGTGCAGACGCCGACAACTATCCTCGCCGGATTGGGCTGGGGTACTATATGATGGATATTAATGCCTTTATTCCTGAAGATTTAAAGGCCTCCGGAGCCTACGATTGGCCCGTAACCAAGCACCTCCGTCCAGACTGGCAAAGGGAAGGCGGCCAGCCGAAAAACCCGGTGTACCTGCCCTTTGAAGCTTTACTGCCCTCCGAAACAACCAACCTCTTGGTCCCCGGCTACGCTGCAGGCATCTCCTCCTTCGCCTGGGCGGAACTCCGTGTACTGCCCAATTTAGCTGTTCTGGGAGACGCCGCAGGTGTTGCCGCTGTCCGCTCCCTGAAAGAAAAAAAAGCACCCGGGCAATTGGACCAAAAGGACATTTCCTGGGTGCAGGAAAAACTAAAAGCATTTGGAGCTAGGCTGGAAAAATAATTATTTGAAAATAAACTTAAGAATTTTCTGGTATCCATATAAAATAAAAATACTCTGCTGAAAAACCCGGAGCAAGTTTAAGTCCTTACCTCCGGGTTTCTTCTTTAGGTTTCTTTATTGTTCTTCCGGTTGTGGGTTCTCCCGGCTCCATACAACTTTCATGGTATCTCCAATCACTTCCGCCACCCGAGTTCGCCCGGTAACCATGGTGGCAGCCAGAAGTACATTGCCGTTCCCCACCGGTTTGGCCGACCAGAGGTTGGTGACCGGGGCGGCTTGATAAAGCTCCACCCAGGTTTTAACTTCCATTACCTGCCCGCCGGCATCCAGTTTAAAGACCATATCCTGCTTCTTATCGGTAACCCAGGTGGTACCGTCCTCCATACGCAGGGCATCCAGCGGCTGTACTAGGCCCGGAGGCTGCGTCCCGGTTCCACCGGCAGCCGCAAACTGCCAGACCGTCTTTTGATCCGGCGTCACTTCCAGCACCCGCCCCTTGGTATAACCCCGGTCCACAATCAAGATGTTGCCGTTGGGCAGACGGTGGGCGCGAACCGGATGCTCCAGATATCCGGCTGTCCCGGATTTACCGGGTTTGCCCAGTCCGTACTGCCAGGCAATTTCCTTTTGAGGCGTTACTTCCCGGATTTCAAAGGGCAGCACCATCAGAGTGTTGCCGTTGGACAGTCGTTCGGCATACCGGGGAGCGTAGGCTGCCGAAGGCAGGGTGTATTCCCATGCCTTTTTTCCTTCAGGGGTTAGCTCAACCACTTGGGGTACAGAGGGGGCGCCGGGGGCGCCGGAATCCGCCACCAGGGTATTGCCGTTATCCAGCCGTTGGGCACTGTTGGCCTGAATGCCCCGGTAATACCACACCTCGTTGCCCAGTGCGTCCACTTCAACAACGCCTGGGTCCCAGGAACCCACCCGGCAGACCAGCAGATGACCGTTGGAAAGTTTTACTGCAAAATGGGTCAGATTGTAATTAATATTGGCAATATAATCCGAGGCCAGGGCCAAAGCCTTTTCCTCTTCCTGCTCCGGTTCCATCAGGGAAGGCTCCAGAGAGGAAATAGGCTGCTGCTCTGCTGCCTGAGGAGCGGAAGAATTCATTTCATCTTCGGCAAAGACCGGGAGAGCAAAGACCGCCGTTAATACCAGGGCCAGTCCAAAAGAAAGAAATTTACTGGTTTTCACTAGTGCTGCCCCCTTCCTCGGTAATGTAAATCACCGGTGACGTAGCAGTAGTATCGTAATTCACCGTGGCTCCCAGGGATTCTCCCACAAAGCGCATGGGTACCAGCAGGCGACCGGCCATTAATTGTGCAGGCACATCCAAAGCAACTTTTTCGCCGTCCACCAAGGCAACTGCCTCGCCCAATGTTAGTTCAACGGAACGGCTTCCTTTGGTGGCCGTCACCTTTTTGGTTGCATCATCCCAGGCTACTTCAGCACCCAATCCCTCAAAAATCCGGCGCATGGGCACCAGGGTGCGTCCCTTTTCCACCAGGGGCGGTACGTCAAAAAACAGTCTCTGGTTGTTTAAATACACCGGTAGTTGCTGTAGTACCACCAGACCGTTGCTGATGGATCTTTCCTTGCCGTCGGAAGGACGGTTGACAATATTCCCTTTAACAATCATCTCACTGGAACCGCCGCCATCCAAGCCCACCGCCTGCACGGCTCCCAGATCAATCATCAGATAGGACAGTTCCTCCAAGGTAACCCCTTGACTGTAATTCGCCTGACGCCCGTCAACCTCCACCAGCAGTAGCCTCCCGGAGGCAGTAACTCCAACAGCGGTCCTGGGAGCGGCGGACAGCACGTTGCCCCACAGACCTTCCTGTACCGCCTGATCCACAGGCAGGCCGTCCTTAACCAGCAACGGGCCGCCGGTTAAAAGGTGGCGAGCCTTTTGCCACTCCTCGCTGCCCGGCGTGTAGTAACCCACTTTAACCTCTCCATCAGAGGTGATTCCCAGGGTAGTGCGAAGAATATTGGTTGTGGTTACCGTTTTACCGTCAATCATTAAAGTGCCGTCGGGGATTCCTGTTCGGGTATCAAAGAATCCCCCGTTGATAGCAGCAATGGCTCCGGTGCGGCCTGTCATACTGCTCAGGGTTTCCAGTTTTCCCAACTGATCCTGCCCCATAACCGGCCATACCTCGGTAAAGCGCTGTTGAAGGTCTATCTCCAAAGCATGGCCCTTTACCGGTTTTCCATCCCAGTTAGTCCGCTCAAAGCTCCAGTAGCGGACCCCCGGGGCAATCTGCTCCGCAGCGGCGGCCGGCAAGGCCCAGGTTACAATGAAACAGATACAAAGCAAACGGAACCAAGTTGTAAGTTTCATTTTGTTCCTCCATATTCATAAACTAAAGATAACTGGCGGCTATTCCCTGCTTGTGCAGGGCTTTGTCCATCCTCTGCAAGGCCAGGTTCGCCGTACTTTGGGCCTTCCGACGTAACGGCTCTACCGCCTGAGCCAAATCTTCCTGGGCTAACCAGGGTTCGCAAAGAATTTCCTCCACAGCACACCAGAGCTTTTCGTAATCCGGCTCCAGGACATCCGAAGCCGCTTCTTTCCCCAAAAGCCCCATAAAGCGGTCAATTTTGGGATCGTAAGAAAGGGCTACCGGAGGCACGTGCATCACCGCAGCTAAAATTAAGGCATGCAGCCTCATGCCAATCAACAGATCCATATTGGCAATGAGTCCGGCCATTTCCACCACTGAATACTGCCGGTCCAGCACTACCGCAGGCTGGTCCATCTTTTCCGCAATTTCCCGGGAGATCTCCAGATCATCGGGGTAATGCATAGGCAGAAAAACAACCTGGTAACCAATGCGGCTGAGCTTGTTGCAGATTTCTGCCAGCACTTCCTTATACCTACTGAGGCCTTTCCACTCCCGGACGGACACGCCCACCAATCTTTTCTCAATGGACAAATCCATGCCCGTCTCTTCCAAAATTTTACGTCCGACACTTTCATCCACAAATTTTTGTTCCAATCCCAGTACCGGGTCCGCCGTAACCTCAACTGGCGGCTTTATTACCTGCATATTTCGGAGGTCCTCCATCGAGGATTCATCCCTTACGGTAATATAATCCACCTTGTTCACCACCAAACGCATCAGCAGCCGGCCCAGCCTTGAATTGACCGGACCAATCCCCTGGGCGTAGAAAAAGACGGGCTTCCTTAATATTCTGGCCAGTCCGATGACTCCCAGATAATAAAGCAGGCTCTTTATTCCGGTGACATCCTGCAGCAGGCTTCCGCCGCCACTGATTAACAGGTCCGCGTCCCGTAAGGCACGGTAAATATTTCTTAACTTCCAGCGATTGGAAGCGGTAACCTTATAAATTTCCGCTGTTTGCTCAGGATGGTTGGAAAGGACTTCGATTCTCAAACCAATGCGCAGATCCCGCAGCGTCTTCAAAATGCTGAAAAGAACTGCCTCATCACCCAAGTTCTCGAAGCCGTAATATCCGGATAACACCACTTTAGCCATGCATACGATCTCTCCCCCGGCGGGCAGTCCACTGAACGCTCCAATACACTGCCAGCCCCAATAAAATTCCCAGCCACAGTCCGTTAAAGGCCCTTAGCATCGACACCCAAAGGGGGGTGTGAATATGAGCGAAGGTATTGACCAGGGATGCCTGTCCAATGGCCGCCAACAACAGCAAGGGTAAAAAACGGTTGTCTTTATAACCGTAAAGCAGCAACAGCAGTAAAGCCGGGTGGCCCAATAAAAATTCCTTGGTCCGGGGCCTTACCCCTAGGAACTGATCCAGCAAGCTGCGAAATTGAAGTTCCGCTCCGCTCACGGTCATTGCCTCATTGCCGGTACGCATTACATAGACGACTACCGCCACAGCCATAAACCCGGCTGCCAGAGCTACCCCCAACTTAACGGGATGGTCAAGCATTCCTTTAATCTTCTCTGTCAGTCCCTCTCCCTTGGCCCGATCCAGAGATAAATAAAGAAGAACAATCATTAGCGGCACCACATGGGCCAGCTTAACTCCGGAAAACTGATCGAGCTTCAGCATGAATCCCGCGTCAGCCAGCAGTCCCACCATAAATAAAGCTCCCAACAAGGAAAACAGAGAAATACGGAGCAGGGAAACAACCGCCTGACCGGGCGTCTGGCCCTCCCTTTTCAAATTCCACAGCAGGGCCAGGGCAGGAAATACAATCACCGAGGCTAGGGCCATCAGCTTCCTGGCCTGAACAAAGTCCAGGTACATCAAGGCCGGCCATAGGATCAGGGCACCTAGTCCAATTATCGGTATCCAGCGGCCCAAGCTTAATCGATCCAGCAACAGAAGTCCGCCCGTAATGACTCCCAGGCCAATTAAAAGCACTATGGACCGGGAAACGGGAACCGGGGGAAGCAGACTAAAAGATCCTATCTGCAGCCCTTCCTTCTCCAGCCGGGATTTTAACTGGTCCATAAAATCCAAATTCTCCTGCATCAGATCCCCGCCCGTTAAGAAGGGGCGAACTAGTAAGATCCGGTGATTCCGTTCCGCCGCCGCCAGGGTGTAGCGGTCCAAGGCCTCTCCGACGGAAACACGCTTTAATTCATTCTGAGCAATGGTATGCAGCCGGACCACCTTTTTATCCAAAAGAATACCCAGTTTCTCAAAGCCACGCTGGGGGAAAAATTCAACCTGTACCAGAGGAACATCCATTTTCCTGACTTCCTCCGCCAGCACAGGCAGCAGGGATGGATAGCCCGGAAGAGTGTCGTCATTAAATAGGACGGCAGAAACATTGGGAATGTTGCGGTATAATTTAAAAACTTTGTCAATATTTTGCTGAGTAGGACCAGGCCAGGTCCGAATTTGTAGAATTCCCTTCATCTCTGCCTGTCGCACGTCTTCAATAGATTTTCGGGTAAAGCCCACCCCCAGTTCTTTTATAGCCGTATACGGAGCCAAAGTCTCAATTACGTAGGTACCTTGGCCCGTCTCATAAAACTGCACATTGGCCAATTTGGCGGACATTTGGGAGGAAAGCTGATCAAAGACATCTTTGCTGGAAGTCGTGATATATGTATGGTTCCGGTTGAGGAGTTGCTTTGAAACAAAATCTTCCCCCTGACGTTTTAACAATTCCTGTCCGCTAAAAACTTCAATATCGCCATTTTGGCGTAAATCATCGAGCATAGGTTCCCTTATGACAACCCCGGTAACACCATGCTTCTTAAATTCCATTAATCCCTGAACTACCGTTAATCCTTCGGTTCCGGCCAGAGAACTAATTTCATCATATCCCAGGGCCAGTTCCACCTGCCGGTAATCCTGCTCCACACAATATCTCTGCCAAAAGGCCACATGGGCTGCGGCCAGTACCGCTACCGCCACCATGGCCCATAGTCCATAAGTCAGCCACTTTTTTTGCATTTGATCTCCTCCTGTGACAAAATCCCCCATTTATTATACCCCTCCTGACAAAAGGGCACAAATATACCGCGCAAATTTTTGCGCGGTATATAAAAATGATTGATTTTTAATGTAACAACTCACCATCAGAAAGTTCTCCCCCGGGATTCTCCGCCAACCATTGAGTGAAATCCTGGAGCAGCATATAGCCTGCCCCAACGGTTACCACCCGGTTATTCTGCTCGATCTTCTCCCGGAGTTGAGGATCCCAGAAGCCAACCTGATCAAAATACTGCACCGCCTGTTCTTTGGTCAATTGCTGCCCTAAATAACGGGCCATCATATAACACACATCCTCCAGGGTGAGGTCGTTGCCCTCAGCATAAAGAATTGGTCGTTCCTTAACCGTAACCCCGGTCAGCTTAGTCATCCAGTTTAAACCGTTAATAAACTGGGCTTCCGGCATCTTAGTATCCAGATGATAATCATTATTATATCCCCCGGCAGCCATACCGTAACTGCGCATAAACTTCAAGCCTTCATAGGCCCAATGACCGGTTTCCTTGGGTGCTGGAAGATTGATGGGTTTTAAAGTCACCCCCTGGTTTATCAGGCGCTGCTGCAATTGTCCCACCAAATAGGTGTTATTGGCCATGGCCTGAAAGGTGGAATTGGTATCCAGACTCACGGCTGCTGCCGTACCCGCAGCCTGGCCGGTAGCCATGCCCACAGGGATTACCCTGGCGCTGCCGTGGGGCAGTGAATCAAAACTAGCCGAGCGTCCTACCACCAGCAGATTCTCCACTCTCTGAGGCACAATGCAGCGGAAGGGAATAGCGTACTGGATGGGTACTCCAATGACATTGCCCTTGAAGGCGGCATCGGTGGCCTGAATATCAATGGGATAAGAACCAAAAGCAATGCGGTCTGAAAAATCACGGTTCTCCAGCACATCGTCAACGGTTAGACGGTACAGCCCCTGAATATGCCGGGTTTCCCGCACATACAGTTCCGGGGCGGTGGTAGCCAGAAAGGCACTGCCGAAACCGGGGACATGCTGATTTAAATATTCCACAATGTGAGGCAGCTCTCGCTGCGCCAATTCCCGGGCCCTTTGGCGGTCAGCCAGCTTCAACCCGTCAATGCTAAAGATTTGCAAAGCGTTAATTAAAACCGTCCCGTCGTTCTGGCGGCCAACATTGAGCCCCCGCATGGCTACTTCCGGAACCTTGGATTGGTAGCCTTTCATTAGGGTGCCAAAACCCCAGGCGCTGACAAAGTTGGCCCCGGAATGGGGTTCTTTATCGGTATTCAGGGCCAGCATCATCTTCAGCCAGTCAGCCTTACTAATACCGTCCAGTTTAAAGACCAGGGTTACGGCCATCAGCTTGTCCCCCCGGCCGTAATCCTCCTGCCCATAAGTATAAGGTACTCCTGCAGCCACGGCCAGATCCGCATCCTGGGTGGCGTCAATGACCCGTCCGGCTGCAATATTTTGGGTCTTGCCACCCTCCAGTTCAACTGCAACCCCGGTTACAATCTGCTGCCCAGAGGGCTGGACCTCTTCCACTTCTTCACCGCTGCTTTCCTTTTGTTTTTCTTCCTTCTGTTTAGCAGCAATGTCCAGCAGATCCTGGGGCATCCCTTGAGACCGGGCGGCCACTTGGTCCACCGCCGCAGACTGGCCCGGGAATACCAAAGGCTTCACTTGACCGTTCACCACTGGATAAATGGCCTGGGCTGACATCAGCACATCCAGATTGGCCTCGTTATTGACCATCTGGTGAAAAACATTGGCGGCAGTTATCACATCAAAGGAATCTCCTTCAATCTGATCAAAAAATTCCTGAAAAATCCCTTTATTCAAAATAACCCGCCCCGGACCGTAATTCATATCCAGACTGTTGAGCCAGCCCTCGGTCATAAGGCCTCCAAGAGCCGAGCGGGTATCCACTAAAAGGGTCTTCTTGCCGTTGCGGGCGGAGGCTAGTGCGGCGGCGACCCCCTCGGGGTCTCCTCCCACCACAACCACCTCGTAAGCATCTTTAATCTCGCTGTTTTTAAGAGGAGTCACCGTATTGTTCGCACTGCTGCAGTCCGGACCAAAAAGCCAGACCAATCCGGTAACCAAGAGTGTGGCACTTAAAGACAACAGTACCCAGTACCACTTTTTGCGACGGGCCATGAATCTACCACCTTATCTGCTAATATTTTTACAAAGGCTGGGCTGGAAGCCAACTGTTACTCGAATTATTAGAACCTGAGTTAGAATTGCCGCCCTTACTGCCTTCCGGGTTCTTAGGCGTCGTATTGACTGTTCCGGTCTCCCCTTCCGGCTGCTCATCATCTTTATCCGATGGCTTTACAATGACCTGCACATTGCTGTTAGGGTCGTGGGTGCCGGGATCCTTTTGACCGATATTGCTCTGATTTTTCTTATCCGTTGTTGTGCCTGTTTTGCTTCCTCCGGTTTTATTGCCGGTACTGTCCTCCGGAGTGACTTCCTTCTCCGTTGACTGATCATGGCCGGTTTCCGGAGTGCTGGTTGTTTTCTTGGAGGTATTAATATTCTCTTCACCTAAAACCACATCAAAGGCTTTTCCCTCTTCAATCATGGACCGTGCCACCATGTGGGCCTGATCCGGGTCCACACTCCAGTAGCTGACTCCATCCATGTTCAAAAATTTGCCCGGCATGGTCTGAGTGACCATTTCCACGTTGCTTAGATCCTGGCCTGCTCTGGCTAATGCAACCATCTCCGTAAGGCTTAAGTTGGTCTTAAGATACTTATTAATGGTTGGCACCAGACGGGGAATTTTGGTAATGGTGGAAGGCTGCACCATCTCCTTAGCCAGAGCCTTCAGGAATTTTTGCTGACGTTCGGTTCGGGCCACATCTCCCAGGGCATCGCTTCTGAAACGAACATACTGCAACGCCTTGTTGCCGTCCAGTTTTTGCAGACCCGGCTGAAGGTCAATTTTGCGCAAATCCGGTTCATCATAAGGGTCGTAGTGATACATGCGTTTTTCCACATCCAGAGTTACACCGCCCAGGGTGTCCACAATATCCCTGAACCCGCGAACATTGGTCATCAGGTAGTTGTCTATATCCATCCCCACCATATCCGAAACCACTTCCATCACCAACTCCGGCCCTCCGTAAACATTGGCGGCATTAATTTTATCATAGCCGTGGCCGGGTATCCTGACCCGGGTATCCCGAGGCAGAGAAAGCATGGCGATCCGGTTGTGCTCTTTATCCACACTAACTAAAATAAGCGTATCGGTCCGGGTGTTGGTCTCTCCCTCCCGGGCGTCGATTCCCATCAGAAGAAAATTCAGCCGTTTATCCATTTTGGCCTTTTCTTCCGGATCCGGCTCAAATAATTCGGAAGCCACATTTCTGTCAAAAATAAATTGGTTAGCCAACACATAGCCAACTCCAAAGATCAATACCAGGAAGGAGCAGAACAAAATAAAAGGAACAATTTTAAGCTTTTTTCGTTTTTTGCCTTCCATCCGAGTCACCTCTTCCCAAACAAACTGGCATACAAGGGTATTGTATCATTTTTCGCCATGAACATTCAACGCCAATCCGGTTTTTACTCAAGATCCATCTGTCTAAACTTACAAATCCCCTAGATATAGGACGAAAAAGAGTCGCAAAATGTAACACATCCACAAAAAAATTCCAGATCCTCTACCATTTAAACAAATATTTTTTAATGACTAGCCCGGCAAATTTGGGCAAAACCAACTGCCTTTTCCAACGAGAAGGTTCCTTGATCAACCGGCCCAGCCATTCCAGTTGCAGCTTCTGTAGCCAAGGCGGTACCCGCTGCACCCGGCCGGCAATCACATCCAGGCTGCCGCCCACTCCCATGGACACAGGAACCTGCATTTCTTCCTTATATTGATCAATAAACTGCTCCTGCCGAGGCATGCCCAGAGCCACAAAAAGCAGGTGGGGCCGAGCTTCTTTAATCTGCCGGACGATTTCTTTTTCCTCTTCGGCCTTAAAATATCCATGATGCGTACCCGCCACTTTTAATTCCGGATACTGCTTCTTTAAATTCTTCGCGGCCTCCTCCGCCACACCGGGACCGGAACCCAGCAGGAAAATCCTCCAGCCCTCTTTTTCCGCCACCGGCATCAGGCTTAGCATCAGGTCAATCCCGGTTACCCGTTCCTGCACCGGTCGGCCCGCCATCCGACAGGCCCAGACAATGCCGGTTCCGTCGGGGGTAACCAATTCCGCCTCCCGGACCAGCCTCATCCAATCCGACTGCTTCTGGGCCCGGTAAAGATATTCAGGGTTCAGGGTTACAATTTGGCATGGTCGATCTTCTTTAATGAAGGAAGTAACTTTTAAAACAGTCTCCTGCATACTCAGATTATCAATAGCAGCGCCTAAAAGCTCTATTCGCACGTGGATTTCTCCTTTAAAAATGATTCAGCTATATTATACATGCACGCAGCCCGGAAACCAATCTTGCACAAAAAAATCCGCCATAGATTCTATGCCGGAATGGATATTTCTATATTTTGCTTAAGTAAAATATCCTGTGTTCTATATTATCTCCTTGCCTTCAAGTTTAGTCAGTAAAGTATATCACGGGTATTGTTAATAGGATTGGCGGCAATCTTCAATATCCTCTACATATACCGTGCTTTCAGCTTTTTCTATAAAATATACAATTCTATAGCGCTGGGCCGAAAGCAGGTACCGGTATTTGTTTTCAGGCAAGTAGCTGCTTTCATAGAATGGGTTTCTCATGGGTAAGGTTTCAAGGGAGCGGATGTCTTTGAGCATTGTATTCAACATCTGTTCCGCCGCCTTTTCGCTAACCCGCGCCAGAAAATAGAAATGCTTCCACATACGCCCATTGGCATGTTGAGAAATAACGACCCGATAGTGTTTTTCATTCTCGTCCATGCTTTGCACCTTCGTCAATTGCCGCCCGCATATTCCTTTCAAATTCGTCAATGGAAACACCACCAGTACCGGAAAGACGTTCCCGCTCGGCGGTCAGCAGCCGTGCGGCCAGCGCCAACTCTTCCTCCCGGCGGCTGTAGGTTTCCAAATCCATAATAACCGTATCCCCCTCCCCGTTACGGGTTAAAAAAACCGGGGCTTTGGACTTGCGGCAAATTTCCGCTATGGAATTATAATTTTTACGCAGTTCACTGGACGGCTTAATGATTGGCTGCATAGGGCCACCTCCCACGACATCCTATACCCATATTATACCCAAATTTGCAGCCAATTACAATCTACGGGTGTCTTTCTCCTTGCATAACTGCATGCAACAATTTTGTTTTTCCAACATAAAACTAATAAGAACCAAACACCGATTCATGCGGATATAAAAAAGATTTAAAAATCCGCGTAAATCGGTGAAATCCGTGTTCTATTGGTCTTTTTTTCTTGCTAGGCACAAGCACAGGATCATTTTTTATTTTGCAGCCGCTAGGGAAGATTTAGATTCAGAGGGCTGAATGGCAATAAATTTTTTATCTTCGGAACTAACCAGGGTATAACCCAAACATTCCGTAAGGGGGGCCAAGGGCACATAAACATTGTTATCTATGATTTCCGGAGGCGTTGGCAGCAGTACCTCTTCCCCGTTATCAAGCATTTCGTCGCTGCCAATGCCCCATTCAAATTCCCGATTTCCCTTAATGAACCTAACTTTTCCATCCTCCGTCCACAGAACGGTGCCCCCGGTATCTAAAGCAAAGGAACGCAGGTTCACCAGCACTTCCCTCTCCTCTTTCACTTTATTGGTGCTGGAAAAAACCAGCTTGCCCTGATAGACTACCTGTACCGGACTGGACAAATATTTCCGGATGTTATCCGCCAGCAGGTCATACCCTGCCTGACTCAGGTGAATACCATCAGTGGTAAACTTTGCCCCCAACCGGTCTCCCTCTATCAAACCGGGGTTATGGTCCAGAAAAGCGATATTCATTTCGCGGCAGAGATTGACCAAACCGTCGTTAATGGGGCGGATATAATTGTTGTAATTGGCATCTCGAGTTAAAAGAACCGACTGCACCACAATTTTGGTCTCCGGCAGTTCGGTTTGGATTCGCTCCAGCAAGCTGCGGTAGCGCTTCACCACTTCTTCGGGCTCCAGCCAGTAGGCGCAGACATCGTTGGTGCCCAGCATGATTAGTACCGTCTGGGGTTTTGCATCAAGCACCGAGGCTTTCAGCCGGGAGTCCGCATCCGCCACCGCATCCATACGGATACCCCGGTTAATGATATTGTATCTCTTCCTCAATTCATCCAAGGGGAAAAACTCCGTTAGAGAATCCCCCAGCAAAACAATTACCCCGCCTTCATATTGAAGGTATTTATTTTCTTCCTGGTACCGGGCCACATACCGGTCCCAGTCCTGATATTTGGCCTGGGCGGCCATCGGAAAACTTAAGGTTTGCAGGAAAACCAGCAGCAATATCAGCGATAGTGTTCTTTTCATGTCTATTCCTTCTTCTCCTCCAGATCCAAGGGTTCCGGGATTACTTTAATTCCATCCTTCAAATAATAAGGATTGGTCAAGCCCTGCCGGAAGGCTTCCTTGGCTTCCGGTGTGGAATCAATCCGGTATAGCCGCTTCCCGTCCGTCTGATCATACCAGACGGCAATCCGGATATTGGGGTAATTCACCAGCGAACGCAAAGCATCCTGAACCCAGGCCACCTTATCCCCCCCCACTTCGTTGGAAGAAAACTCGGTAATCATAAAGGGCTTACCGGGATATTTGGCTAGATATTCATCGTAAATGGGTCTGTACATGTCATTAAAATTGCGCCAGGTTTCGTAGGGATAGCTGGTGCCGTTATTGTAGCAGGTAAGACCCACCCAATCCACATATTCATCTCCGGGGTAATACAATTCCGGCGCATTCCACTTGAAATCCGGGAAGGAACGGTCATGGGGGTTCCAGACAAAAACGGCGTTATCCGCCCCCTGCTCCTGGAAAATCCGGTGAATCCGCTGCCAGGCCTCCACAAAGAGATCCCGGTCCTTGCTGTAAAACCAGGTGCACCAGGGATCCCAATCCCCGTTCATCTCATTGGCAAACCGCACAAACAACGGCTCGCCCACAGCCTTTACCTGCTTGGCCCAGTCAACAATATAGTTATCAAACTGACCGTCCACAATATCCGGAATCAAGACGCTGTTGATATTGGCCTCCTGCCAAGGATGCCAGGTGAGCATCATGATCCGCTGATCGGCATAAGTATCCTGCACCATCTTAGTGGGAAAGCCTTTGTCAAACTCGGTGTAGGTCATAATCATCTCAAATTTGTGCTCTAAAGAGTTCTCGTAGGCCTTATACTCTTCCAAACTTTGGGGAGTGTACTTCCGGGGATGAAACAAAGGATGAAACACCCCAAACATGACTTTATCCTTCGGAATAATTACTTCAGCCTTGTCCCCCTTCAGGGTAATATCCTGAACCGTTGGATTGTAAGTTTGATGATTGACTGATTCAAAGGGTTTCACCAACATAAAGGACTGTAATATCTGATCCAGCACCGGGCTATATTGAGCGAAATGATCCTGATCTGTTTTCATGATGAAAGTATAAACCTTTTGGTTAAATATCAGGTCAATTTCCCGATAGATGTTCAAGTCATTGGGTCGATTAGTTAACTGGGGTCTCACCCACATAAACCGCTGGGCTTTAATGCCTTTCACCGGCTTGGTGTTATGAGCAGCCAGCTTAACGTCGTACTTCTGCTCCAGGATTTTTTTATTGCTGAACAATATGTATTCCTCCGCAGAGATCCCGTTCAGCGGCTGTGCATAGACGTCAATGATACATTTCTGATCTTCAGAGATAAACCGGGTAACGATGCCTTTTTGGCTTTCATCTACCTGCCAAGCACCTGGATGTTGAATATAGTAACCGTCTATGCCATTTTGGTAATTTTGCCAGTCTGCGGCTGAAGGCTTAGGGCTTACAAAGTAGGCAATTACAAAGAACAAGGCAATTATTTTTTTCAATGAGTCACCTTCTATCTATATAAATATTTTGCATAGTAATCTACAATTCGGCAATGGAGTAGAATGTCCTGCAGTTAATAGCGTAAGTTGTCCATTAATTGATTTGCACATATTCATTGCCGCAGACCAGGAATACGCTTCCTTAGATTTTAGCATCGTTTTCTCAGCACTTGACAAGTATTGTGAAGGATTATTTTAGAAGGTATTCGACCGGATTCAGTTCTTATTTTACATCAATAGTCAAGGATATAGGTTTATTACCAGAATGATCTGCAAACCACAAAACATTCTCTTGTACCATATCGAAAATAAATGTTTTTCTTCCACGCTCATTAAATGGACCCAAGGTTCCTTCTATCGTAACCTCTTGACCCGGTCTTAGGTCGATAGGTAAGTCCCCAATCCTCCCCTCCTTTAGGCCACTTTCAAGTTGACAATGATACCCTAAATTTATTCTGTAATTGCCATCTGGTTGCCACATGGATGGCCATGTTTGTTTGCCAGTGTTTTTAACTTTGAAAGAAATTTTAATAGTTTCACCCTGCATAACAGTCTGTACGGGATTTATCAATTGCATCTCATACTGAAATGCACTCGGCGCGAGTGGACCTGGGCATAGTGTTTTGAGTGGTCCAGGATATCTTAACTGAACTAAAATATCATCTAAAAAGGCATTAGCATGACCTCCATCAAAGGCTTGTTCATTTATCTCTAATACAATTGCTTTTTTGTTAAAAATCTCATTTTCCCAGTCAAGCTTTTCCACATTATAAGGCTTACCCATATAATCATTGAGTGTATATTGACCCAACTTATAATAGTATAAAAAATTGAAATCACTAAATAGTTTTTGTTCTCGAATAATATCCAGCAATGTAAAGCAGAAACTCCCTCCAATTACTGCGATATCATCAGTATTATTCCCCCCCAAAGTAGTAAATACAGGTTTCGGCGCAGGATAGTTATCATTAGGATTCCATAAATTCAACAAGTCTAAAAGGTCCCTATCAGTTCCTGCTGGAGGTATATTGGTTTCTACTTTTTCGATATTTACTTTAGCATGTACTTCACTCGTTAGTAAATCAATTTTATCAATAAGCTTATTTAAAGTGTAGCTTGCGGCCAGATGATTCCAATGTGTCCCACCTTGTGGAAATAATGGGTACTCTATATTTCTTTTAAGGTCTAGCGTTACTTTTTGTCCGTCAACATAATCAACCTCATTCTGTTTAAATAGCAATTGCATTTGCTCATAATTATTTTTTGATTGACTGTTTTTTTTCTTAAGAAAGGTCCTAGGAATATATTCTGGATAAGTATAAGCTTTGCTGGGAGTTATAAGGATAATAAATGGGACTCCTTTTCTTTCTAAGAGAGTTTTTGCCTCGATAATCTTTCTGACAAGTTCATCCTTCTTTTCATCATCCAAAGGATTGGTGATGTTGCAATAATCATATATATATGTTTTTTCATAAAGTTGTTTGTTTTTACCAATAATAATACTTTCATTGTACATATATGATTTAGAAAAGAAACTGTAATAAAGTTGATTATTAAGTCTAATAAGCAATTCCCTCATAACAAAGTTTTGATTAAACCATTTACTAAAATCGTCTTGAAAATCACCATTAAACCATGCTTTAAGAGAAAAATCTGGTTTTCTTTCTTCAACCACTATGCCTTTTAGTTGAGGGTTTGATATCCGAAGAAATAATTCAGATTCAGATATTTGCTTGATTGCCAATAATGAAAGGGGTAATAGTAAAAATATCATAATTACTGCTATTGGAAGACTAATAAAATGTTTCAAAGGAATCTCCCCTTAGGCCTACTTTGTTTGTTGAGCTTAAAGTTAAGTTCTGTAATGCATAAACTTTTGCAACACATTTACTAGACCATGGTATTCTAAAAGCGAAAATATAGAAATGGATTAAATGAAGATGCAGAAACCTTTGCTAAACTGAAAAATAAAAGTGTTATTCCAATACAAAAGCGTAAGGCAGTATATTTCCTTTTTTCTTGAATGTCATAAATGCTGTTTTTCAGCAAAGGATATACGCATATAATGATACCAATTACACCAAAAAAAATCTGATTATTAGAAACATATACATAATTGCCTTCCCAAACTAACGGATTAAGCATCGCTATCAAATACCCTTTTATATGTTCAATACTATCTGCTCTAAATATAACCCAACCAATGATGATAAAAAACATATTTATAGCCCAATTAACCATATTAGGAATCTTCTTTTTGATATTCATTAAAAACATTCTTTCTAAAATCAAAAAAAACCCATGGTATGCTCCCCACAGTATAAATGTCCAACTTGCTCCATGCCATAACCCAGAAAGCAAAAAACAAACCCATAGATTAAAATAGGTACGCGCTTTTGAACCTCGATTTCCGCCAAGCGGAATATACAGATATTCCCTAATCCATGTAGACAGTGAAATATGCCATCTTCTCCAAAACTCTGTAAAACTCTTTGAAATATACGGCAAATTAAAGTTCTCCATAATATGAAAACCCATCATTCTAGCTAATCCAATAGCCATGTCAGAATAAGCAGAAAAGTCAAAGTAGATTTGCAAGGTATAGCAACTTGCTCCAATCCATGCACTAGCAAACCCCAATTCACCTGTTGGCATAGAAAAAAATACATTGGCAAGTTCCCCTACTGTATCGGCAATAAAAACCTTCTTTCCCATTCCGAAAGAAAATCTAGTGAAGCCAATTAGCACATCATTTTTAGTTATTGACCGATTATTTAGCTGGTCTTCAATATCATGATATTTAATTATTGGGCCGGCCAATAGTTTAGGAAACAAAAAAACATATAATAGATATGAAGTAAAGCGTTCCGCTGGTTTTCCTATACCACGATAAATATCGACCACATAGGTTATTTTCTCAAACACAACAAAAGAAACCCCTATTGGGAGAATAACTCTAATAAAAGTAAGTGGCTCAATATTTCCTGAACTCAACACTATATTAATATTATCTAAAATAAAGTTAAAATACTTAAAGTAAATTAAAATAAATAAATTTGATAGCAACGATGCAAGTACTGCCCACTTCTTCGTGTTATGTACATTACTATTGTATATTGAATTGCCTAAAAACCAGTCGATAGCTGAAGATACGAGCACAATAATAATAAATTTTGGTTCTCCCCATGCGTAAAAAAACATACTCCCCATAAGAATTATAGTATTAAAATACTTTTTACCAGAAAGAAAGAGCAAAGAAAAAAATAAAGGAAAAAAAAACAAGATAAAAAAAGGTGAATTAAAGATCAAATCATTACCCCCTGCTAATAATTGGTGGAATTTGTGCGATTGTTAAGAAGAAACTGCCAGAAAAAAGTTGAGCCACTAATTGAACTGCACCCCAATTATTGGACATCATGATATAATTATTTTGTAGGGGTTAAAGGCCGAAAACTTAAGCACTATTCCGGCTACTTTAAAATTAGTGCAGGTTGAAGAATTGCTTATCAATCACATGGGCAAAGAGAGACAGCTCGAAAATTTGGTGTAACCTATAAGATGATCCAGACCTGGATGCATTTGTAACTAGAAAAAGGTAAGGATTACCTTTACAGCAATACTTCTAAAAATAAAAATCAGTTGATTAGTAAAATTGCACACACAGAAAACTTAGATCATGGGGATTTATTCATAGCCCGAAAGCCAAAAGGATCCAAGGTTGACGAGTCTTCATTGACTTATGAACTTCGGACAGAACTTCACATGTTACGTATGGAGAATGAATATCTAAAAAAGTTAAACGCCTTAGTCCGGAAGAAGGAAAGCTACAGCCAAGGATAAAGTTCAAATAGTGCACGAGCTAAGGCATAAATATAGAGTTAATGAGCTGATTAAAATAGCAGAAATTCCTCGAAGCACTTATTATTATTACACTAAAAACAAAATGCAAACTCAATAAATATACCACGATACGTACGGTAATCAAGCAGATCTTTACCAATAATAAGGGACTTTATGGTTACCACCCAATAGCTGCTAAATTAAAGAAAAAAGAAATAATTAAAGAATCAAACTTGCATTGCTTTGTACGAATAAAAAATACAACTCGTACCGAGGAATGCTGGTAAAGGTGCCTCCAACTTGTTAAACCGGAAATTTCAAGCACAATGAAAAGTGGGTTACTGACATTACAGAGGTCCATCTCTATGGACAGAAAATATATTTGTCTCTCATATTAGACCTGTATAACGTGAAATTATCAGTTACGATATTTCTAACCATCCACGGTCTTCACAGGTTATGACGATGTTAAACCGAACTTTTAAAAAGATTCCTAACGATACCCAACTAATATTACATTCAGACCAAGGCTAGCAAGAGCAATACCGCATGGCAGCATACCAAGAAGCTTTAAAAGGAAAAGGAATACGTTATGTCACGCAAGGCAACATGTTTGGATAATGCCGTGATGGAAAACTTCTTTGGACACCTAAAAGCGGAATTGCTATATAACCAGCAATTTGACTCAGCAGAACACTTTGTCCAGGAACTACATATGTATCTGGAATACTAGAATAAAGAAAATGCTTAACTATATGAGTCAATAGAATATAGATTATTGCTTAAAACTGCGTGATCAAATGTGGTAGCCTTTATAAAATTTGTCCCAATTTTGGAAGTCAGTTTAAATGCCAGAAAAAGTGCGTCATTTTAGGTCATAGGTCAAGCTGTGAAATCTAAACTATCCTGACGAGTGGGGAGTGTAAAATACTTGGTGTAAATGGTTTTCTACCTTATAATGCTGGGCAAACTATAAATGGCTCTTACCCAGCGGGAGGATAAGGCGCTACTGGAGAGTAACCCGAGCGCCCGTTGGGGTTCTGCCGGAGATAGCTGTGGGCTCTTATTCCACAGCTCTTTTTTATAGCTATCTCCGGGAGAACTAAGGCGATAAACTCATTAGGTTTCTCTTTATTTAAGCTAACAGAGCCGGCTCTATCCTGTCTCCAAAGTATATCGCCAAATGAGATACACATCTTTTCCATTCTCGGACCGGCATGGTCCACTTTTTAGCTATCCCCACGGTAGCCAGGTAGATAATCTTTCTTAGAGCATCATCTGTTGGGTAAGCAGTTTTGGTCTTCGTTACCTTCCGTAGCTGACGATGATAGCCCTCAATTAAGTTGGTAGTATATATCATTTTTCGCAGTTCATATGGATAAAGTCTGTTGTTAATTCCAGCCAATTATTCTCCCAAGACCTAATGATTGGGTGCCGTTTACCCCATTTCTCTTTAAATTCCTCAAATGCATATTCTGCTTCTTCTAGGGTTAAAGCCTGATAAACGGTTTTCAAATCAGCTAGAACCATCTTTTGTTCCTTGTAAGAAACATATTTCATAGAATTTCGTATCTGGTGAATTACACATAGCTGAATCCTGGTGTTGGGGAAAACAGTATTTATCGCCTCCGAGAAGCCGGATAAGCCATCTTTACAGGCTAAAGGATGTCCTCAACCCCTCTGTTTTTAAGGTCATTACAGACACCGAGCCAGAAGCTGGCGGACTCATGTTCGCCAATCCAGATACCTAATACCTCTTTTTGACCCGCTATATTCACTGCCAAAACACTGTAGGCAGCTTTGTTTACAATACGGTTTTCCTTGCGAACTTTGAATGTATGGCATCAAGAAACACGATGGGGTAAACCTTATCCAAAGGACGCGCCTGCCATTCAGCAACCAATGGCATAATCTTATCGGTAACTTTGCTGACCATGGCTGCCGAAACCTCAATACCGTAGATATCTCTCATGTGGTCTTCAATATCCCTGGTGGACATACCCTTGGCATACATAGCAATAATCTGATTTTCTAACTCATTGGAGGTGGTTTCATACTTTTTAATTATTTGGGGGTCAAATTCTCCGTTACGATCCCTGGGCACTTGAATTTGGGTCTTACCCATCTTTGTTTTAACCGTCTTTTGGTTGTAGCCATTACGACTGTTTCCAGAATTATTGCCTGAAGGATCGTGTTTTGTCATAACCTAGGTGAGATTCCATTTCAGCCTCTAGTATTTCCTGAATGGTATCCTGAAGAGATCTCTCAGCATGTTCTGTACATCATCCATCGTTTTACAATCTTTGGCCAACTCAGACACTAACTTTGTTCTTGGGTCCTGCATAAATAGTCAACTCCTTTTATGTAAGTTATTACCATTTACACGAACTTTATTACGTCCTCGCCGAGTGTAGCAGTGGGAGAGACCAAAATCCTTTAACTAGTTCTTTCGTAAAAGGTAACACATACCTCTAGTCAATAACTCATCGGTTGAATAGCCAATATCTCTTGCTTTTTTAAAATTTTTATGGTTGCAGCTGTTGGGATTAATAGTTCCTTTCCATAAGTTAAAATATTCTAAACTCACATAGCCATTTTTAATAAAATAATCAAATATCTTTTTATGTTCATCTGGTCTTTTACGATTCATTGCAACTTTATATTCATTTACTTGGTCAGGTGTAGCACCACAAGATAGCATTTTATCTTCATAATTATTGTTTACCAAGTGTTCCCATGGCTCACTAACATAATCATAGAAGTGACTTCCCGAGTCTGCGCACCAAATAGGATCAAAACTAATATAAATTAAGCCTTCTCTGACGGTTACTCTTATTATTTCTTCAAGAGCTTTAAAGGTATCTGGAATATGTTCAAAGGTATTAACACTGAAAACAACATCTACAAAATCATTTTTATATATGAGGTTCATAGCATCCGTTTCTACAAAATGTATTTTTTCCATGAAATACTCGTAGTTGTTTCTAATGTGCTTCTCACCTAACAACTTCATAAATTCTCCACCATAAAGGGAGGAATAATTAATAACATCGGAAGCATAAACAGTTTTAAAATGTTTAGACAAAAACCCAGCATGCATTCCCTGTCCGGCACCTAAGTCTAATATAGTCATGTTTTTGCATTTGTCCTGTATTTTTGCAATGTTCCAAAACGCAGCAACTTCTCTTTCATGATGTATAAAATCCTGCTTTTCGTCATACATAAGTTAGCCATCCTCCCTTAACCCAAGTAATAAGTCATTTACTTTATCACTTAGACCCTGCCAAGTATAATCGTTTATTTTTTTTCTTCCATATTCGGCCATCTGATTGGCGATGCTCTTGTTGCTAAGTAAATATCCTATTTTTCGAGCAAGATTATCTTTATTTGCATACATGCCATTAACGTTGTCTTGTACAAGCTCGGTATATGCAGCACAGTTTTCGTTGACTATGACTGCTTTACTACTTGCCCAAGCCTCTAATATGATTATGCCAAAGCTCTCACTACTGCTCATGGTTACTAAAAAAGCACATTCGGACAGAGCAGAGAGAACCACATTCCGAGATTGCATACCTAAATACACTACATTGTTGGAAGTAATAACATAACCATCCTCGTCTTTACCTATCATGACAAGGTTACAGATATACTTGTCCTTATTGATTTCATCTATAGCGTTAATAACACATTTGTAATTCTTTGCTCCTGACTTTCTTCCGAGTACTAAAATAAAAGGTAAGTCGGATTTATATAAGTTCTTGAAATCTTTGTTTGACTTTACGTTATACTCGTGCAGGTGGATAGCTCCGCCGGGGATAACTTTTGAATTTACCCCTATTTTGTCAAAAAACATTTTTTTTGATATATCAGGTGCCGCAAAAACAATATTGGCTGAGTTAAATGCTTCATAGTACATATTCCAATGATAGTACTCGTCCTCCATGTGGTAGTGTGGTAAAAGCGCAAATGGCTTACTATATTTTTTAGCATATTTGCTTGTAAGCACTGAAGTGCTGAATGGAACACCTTGTCCAAGTACTACATCGTACTTTGAAATATTACTGTCAAGCCAATACTCCAGCTGCTCTGAAATAGGCCCACGCGTTTTAAAGAATAACTGGTCTATGGAATTATCTCGGATCCTAGCATTGGCAATTAGAGCACTTATATAATCGTCCAAGTAATATTCCTTGAGAAATTGTTTGTAGTCATAATCTAAGTTTAATTCTTGGTTATCAAGTAAGATTGCGGTTATATTTATACCTAGTTGCCTAGGGTCGCTAGGGTCGATAAATAAACTCTTGAGTTTTAAATTTATAACCGAATTAGGTTTTGCTAAATTAATCCTGATTTCGCCATGCCCATTTATTTGAAATTCCCTATGATGTTCATTGTCAATGAGTACATTTATTTTATTCTTAATCGGGCTATAGAATTTGAGGGTTGCTGTTTTTGCTTGTTTTACAAACAATAGTACATTATCACTTGTCCAGATAGAATAACCGTTGCCATATTTTTCAGGGTAATTAAAGCCACCCATAAGCAAACTTCTATCATACTTTTGGACAAATTTCTGAGAAATTTCAATACTATCCAAATACCACGATTTATAAATGACTCTGCTGTTTTCAAGCATTTCATTGTCTTTTAAAATATCCGTTGAAAACTTGAATACTCCTGTATTCTTTAGATCGTCAGAAAAGGCTACCGAATTGTCAAAGGTCAGCTCAGCACCGAAATGGTATTTGTTATAGATTTCTTTTACATCAAAGGTACATATGTCAATATCGAAATTTCCTGAAGCATCCAAACCTTTAAGCAAATTCATTAAATATACCTCTGCACCGCCTAAGGTTGGCTCTGTGAAGCGATAGGTCACAATGAGAAGTTTCTTCCTGTTTGACTTTAATATTTCAGCCTCGATTATATCTTTAAATTTATAAGCAAGGCTCTGCCAATTGATTTCTTTACAGGTGTATTTATAAGCATTTTCAGTAATAGTTCTTTGCAATTCTTTGTCATCATATAGACTTCTGATTGCTGTGGCAAAGTCTTGCGGCTCTGCTATGATCACTTTTTTTTTATGCTCAATATTGTAACCCCTTGTTCCAAAGGCCGTGGATACAACCGGAATTTTTTTTGCAAAGGCATCGGCAATTTTGAGGTTAGAACCCGCTCCGCTGAAAACAGGGTTGAGAAAAATATCCGAAACACTTATTAACGCATCTTTATGACTTTCCTTTAATCTGCCAAACAGTATGACATTGTCTGGTATCCGCAAATGGCTTACCGCATCACAAACAGAGCCTATAATGCAAAAGTAAAAATCAGGCATCTTTGAGCTTAGTTCATTGATAATGAACTGAGCTGATTCGACATTAGGCATATGTCCACTGCCGAGAAAGGTGGCTACAGGGTAGCCCGAAAACGTTTTTCTAATTTCATTAAAGTTTATATTCAGATACTCTTTATCTTTTATTTCAACTCCGTTTCTTATTGTAAATACCTTCTTATTTGGATATCTTTGTTTAAATATTTCCCTTTCTTCATCTGCAACTGTAATGATTATCTTGCTTTTTTCGCATGCAAGTATTTCAGTTTCCTTGACCTTTTCCATAAGAAAATTAAAATCAGGGTGATCCTTCAAAATTTTGTTTTTTAGTTTTGTCTCATAGTTATAGCTTTCATATATAATGGGCATAGTGTTAATATCTTCAACCAGCCTTGCCATATAAGGGTGAGAAAGTATGATAAGGTTGCTAAATTTATACAGATTATCGAAAATACCAACAAGCAGCTCATTTCTTGTACACATATACGATGCTACAATATCATTTGAACTCACATAATATTTACTGTTCAATCGCCTTTGCTCATTCATATGTTCTGATGTTTTGGGAACAGATATTTGCCAAAAATTTTGTGTTATATTTGTTACAGTTGTTTTTTCTGTTTCATTTAAACACAGCAAAATAACATTATATTTATTCGATAAGTATCGATAAATATAATGCATGCGTATTTCACCACCAGCTGAAGGATTGGCGGCTTCAAAATCGTTTAATACGATAATTGTTTTTCGTATATTTAATGGTGTTATTTTTTCAATGACAGAGTTAACATGGGAGGCTATGGTCGCCCATGAAAAGTGTTCCTCCACATATTTCTTACCGTTCTCAGAAATATTTTTCAGCAACTCTTTATCACTTAATAAGTGTCTTATTTTTTTGTTGAAGTTTTCTGTATCTGCCAGCACAAAATGAGTGTTGTTTTCTATTTCTATACCTCGTACCCCTACAGAAGTAGAAATCATAGGAATTCCGCTGGCTAAAAATTCAAGAGTCTTTAGGTTTGTTCCGGCACCGGAAAACATAGGATTTATAGCGATATCAACGCTTTCAAAGAGTTTTTTTTTGTCTTCATCCAAAACCCTCCCAAGGAGTTTTATGTTACTATTTTGTGGTCTGTCTGCTAAAGGAGTACAGCAACTGCCTGCAATATAGAAATCAATGTCTTTGTTGGCATCTGCAAGGTTATTAATAATAAAATCAACAGCCTCTATATTTGGAGGATGTCCACTGCCGATAAAAAAAGCTCTTTTGGGATTGTTGTTAACATTTGAAGCTCGGTTTAATTCGTTTGTATTTATGCCATTTGGGGCAATGAAGACCTTCCGCTCTTCTATGTCAAAATCATTAATAAAAGCAGCCTTTTCTTCTTCACTGGTAGCAAAAACTATATTTGCTTTTTGGCACAGTTTTTTTTCCAGTGCGGCAATATATTTCACATACTTTGGAGCGTTTTCTCCCTTCCACATTTGTTCTACAAGCTTGGTTTCATAGTTATAACTGTTATAAACTCTGGGTTTGCCATCAAGGCCCCAAAACACGTCGTAATTGAGCATATACGGAGACTCATGGATTATGATATCGGCATCTTTGTACAACTTGTGATAATATTCATGATATTTGTTTGGATAATCAGCACTTATGGCACATGATAAGGCGGATACCTCTGAGCAAATTTTCTCTTTCATCAACTCCATATATATTTGGTTATAAATTGGCTCTTTAGGTATCCTATATTCACGAAACGTATCGCTATGCGTAACACATTCGTGCTTGTGGTCAGAATAGGTAGGCGACAGTAATGTAATATCATGATATTTACTTAGGTGATGATACATGTTGTAATATCTAAGTTCGCCACCGCTTGCAGGCGGGAAAAACGCCGGAAAAAAGTTTAATACCAATATCTTTCTCATAAACGATACCCCACTACCGCATAGTCTTGCTCCATATTGTATCTCCACACCACTTCGTCTACATATTCTTGGGCAATGTAATGTGGCTCTTTCTTTTTACCTGTTCTGATAATTTCGACACCACCAAAGCCATAATAATCAAACAAAAATTTTATGGAATCCGGCGGCAAGGGCTTGTTGTGTGTGAAATCCGTATAGAAGGTGGTGCCAACATAGATGCTTTCAGGATTTGGTGTTTCAAACAAAAACATACCACCAGGCTTTAGACATCTTTTCACCTCTATTGCAAGCTGATGAAGTGTCTCTGTGCCTAAGTGTTCAATAATCTGGAAGCCTGTAACGGCATCAATACTCTCGTCCTCGCAGCCTTTTAAATATTCAATTGCATCGTCAAGGGTAACATTCAGACCATTGTTTATGCACTTCTTAATCATCTCTTTATTCAAATCCACACCGATGGCTGTGTAGCCGTTGTCTTTTAACAATTTCAACCATTCGCCACGACCACAACCTATATCAACAATTAAATGCCGGGACGCCTTGTTTATAAAATCAAGTCTTGGTAGATAAAAGGTTTGCCTTTGCTTAATATCTTCAATAGTACCTCTATATTTATTTTCAAATGCAAGATAATAAGCATCTAAATCTTGCCCTTTTATAGCAGTCATATCAGTATGGTCGGATCTTGTTTTAGTTCTATTGATAAGTTCTTGCATTTTTGTTTGAATTCTATCAATATCCTCCACGTAATGGTTTTGCTTGTTTTCAGCTTCTGACCTAAGCTCTTCGAGCTCGGAGTTAATTTCAGTTGACAGCTTATTTAATCTATAATCAGCTTCGGTAGAAAGCTTGCATAATCCGGTCTTTGTTCTCATTTCTAAATTAGATAAGTTCTCTTTTATATCGATATTTAATAAATCTATTTTATTGTTTAATATCTCAGCGTTGCTAAGCATTTCGGTACGATATGTATCCAATTGAAGCCTTAGGGCGCATTGTTCTTGGCGCAAATAATAAAATTGTCTTGAAATATGACTTATTTCCTTGGGTAATCTAAGCATATGCATTATTGCCTTAGCTATATGCCCAAACACTGGAGTTTTATATACATAATGCGCAACTTGTGCTTTGAGTTTTTTTAATTTAAAGTTAATAACATAAAAGTTTCTTGTTTTTGCTTCTTCGGATTGAATAATAGAGTTTATAATAAGAACCTTTGATAGTTTGCGTGTTATCAAGCTGTTTAAATAATAGTTGAAGCCCTCCTCTTCAGGGATTCGATTCAAAATGGTTTCATAGCAACGGATAACAAATTCGCTTTCGTTGTATTTCAAAAGTTCGTTAGCATCAATACAGGTTGCATCGCTGTAAAGATATTTCTGCGGTATTCTACTCTTTACAGTGCGCATTATAGGATACAGCCATCTATACAGAAATCTGTTTTTAATAATTATATTTTTCGTTTTCTTACCAATCTTCAAAAGTGGTGCTTCAACATCTTGTTTAAGTTCAATAATATTGTTGTCAATTGAAACACCGTCTTTTTCGCCAAATTGATGATAGATTGCATTTAAAACTCGATCTTTATTTAGTTTAGGAACATTACTATTCATTATTCCTCCTGCTTTAAATCAAGTAATTACTATAGTATACTTACTTCCGTATCCAGGCGACATACACCTGTAAAAAACTCTTCCTTACCGCGTATCATCTGAAAAGTCGCTGCATGATCCCACCAGTCATAATTGCCCTGCAGATGGCTGTATTCCGCATGGGCTGCAACTGTCAGACTGTAATGCCCAGGCCCTAAATTTAATTTCACAGAAAATACCACTCTTCTTTTTTCTCCAGCTCTACACATACCTATATTCAGGCCAAGATGGTAGGTATTAGTTCCAAATATATGATTAGCAAGTCTGTCTTTCAACAAAATCCCGATTGTAGGGTTAAGTACATTTTGCTGAGCTTCAAATTCCACCACAATTTGAACTATCTCGCCTACTTGTACGGCGGTTGCATCTTTACCATTTAGCAATAATTTAACATTACTAATTGTTACTAATTCATTGCCGGAGCGGGTGACAACTCCTTTGCTGTCCCCTCTGCTCTGCTTTATTTTATATTCAGTGCTAGCTTTAGCTATTACGGCATTATAGTAATCCAGTATCTCTTCCGGAGTTCCTTCTCGAACTAGTCGGCCCTTATCCAGCAAAATTGCCCTGTCGCATAAGCTTTTTACCGCTGATGGGTCGTGGGAAACAAAGAGTAAAGTTGTTCCTTCTTCTTTAAATTTGCGGATACGGTCAAAGCATTTATGCTGAAAGTAGGCATCGCCGACCGATAAAGCCTCGTCCACAATTAAAACCTCCGGGCGTACGACCGTCGCCACCGCAAAGGCCAGCCTAACCAGCATGCCGCTTGAATATGTTCTAGTCGGCTGGTCGATGTAGTCCCCTATTTCAGCAAAGGCCCCAATTTCTGGCATTAATCTAGTAATCTCTTGATTGTCTATGCCAAGTATCTGTCCGGAGGTATAGGCATTTTGCCTGCCGGTAAAATCAGGGTGAAAGCCCATGCCCAGCTCCAAGAGCGCCGATACTCTGCCCCGGACATGATACTCACCCTGGGTTGGCTGCGTTGTTCCTGTCATAATCTTAAGCAGGGTACTTTTACCGGCCCCGTTTTGGCCGATTATGCCTACTGCTTCGCCTGGGCTAATAGAAAAATTAATATCCCTTAAGACCCATAGTTCTTCATGAGACTTATATTTATTCCTGGTTAGCCACTCCAGCATCCTTTTCCAGCGGACAGGATATCTTTTATACTTTTTTCCTAAATCCTTTGCCTCAATTATCTTCATTAAAGTTCATCAACCATTTCTTTATCTAATTTAGTAAAAGTCAAATAGCCTAATACCAGAAATAGGAAGGCAAGTCCTATTGCCGGCAGCATTGCCCCCCAATCGGGCCAGGAATTATTCAAGAAAATTTCTTGATAACTCCTAACTATCGGAAAAAGGGGATTAAAGTATAATAGTGATACAAATTTTTCAGGGATTACTTTGAAAGGGTAAACAATTGGCGTAAGCCAAAACCAAAATTGCAGTATTATCCCCATGGCCTGCCCAACATCTCTAAAGAAAACATTTAGAGTGCCAAGAAATATACCTAAACCCACCGCCAAGGATATTTGGATAATTACCAGCGGAAAAAGCGCAATAATAGATAGTCCAGGCAATCTATCCGTTACCAATAGGAAGATTAAGAAAAGCATAAAAATAATTAAGAAGTTTATACCTCCAGATAAAAACACATATACCGGGAGGCTTGAGCGCGGAAAACTTGCTTTTTTTAACAATCCACCCTGTTCAATAAATATATTTATTGACCGTAAGAGAACCTCGGAAAAAAACTGCCAGGTAATAATCCCGGAACAAATGTAAATGCTGTAGGCCAAAGTATCATCCAAGCCCGGCAGCTTGGCTCTCATTACCTGAGAAAATATCAGTGTGTAGACAAGTATCTGTGCTAGAGGGTTCAGTATAGACCAAATTGCTCCCAATACGGAGTTCATGTACCTGCCCTGGAAATCCCTAACTACTAATCCGCATATAAACTGTCTATAATTCCATAATGCCTTAAAAATAGTAAACAACCCTTCCTGTTTGAAGCTAACCTGTCTTCCGCCACGATTTGTGAGAAAAACAACAAGTAATCTACAATATGTTGAACATTCAAGATTACTGTCTTATTGCCCTATCATATACCGCTATTGTTTTTTCAATACAGGCATCCCAAGTCATTTCTAAAGCATGTCTAAGACCCTCTTCCACTGCTCTTGATCGCCATCCTTCATCTTGCAATGCCAACGACAAGCCTTCTCTTAGAGCTATCTCATCTTCCGGTTCAATAAGCAAAGAAGCCCCGCCTGCTACTTCTGGCATAGAGGATCTATTGGAAGTCAATACCGGGACACCACTTGCCATGGCTTCCGCAATAGGTAACCCAAAGCCTTCATAAAGTGATGGATAAGCAAAAAGCCTGCAACCGGCATAGAGTAGAGGCAATAAACCTTGAGGAATATAGCCTAAGTATTTTAGCCATCCCTCTTGTGCAGCCCGTATAATTTCTTGATGAATTTCTTGGCTATTCCAACCTCGCTCACCCACCAGAACAAGAGGCCACTGGCAACGAATCTGCGCCGGAAGCTCACGATAGGCAGAAATTAAACGCATAATATTTTTTCGAGGCTCAATTGTTGCCACACAAAGGCTGTAGCTGCCGGGCTTCAGGCCAAACTGTCCTAAAGGAACTTGCAGATTAGCAAAGGTTCGTGGTCTAAAAACACTATCCACACCTAAATGTATTGCTGCTACTCGATCCTCAGGCAACCCAAAATAAGTTAATACTTCTTTGCGAATTGCCTGAGAATCAGTAATTATTTGGCTCGCATTTTTTAGTGACCGTATAATAGATTTGTTAATCCTTGCTGCTCTTTGTGGTAAATGCCACTTGGGATTTACAATAGTGGAGAGATCATGTATAGTAACCACAGTAGGAATATCTAATTTGGGCACCAAATAGTTCGGCCCATGAAAAAGATCGGTCTCTTTGGAATTTACACGAGCCTTTACCAAAAACGGATAGAGTAAATCATACACATTGCCAACCGCCTTACTCCGTACCAGTTGCTGGTAAAAAACACCTTCCTTCTGCTTTTTCCCATTTCCACCCTTGCCTTTTGACGTCCCACAACCTAATACTTCTTTTGAGTTTTTCCAACGACCTTGTGACAAATAACGGATAGAATGTACGGAAGGATGCTCTAATAATCGTGAAGCTAACTCCCATGTATACCTGCCGATTCCCGTAAGCGGTTGCTTAATTGCTTCCGTGGCCAATACTACTCTCATTGCTTAATATACCTTCTTTTAACTGAGTTTACATGCTATCAACAATACTCAATAATTCTTGTATTTTCTTTTCCAGTAATTCTTTGTCTGCCCTGGCCTCTACATTGAGGCGTAGAAGTGGTTCGGTATTGGACATACGTAAGTTGAAACGCCACAGGTCGTGCTCCACACTTAAACCATCGGTTCGGTCAATTTTACCACCTTGGGAGAATTGTTGTTCTATAATCTCCATAACGGTAGATGGATTCAGAACCCGGCGATTGATTTCTCCGCTGCAGGGGAATTTATTCATTCGTTCGTTTATTAACTCTGATAGTTTCTTGCCATCCCGACACATAGCCTCCAGGATGAGCAGCCAGGGAATCATGCCGCTATCGCAATACGCAAAGTCTCTGAAATAGTGATGGGCTGACATTTCGCCACCGTAAACTGCATCCTCCAGACGCATGCGTTCCTTAATAAAGGCATGCCCTGTCTTACTTTGTACAGCAATACCGCCTGCTTCCTGGACCATCTCTATGGTATTCCAAGTTAGGCGAGGGTCATGTATTATTTTAGCCCCAGGAAAACGTCTTAAAAAGGCTTGGGCTAAGAAGCCCACAATATAGTATCCTTCGATGAATCTACCCTGTTCATCAAATAGAAAACAGCGGTCAAAATCACCATCCCAGGCAATACCTACATCTGCTCCAGTTTCTCTTACTGCTTTGGCAGTTGATTCCCTGTTTTCGGGTAGTAATGGGTTAGGAATACCGTTAGGAAAACTGCCGTCAGGGCTATAATTTACCTGAATGAACCCAAATGGCAAGTGTGATGCCAAGGCATCTAAGATTGGCCCGGCACAGCCGTTCCCTGGATTGACTACTACCTTTAGCTTCTTGAGAATGGTTAGATCCACGAAGGATAGTAATTTATTAATGTAATCCGGCAAACAATCATGCTGTTTATATTGCCCTGGTTTACCTAGTTTGTTTTCGGCAAAGCTGCCTGTAATTGCTTTTTCTTCTAATTCACGCAGGCCACTGTCGCCACTGATGGGTCTTGACCCTTGACGAACCAGTTTCATGCCATTGTAGTTCATGGGGTTATGACTGGCGGTTACCATAATACCCCCATCTAATCCATAGTGATCCGTCGCAAAATAAATCTGCTCGGTGCCACACAACCCAATATCCAGAACGTTGCACCCCTCATCCATAAGACCCTTTGTCAGCGCCTCTGCCAACATAGTGCTGGATTGGCGTACATCCCTGCCAATGGCTACTTGGGATGCTTTAAATAATTGGGCATAGGCAAGTCCAATGCGATAGGCTATTTCGGAGTTTAACTCCTCTGGGACACGTCCCCTAATATCATAAGCTTTAAACGCTTTCCGCGAAGACTCCATTGACATATTTATACTGCCCCTTTCGACAGCGCAGAGTTGGAATCACTTTTGTATTCCAAATATTTTTTTGTAACAAATTCAAGAATTTTTGATTCAAATCTTTCTTCTTCAAAGTTTTTGGTGTGAGCTGTAATTATTTCTGGTCTAAAATTAGTTTCTGATTGTAGAAACCGTTCCACTGTTTTTATTAGAGAATCTGCAGACTGCTCCTCAAAAAAGATGCCCGTTATTCCCTCAACCACTGTCTCCAGGGCGCCACCTCTCCCAAAGGCAATAACCGGGCGGCCGCAGGCCTGAGCTTCCAGAGGCATAATGCCGAAGTCTTCTTCTCCCGGAAAAACAAAAGCCCGACATCGCTGATACAAACTACGCAATTCATCATCCGGCACTTTTCCTAAGAATTTTATCGTAGAACCTGCCAGCTTTTTCAGATTTTTGTATTCTGCTCCATCACCGGCCACCCATAGGGGCAGTTTGAGCTGTGAAAAGGCTTGCACTGCCAGGTCTATTCTTTTGTAACCCACAAGTCTGCCTGCACATAAAAAATAGTTTCTTTCATTGCCTGCTGGATGGTAAAACTTTGTATCCACCGGAGGGTGAATAACGTGGCAATCCCTCCGATAATGTTTCTGTATTCTTCGGGCAACGTTTTGAGAATTGGCAATAAAATAATCTACCCGGTCTGCAGTCAGTCGATCCCATTGTCTGATATGATTCATCTGCCAGGCAACATAGGATCGAAGCAGCAACCCCTTTTTTTCGGTATATTCATGATAAAAATCCCAAGCGTAGCGCATGGGGGTATTGCAGTAAGAAATATGACAGGTACCGACTCTTGTAATGATTCCTTTCGCACAAGAGGTAGAAGAACTCAGCACCAAGTCATATTCCGATAAGTCAAACTGCTCTACTGCTAAAGGCATAAATTGTAGGAACCACTGATGCTTTTTTTTGGCAAAGGGTACCTTTTGCAGGAAAGATGTCCTTATATCCATTGCTTTGAAACTTTCGGGTAAGTGTGTCTGGTCATAAAGAACGGTATAAATTGGCGCCTCGGGAAATAACCGATGGAAAATTTCAATTAACCGTTCTGCCCCTCCAAAATTTGTCAACCAATCATGCACCAGTGCAACCTTCATTTATGGTTCTCCTAAAATTAGTGTTAATTATCTATGCGGCCATAAATATCGTCAAATCTTACAATATCATCCTCTTCAAGATAAGTTCCGGTCTGTACTTCAATAATTTCTAAAGGTATTTTCCCCGGGTTTTCCAGGCAGTGCTTGGTGGATTTTGGAACAAAAACACTTTCGCTCTCATGAACCATTATTTCTTGCTCTCCAATAGTTACTTTGGCTGTGCCCGCAATGACCACCCAGTGTTCGCTTCGATGATAATGCATCTGCAGGCTTAATCTTTCTCCAGGTAGGACCATTATTCTTTTAACTTTAAAACCGCTTCCTTCGGTTAAGATGGTATAGGAACCCCAAGGCCGATAAGTTGTCGTGTGTTCACTTACTTCTTTACGTTGATTATTCTTTAAAAATCCCACCAAGTCTTTTATTTTTTGAGATTCGCCTTTTTTAGCAACGACAATTGCATCATTTGTTTCTACAATAATGGTTTCATCTAAACCTACGGCTGCAACCAATCGATCGCTAGCAACTAACATGGAATTTCTGCAGTCAACCGTTACACAATCGCCGGTTAATGCATTTCCCTCATTATCTTTTTCAAGAATTTCATATAATGCATCCCAAGAACCAACATCGCTCCATTTTAGCTGCAATGGAATGACCGCAACCAAATGAGAACGCTCCGCTAATGCATAATCAATGGATATGTTAGGCATCTGATCAAAATGCTTTAATGCGGGAGCATAGCCTTGTTGAATAAGATGATAAATATCCGGACAATAAACTTCCAACTCTTTAAAAAAAGTACCAATTGTAAAAGCAAACATACCTGAATTCCAGTAATACTCTCCTGATGCAAAATATTCTTCTGCTTTTTCCTTAGTAGGTTTCTCTACAAATTTTTCTACTTCAAAGGCAGAAAAGCATTTAATTTCACCATGTTTAATTTTAATATTTTCTTTATATGCTTTTATATAACCATAGCCTGTTTCTGGCTTATCTGGAACAACACCAAAAGTCGTGAAGTACCCTTTAGAAGAAAGCGCTATTGCTTCAGCAGTGGCTGAAACCATTGCCTCGCCCGGTTTAATAATATGATCTGAGGGCGTTACCAAAATACATTGAGATTCTCCGGCATTTAACACTTCTTTGCAATATTGAACAGCTAAAGCAATTGCAGGAGCCGTGTTACGGGAAGTAGGTTCTAAAATTACGTGCACACCTTTAAACCCATATGCTTTTAGCTCGCTCAGCACATGATGTTTATATTCTTTATTAGTAACAATAATCATGTTTTCAGGTTTAATCTTTTTTTCAAATCGCTTCAACGTTTCGATTAGTAATGATCTTTCTGTGGCTAGTTTCAAAAATTGTTTTGGATAACTGGTTCTGGATACGGGAAATAAACGGGTTCCTCCTCCTCCAGCCAGGACTATTAATTTCACCATCCATCAACTCCATGACATGTCATCTTTATCATTATATTTGCTCCTGGAAAAATGCTATCTCCCAGCATTTATCTTTACTTTGTCGCGCCACCAATTTAAGGTTTTTATAATACTATTTTCAAATTCAAGCTTAGGCCGCCAAGTAGTAGCTTGATATATTTTTGCATTAGAGCCAATAAACAGCGGTACTTCAGATGGGCGGAGCTTAGAAGCATCCTGTACTACTTCGATAGAAACCTTTGCCTGATTGATTAATATCTCTAAAATATCCTGAGCAGAACGAGCTATTCCTGAGCAGACATTGTAAATACCTGCAGCCGGACTCTTTTCCATTAAAAGTGCATATGCCCGTACCACATCTGTTACATCGGTAAAATCCCTTTTAGCATTGAGGTTCCCTACTCTTAACACAGGCGGTTTTATTTTTTGCTCAATCTCTGCAATCTGCGAAGCAAAATCACTAACTACATAGCCCATCTGCTGCCCTGGTCCAAAATGGTTGAAGGGGCGTACATGGATTACCTCCATTTCATATTTTTGAGATAATTGCAAAACCATTTGCCCCATGGCAAATTTACTGATAGCGTAGGGATTTTGGGGTAAGCATGGATGCTTCTCTGTTAAAGGCTCTCCTAATTTTCCGGTTAAGCCATATTCCTCACTTGAACCTATGGTTATTAACCGCGTCCGCGGCATCATATCCCTTAACGCTTTCAACAAATTTATAGTTCCTGTAATATTCACATCAACTGTACTCACGGGATCTTCCCAGGCTAGTCTGACCGTGCTCTGGGCAGCCAAGTGAAAAACCACATCTGGTGTGCTGTATTTTAATGCCTTTTTTATACTGGAAGGGTCTGTAATATCCATATTCAGGTACAAGGTGTCTAAATTATCCGGAGGTGTCAGCGCACGCCCTGAAGCATATATCGTATGTCCTTCCTTTAAGTAATCGACTAAATGTCGCCCTACAAAACCGTTTGCACCTGTAACCAGTATTTTCATTATATAATACCTACCAGTTAAAGATTTTTAATTTCCGCACGGACTCTCTCCATATCTGCATCAACCATCATTTGAATCAATTCCTCAAGAGTCGTCCTTGCTTCCCAACCAAGCCTCTCTTTGGCCTTATCAGGGGTTCCGAGCAATACGTCCACTTCAGCAGGCCGATAAAACTTAGGATCAACTACTACATGATCTTCATAAAATAATCCAACATGTTTAAAGGCAATATCACACATCTCTCTTACCGTTGTGGTTCTTCCTGTAGCAATAACATAGTCGTCCGGCGCTTCTTGTTGCAGCATCATCCACATGGCTTCTACATAGTCTCCGGCAAAACCCCAATCCCGTTTGGCATCAATGTTTCCTAAACGAAGCTCTTTTTGTAAGCCCAGCTTTATGCGAGCCACTGCATCTGTAACTTTCCTTGTAACAAACTCTATTCCCCGAATGGGGGACTCATGGTTAAAAAGAATTCCGCTGCAGGCAAAGATTTTAAAGCTTTCTCTATAATTTACCGTTATCCAATGCCCATACAATTTTGCCACCGCATAAGGACTCCGGGGATAGAAAGGAGTCTTTTCCGACTGTTTCTGTTCCTGTATCAGCCCGAACATTTCACTGGTCGATGCCTGATAAAAGCGAATGCTTGGGTCAGTGAGTCTAATGGCCTCTAAGATATTTAAGACTCCCAGCCCGGTAATCTGAGCTGTCAATACAGGTTGCTCCCAAGATGTTCCCACAAAGCTTTGGGCAGCCAGGTTATATACTTCTGCCGGAGTCGCCTTTTTTATCGCTCTAATCAAGGAGGATAGATCCGTTACATCCCCTTCAATTATTTCTACCTTATTTATTATCCCTAAATATTCTAACCTCCAAGTCATGCTGGAACTGCGTCGGGGCATCAATCCGTATACTTTATAGCCCTTTTTCAATAAAAGCTGTGCCAAATAAGCTCCATCTTGTCCTGTTATCCCTGTTATTAATGCTCCTTTTAACATAAATATCTCCTCTTCAAAATCTTTTATTAAAAAAAATTTGATTAGATAATGTTTCTTCTGGTCCCTCTTTTTTAATAAGCTCCTTCTTTTCTTAATACCACCCGGATTGTCTTTATTAATAATATAATATCCAACCACAACGACCAGTTTCTCACATACCAAGTATCAAGTTTCAGCCTACCCTCAAACTCAATCTCATTACGACCGCTAACCTGCCAAAGGCCGGTTATTCCAGGCTTTGCCACATGAATATCATATATCCAATTGCCCATTTGCTTTCTTTCTCTTGGCAAATAAGGCCTGGGGCCTACTAAACTCATATCCCCCATTATTACATTAATAAGCTGGGGAAGCTCATCTAGGCTAAATCTTCTCAACAGCGAACCTATTTTGGTAACCCGAGGATCATAATCCTTTAGTTTATTAAAGGTCTGCCATTGCTTTTTGGCTTGTTGATTTGTCCTCAGATATTTCTTTAATACTTTATCTCCGTCGATATACATCGTTCTGAATTTATAGCATGTAAAAGCTGCTCCATTTTGCCCCAATCTTTCCTGAGCAAAAAAAACAGGTCCTTTGGAATCGATTTTAATGGCCGCAGCCATGACAAACATTATCGGCATGCACAGCAACGACATTATTGAGCCTGTCATAATATCAAAAGCTCGCTTAATACTCTTATTTAAATTTGACTTAAGCTTATTTTTTACATTAAGTAGCAAAGCCTGTTCATCAAAAAAGTATTCTACTTCAATACCATTCATAGAGATGCCAAACAAATCAGGAACCAGCATCACGTTGTTCACCAATGGTTGTATTCGATTGGTTAATTCTACCAGGTTCTTTGCCGGCAAGCCCGGGGCGGCAACAATTACTTCCTGCACTCCGGAAGCTAAAATAATGCTCTCGGCTTCATCGAAGGTACCAAGTTTCGGAATTATCTCTTTTGACCTTGGATGAACAAGACCGTTGATTTCTTTATTATCATCCAAAAAACCGATTATTTTATAACCCATGGTGTCTTCCCGGGTAAATGCCCTAAGAATTAATTCTCCTGTTTTCCCTGCCCCTATAATTAAAACTGGTTTGCTCCAAATACGCATCTTTATAAGAAAAAGTTTGCCAAAGTATCGGAATGTCGGGATAAGTACAATAGTCACTAACCAGGTAATCATTACTAAAGTTCTGGATATTTCCCCAGTCATTTTTGCTAAATAGAGTAATGATATAGAGAAAATCACAGCCAAAGTACTGGCCTTTAGTATTTTTTCTACCTCTTTCCAAAAGGGCATTCGCTTTTGGTACAAATCTTCATAGGCCATGCAGGCTATTATTGTAAATGGCAACCACCCTAGGTTTTGCAGGGTATTCTCCAGGAGTTCGGGCTTAAATACGCCCGGTAACAACCATGGCAAGGCATAAATCCTAGTTAAATAGGCAATTAGCAGGCTAGTGCCAATGGCCACTGCATCTAATAATATTAAACACGGAATCACAATGAATCCCTTTGTAGTTAAAGAAACCTTTGAAGCGCTTTGGTCGGGATGAAGCGGCATTTTTACTGTCTGGTTTACTGCTGGACCTTCAGTCAACACTCACACCTCCAGCAGGTTAATTTAATAAGGGTTTTAACGAAATAAGTTCAGCAAATTGCTTCTTAATAGAAGGGTTCTCCTTTTCTGCTTTTTGCAGGATTTCCTGGCTTTTAGCTAAGTCGCCTTGCCTTTGCGCGAGCAACGCCTGCCAAATAAGACTCTCTTTCTGGACTTCCGGGTTTTGAGCGGCTTCATTTATATTAGAAACTGCCTGATCCAAGTTGCCGGCAAGAAGATTAGCTATACCAATGTTTAATTTTATTTTATCCGTTACCGTAAGAGGAGGCGCATAGACCCACAATTCCCTCTTTTCCGGTTGAACCGATTCCATCACCGAGTTCATGTTCTTCGGGATGGACAAGGTTTGATTAATAAATTTAGAAGCTATGTTATCTCTTCCTGCTTTTAGCTCACTCGTCGCTGCTGAGATCAATACGTTAGAAAACAATTCATAATAGCGCACCTTCAGGGGCGCCAATTCTACTGCTTTTTGGGCAGCTGAAACTGCTTGATCATTTTGATTGGCTCGGAGATATGCAATGGCTAATTCATATTGTCTCTCTGGATTGTAACGGGCCATTCTCGCTGCTTTCTCGGCATATTCAATAGCCTTGTCCTGCTTGCCAAATACTACTCCTTGCAATTGAGAGGCTATACCATAATTCTCGGAAGCCAGAGGATTCATCATAATGGCTTGGTGAATTAGGGTCTCAGCCCGCTCTCCATCTCCTGAGGTAACTGCGTTAACGGACGCCGAAGCTAAATTCGAAGAAGAAATCATTATTAAAGTACCACCTATTACAGTCACCGCCAACGTAGTTGATATTGCTAGTTTATAACGAGAAAATTTATTTTTGGGGGTCTCTTTTGTTTCTTTAGATTCCGCTTCTTGAGCAGAACCAACAGCAACCAAGCAAGCCATCAGTGTAAACATCGTTATTGTTAATGCAGCCAGTGACAAATCAAAATCAAATACTGCGTGGGAAATAATAGCAAGAACAGAACAAATCAAAGTAGCCACTAGGCTTCGAGAATGGTCATATGTTAATGAAGCTATATAAATTTTAATCGACTTGATTAAAAATATGATCCATATAGTAGCTGCAATTAACAATCCGGCCAAGCCTGTCTCAATAGCTATCTGCAAGAAATAGCTATGGGTTTGTCTGGCAGTATATCCATATCCCTGGTAGATGCTATACGCTTCAGACCAGCCGCCGCCACCCCATCCTAAAATTGGTCTTTCCTTTATCATTTTTAGACCGTCCTGATAGATGGTAAGGCGTTCCATAGCTCCATGCATATGAATTTTTTCCATTATTATTTGAAAAACACCTAAGGAGCCAAGAGCTGCTGAACCAACGATTATAATGATGATCATTGTAATTAGTAATTGTCGGAATGTGATTTTAATTGCTGAATCACTATTACAAAATTTCATTATCGCCCATTGTCCTAAGGATACAACAGTTATTCCTCCAATAATCCACAGCCAGGCTAAACCGATATTTTTCTCCGTGATACCGAAAAGAAACATTTTACTCACTAAAAGACCAAGGAGGCTCAAAATAATTGTACTAGTTATTAAACTAAATCTTTTAGATATAGGGCTGAGAAACCATAAGACTACCATAAAAATTCCAAATATGATGTATCCTCCATGGGATTGTGTAGAGAAAAAAACCATCAGCAACAAGAAATTGCCTACTGAAAGGACTCCTTTATGCAGATTGGTTGATAGTTCTTCTCTTAGGTATGAACCAATAAAAATAGAAGCGGTCAGAAATGAAGCTAGTGAATTTTTGTACTGGAAAGTTGAAGCAATGGTTCCACCGTCGCTGGTTAAAAAGCCATCTTTAATTTGTAAAAAGCCTGAGGCTGTAAAAATGCCAGCGATTGATACACCAAGAGCAGTAAGGTATATAACAAAAAAAATATTCCGTATATTTTTTCCTGAACGAAGCAACTTAACAGCAGACCAAAAAACCAAAAAATATAAAAGGTTTTCAATCACTTCGTCCAGCGAAAAGGCATAATTGGCAGCGGAAAAAGTAGCCATCATGTAGATAAGTGGTAACCCTAATATCATAAAATTTAAGGGCTCTACTGAAAATATACGATTTTCCCCACGATAATAAATCAGACTAGTTAACCAAAAGATTATCATAGCAAAAATTAATGCTACTCTTTGATCCTTAGCAAAAAAAAGCCCGCTAAAAAAAGGAGAGAAAACCAGCAATATACAGAATCCCCAAAAAGCAATCTGTTCAATTATATTTTCACTCTTTATGGCAGTTTTCTTTTTAATATTTCTTTTGATCGAAACAGTACTCATATAAACATACTCCTAATAAATATGATATTTATATTTTTGATTCTACAATTGCCGGCAATATTCCTTTTATATTTACATTTTCTCTAAAAGGAAAAATTTGATTCATTGATTTATTTAAGATTAAATATTTCTATTTGGTAATAAAAATAGGCTGGTAACTTTTTCTACCAGCCATAACTTAGTGAAAATCAGCGATTTGGCGTATATTGTAAAACAATTCTGTTAAAAATCATCCTTTATCTTTTCTACAAGCAAATTTCCATTTTTAGAATCCCATATAAATGGCACAAAATCTCCTCTTTCCCACAGGATTTGTAAAGATACGGTTGAAAATTCTCCTCTCTTGATGGGCGTATATTTAAAATTTCTGTTATTGAAACTAATATGGCTGCTTCCGAGACCTATAGAATAGTAATTTGAATAATATCTTCTCATCAGATCTATGTAATTATGAACTTCCATATATACTTGACCATCTTGTTCCCAATAGGGCCAGGTTGTTTGTTTACCATTCAACTTCATTAATTTATAGTCTGGGGTATTACTAATAATTTCGACTGTGGGATTTAGGTCGTTCCAATTAACCTCCGCATTCAAGGATTCTGCAATAAACCTCAGAGGAACCATAACATGCCTTTCTATAATTCGGGCTGGGGTTGTTGGGTCTGTAACACTTCCATTAATTCGTATTTCAATGTTTTGCTGAGCAAATCCCTGTCTACCAAAAGAAAAACTAAAACAGAGGATCAATAAAATAATCGTTAATTTTTTCATATAAGCCTCCTATATAAAATTAGTCCAAGGTTAAGCTCAATATATATTCTCTGTATTTACCAAAAACCCTCTGTTTTTTCAATTTATCTCTAAAAAATAGCCAACCCATACCGCTTTAAGTGGTACGGGTTAGCATTTAAGGTTAGCTCTGCCCACTCTTTTTGAGCAAGTGCAAGATTGCCTAGTTCAGGTTTATTATATAGTGAGATTTATAAGCTTGCCACCCTCTAGGATTGCCCAACGCCATAGGCCCAGGGCTTTTTAAAGGCATAGGCAAGTATTTGATGTTGTCCACTAATTGCCAACACATTTTGCTGAGCCTCCAGAAGATCCGTTTCGGCTTTTAATAAGTCAGACTTTGTTAACATACCAATCTCGTATTTAACTTTTGCTACCTTTAAGGCCTCTTCTGCCACAGTTACGCTTTCTTTTGCGCCGGCATACTGTTCTTCCAATTGCTTCAATGAATAATAGAATGTTCTTACTGTTTTACCTGTCATATCCTTTATGTCGGCGGTACTTAATTCCGCTTTCTTCAAGTCGATTTCTTTTGCCTCGTATGGCTCTGTTCTATGGGAATCTGTAAAATCATATAGTCTTTTTGTCAATTTAGCCAGATAAACGTTTTGTTCCGCCAGCCATACACTCGGGCTTGAATCCAGAATCCGGCTAACCTCCGAATCAAGGCTAGCAACTTCTACCGGTTTCAGTTCAGGCATATCCAGCAACACCGGCCGAGCGTCAGGAGAAAAGCCCATGAGTTGATTAAATTTCTGGTAGGCATCCTCCAAGGCTTTCACAGAAGATTCTAAAGTTGTCTTGGCAGCAATATAATTGGCTTCCGCCTGCTTATAGTTAAGATTATCCAGCGTTCCAACCACCTTGCTTGTCAATGCCACGCGTCTTTGCCAATCTGCATTATTTAATTTTACTTCCGCAACCTTAGCCTTTTCCTGAGCCTGAATTACTTCATTGTATGCTTCAATAACTGACATTTCGACAGAGTCTTTTTTGGCCTCATAATTCTTTCGCGACATATTATAGTTTATTTCAGTTTGTGTTTGATTAAGCATTAAATTTTCCACGTCAGATGAAGCCACCGGTCCAGAGGGTATATACTCAAGCTTATCAGCAACGTAGTCTCTGACTTCCTGACCTCGTTCTACATCATATTCTGCATTTCTCAAGGATATATCCTGCTGCATGGCTCTATCGATGGCCATTTGCAATGTTAGACCGGAAGTATCTGATTCCTCTGCCCAAGCTCCGGGAATACACACCAAAACAAGGAGGCATACGGTTATAAACCTACTGAAGATTTTTCGCATTAACCTCACCTTTAATTCACTATTTAGGAGAAGAAGCCCAGACTGAGGTCTGGGCTTCTTTTAGTTAGTCAGTTACTTCGATACTAGTAAGAAATTACAACCTGATTGTTTGCAAAACCTACTTGAGCACCGAACCCTTCAGCTACAAAGCGAGCAGGCAGCATTGTGCGACCGTTTACAACTTCAGGAGCTACGTCCATTGCAGTCAGAGTACCGTTGTTGTCAAGGTTCTTGTCGCCAACAGTCATCTTCAGAGTAACGTCGCCCTTCTTCAGGGTTACTACACCGTTTTCATAACCAATGTTTTCTTCCGCTACACCCAGAGACAGGGCCAGGTAGCGAACGGGCACATAGGTGCGGCTGTCCTTGATGTAAGGAGCAACATCCATTACTTTGGTTACTCCACCAATGCTGTATACCGTGGAACCGATAGTAAAGGTAACAGCACCGCTTTCACTGGCAGGAGTAATAACATTAGCTACAGTAGCGCTAGCAGCAGAGGAGCTCTTGGGGAATACTTTAAACGCGTCATCACCATTGGTGGCAACGGTGAAGGCTTCTTGGCCCTCTACTTCAACTACACCACTAGTATTAATACTGAAGTAATCTTTTACTTCGGACTCAGTGTTAACATCACTTACTGCATCGCCTTTAACCTTCACGGTTACAGGTCCTACAGGAACAGTACGGTCTACAATGTACTTCAAGCCAGAGATTTTAATTGTGCTGGCGGTTGTGCTGTCGCCATCAATATAGAAGGTTACCTGGTTGTCGTCTTCAGCACCATCGTCCTGAGTCTTGATGCTGTCTTCATCAATATTCAGGTCGCCTTCAGTCACTTCTACTTCAGGCTCGGAAGCAAAACGCACACCCTGGGGCAGGTCAAGAACCATCCAGCAGTCGTCTTTGATAGCACCAGCTTCAGCTTCGGTGATAATGATCTCGCCACCGGCTACGTTGCTGGTACCAATCTTCAGATCAGGAGCGCTATCAACTTTTACAGATACAGGATTAACGATTTTAGCTACAACCAGTTCACCAGTCAAGCCTGCAGTACCGCCGACTTTAACTTTGAGATCACCGGTTACGCCGGGTTCCAAAACAACTTCCATGTCTTCCAGAATCAATTCAGCCGCATCAGAAGACTTGCCGCTAAATGTGAATTTAGCAGTTTTACCATCTTTACCGGGGAAACCAGTTACATCAATATCCAAGCCGCTATCGCTGTCATCATCCAGATCGCCCCATCTAGCATTGGCAGGCAATTCTAAGGTCAGAGTACGTCCATCAATAAGGCTCTCTGCAACAGATTCAGTGATAATAAGGTTGGCAATCTGCTGTTCCAACATACCAGCATAAACGGTAGGAACATCTCCGTCTACTTTAATTTCAGTTTCGTAGTTGCCATAGTTACCAACTTTTAATTCAGAAGGAGCAATATCGCTTTCGCCGCTGATTTTCATCATGATTTCACCAAGCTTAGCATCGGTTTCATCATCAACTTCAATATCTACCACAATTTCAATGCAAGTAGCAGAATCGGTTGTGAAACCGTTTGCTAAGTCTATTTGCAGTTCATCATCATCAGCAAAGATTGTAGCATCAGTGTTAGTAGAATCATTTAAAGCATCTGCCAGATCGGAATCTCCCCAGATAGTGCTAACAGATGTGGGGTTTTTAAAGGCAAAACCTTTGGGCAGTTTAAACAAAACAGACTCATCTTCGTCTTCTAAAGCACCGGCACGGTCTTCAGTTATACGAATTTTAATTTCATCGCTGTTACTGAAGGAATCCACACTGCTAACAGTTACGTTTACGGCACCGCCGCTTGCATTACCGATAGTTGCACTGCCAGCCGGGAAACCAGATCCGGAAGGAGCGTCAAAAGTCAAATCAATTTGACCGGAGAAACCGTCATCTACATAAACTTTCTTAGCATAGATGTAGAACCAAGCATCGTCACCAGAGGAAGGATTACCAACTACTTGCATTTTAACTTCATTGTCTTTCAGGCGTGTAAACTGAAGCATTCCAGCGCCAGCCAGAGCGTTGTTGTCACCGCCCACTTTGTCAGGAACTAAAACATAGTTATCAATACCATATTTGTAGGCAGAACCCTGTACGGATCCAGTATTCCAATCGTCAGATGTCGTTTTAGCACTACCCGTTCTCCATTCAAAGTCAGAAGGCAGGCGGAAGGTTACAACATCACCTTGTTCTAGCTGACCAGCTGTAAAGTGTGCAAAAACAGCACCCAAATCCTGAACAGCGTCGTCTTCTACAGTGTTTGCTTTAATCGTGGTGTACTCGCTGGCAGCAAACGCAGAACCTGCGGGAAGAAGCAGGCCGATTAGCATAGCTAGAGTCACCAGAATGGAGATTGCCTTGTTGGCTTTTCTCAGCTTCAAAACGTTTTCCTCCTAAATGTTATTCCAAGGTTTTATTGTTGTCCGGACTCGGCTTTACACCTTACCGGTTGGCTTACTTCCCTTGGTTGAAGTTGGCCAAGCTATTGATTGGTTAGTTGGACGAACCATTCCCCTCTAGGTCCGACCATCCCCCCTTTCAATAAAATTTAAAAAGGTGCCTGGATTTTTGCCATTTCCTGCAAGATGTCGGTTATGGCATTGTTACTGCCTTGTAGACGGCACCAATTGCTAGATGTGGTTAGTTCTACACAAGCTGGCAAAAATCCTTTAAATCTGGGTCTTTTTTTCTTAAAAGGCTTTGTTTGCTACTAAGCAATTCAATAAGTTAGACGGCTGTTTTCACAAAAGGTTCCCGCAAAGGTGAAAGTTTTTTATGATCAACTTTAAAATAAAAAGGCGTCTATCCTTCCTTTCAAAGAGATAGACGCTTCCTTTTTCTGAAATGTTCCCTAGATTATTCTTTTTATATTACCCCATGACCTTCTTAAACAGCTTACTGCTCTTCTGTTTCGGCAGCACATTCATCATAGCCAGCGCCTTGCCGGTACCCAAGGCGATACAGGAGATAGCGTCGTCAGCTACATAAACCGGGAGACCGGTCTCCTCGGAGAGGAGGGTATCCATACCGTTGAGCAGTGCGCCGCCACCGGTCATGACGATGCCTTTGTTGACAATATCGGCGGCCAGTTCGGGAGGGGTTACCTCCAGCACTTCTTTCACAGCTCCCACTACAGCTTCCAATGGTTCCTCAATAGCGTTGTAAATCTGGTGGCTGCTGACGGTAACCGCTTTAGGCAGGCCGGTAATCAGGTCACGGCCACGGATTTGCATGACTCTTTCTCCGGTACGCTGAGGGTGCGCGGTGGCAATTTCCACTTTAATTTCCTCGCCGGTACGTTCACCGATCATGAGGCTGAATTCTTTCCTTATGTAGCGCACGATGGCTTCGTCGAACTTGTCTCCGCCTACCCGGATGGAACGGCTGACCACAATGCCGCCTAGGGAGAGGACAGCCACATCGGAGGTGCCGCCGCCGATGTCCACCACCATGGAGCCGCTGGGTTCCGAAATGTCGATGCCCGCGCCCAGGGCGGCTGCCAGGGGCTCTTCAATGAGGTGAGCGGTGCGGCCGCCGGCCTGGATGGTGGCCTGGCGGACGGCCCGTTCTTCTACCCCGGTAACCCCGGAGGGGATGCAGACCATAACCCGGGGGCGGAAGAACCATTTCTTGCCGTTGGCTTTATTAATGAAGTAACGAAGCATTTTTTCTGTTACGTCGTAATCGGCGATAACTCCTTCCCGCAGGGGGCGGGTGGCTACAATATTGCCCGGGGTGCGGCCCAGCATGCGGCGGGCTTCTTCACCCACGGCAATAATCCGTCCGGTGTCTTTATTTATGGCTACCACCGAAGGTTCCCGGAGAACAATTCCTTTTCCTTTTACATAAACCAGTACGCTGGCGGTTCCCAGGTCCACCCCGATGTCGGAGCTCAGTCCAAACATTTGTTGTTCCTCCTAAAATAGGTATTATGATTCGGTTTTTATTATGTATCAAAGGTTGGTCAATTGTTTTCAGTCTTTGACATCCGGTTTCCTGCTGAAAACAAATGACGACAGCCGGACCCTTGAGGAATACCCTCAGCAAGGGCTTGTCCGCCCGTCTAGCCACGGAATAGGAAACGTAGAAACAAAAGAAAAAAGTAGGAAAGGCAGATTTGACCTAATTCAGTAAAATTCTATCCTTCCTACTAAAATTCCTCTTTATATATAAAATTTCTCAGCGGGATTAAATAATTTCTTTATATTTGCGCCGGGTGGCTTCCCCGCCCCTTAAATGGCGCTCGGCCTTATTCTCATCCAGTATGGCTTTGACCTCCTGCGCCAGGTGTTTATTTAATGAAGGAAGCCGCTCGGTCATATCTTTGTGGACCGTGCTTTTGCTTACCTGGAAAACCTGGGCCGCCCCCCGAACGGTGGCCTTTGTCTCCAAAATATATGCACAGATGTCCAGCACCCGTTTTTGGATGTAGTCCTGCATTTCCCTACCTCCTGTTTCGGTCTTCAGACATCCGACGGGGATGCCTGTTGCAAAAAACCTTTGCCGGTCGTCACTGATAAAACATATTGGTAAAACCCGTTGACCTGGGTCCCCGGTTTTCTTTCAATATCGATTTTCATGGAATTGACGTAGCCCAGCGAAACTTTTATTTAAATATATGCAGGAGGGTAGTAGAAATGCCACAAAACAAAAAGAAAATGGCCGGTAAACGGCCATTTTCATTGGCTAGGACAATCTATTTTTTATTTCCAGTAAGTATTGGGGTCCACAGGTTCCCCATCCTTGGTTACTTTAAAGAACAGGTGATTCTGATTAATCCCGTTTATTCTATTGTAAGCACCCAGAGTACCGATGACGGCATCCCGGGATAGTCTCTCTCCGGCTTTAACCACGACTTGTTCCAATCCGCTGTAGATCGTTTCCCAGCCGTCGCCGTGGTTCACCGTGACCTGTTGGGTGCCGTTCTCCGCTGTGCTTACCAGGGATACGGTACCCGGAAGGGCGGCTTTGATTTCTGCCCCGGGATTGGCAGCCAAGGCCACTCCACTATTATACCGGTAGTCCTGGAACACTTCGGAAAAGCTCATGCCCACGCCGGTAAGGGCATGACCCATGACCGGTTTCACCATTTCCTCCGGATTTACCGGCGTTTGTACAACCGCCTTTTCCAACGGTTCCTGAACGCCGGAAGTGTTTTGTTCAGAAACCGGCTGGTTTTCTGTCTTCTGGACAGCCGGTGGACTGGTGATTGCCAGAGTGGTATTGGGTTGGTTGTGCCAGCTATAAAAGAGGTACGCGGACAACAGGGAGAGGGACAACACAAATCCAATCAAGGCCACGGTGTTAAGCTGGTTATTTTTAAACAGCCATCTTTTCAGCCATTCCCGATATTTTCTAATTGGGTTCTGATCGCGCAAGCTATCTTCAAAGGGCCACATTATCAGATCACCTCGGTTACTCATTTAGTTAGAGTATGGCCGAAAGCGATTGATTTTATACTCATAAGGATTTCTTTGGGGCAAGTTGTTAGCCTAATTAGCATTTCCTTAGGTCCTGCCTATTGGGCCCTTCTTTTGGGTCCTGTTGTTAGACTTGTTAGCATTCCTTTGGGGTCTAGTGTTTTTTCTACAGGATCCGTGAGTATAGCCCGCAAGGCCAGCAACAGGACCCTCAAGGAACGCCTCAGAGTCTGGACCCGGGAGCACTACTTACAAGACTAGTCCATCGACACAATCTCCACGCCGGTGTAGTAATGTTGAAGAATTTGTTTGTAGTCTTTGCCCTGCTGGGCCATGCCTTTGGCGCCGTATTGGCATAGTCCCACCCCATGGCCGTAGCCCCGGGTGGTAAAGGTAATTTTATCTCCTTTTATTTCCCAGGTAATCCGGGTGGACCGCAGACCCAGGATTTCCCGCAGCATGGTGGCGGGATAGGTCTTGCTGCCGATTTTTATTTCCTTGGGACGGCCGGTGCCGGTTTCTTTGGTAACCAGAACGGGTATGGCCTTGTTGCCGGCAACCACCGGGGTGGCTGAAAGGTTTGTTTTCAATTTTTGGTCCAATTCCGCCAAGGTGAAGGTTACCTGACGATCCGGGTTGGGGTCGGCATTGTAAGGACAGTCCACTCCTTTCAGGTAGGGAGCCGAGGCGGCCCATACGTCTTCGGCATTTTCAGTGCCCCCGCCGCAGGAAGCGTGAAAGGCCGGAAAGATCAGTTGATTTTGATAGGTAATAACCTGCCCTTTGGTGCTGTCCACCGCCCATTTTATTTTATAGTAATATTCCATGAATTTAACCGGGCCCCAGCGATTTTTCATTTCTTCCCGGGAAATCCAGGCCTGACCCTCTTTGGGATCGCTGGAAACATCCGCTCCGGGGTGTTTGTTGTTGGCCACCCCGCCGGGCACCATGCGCTGCATGATGAAGGTACGGGCCGCCACCGCCTGAGCCTTTAAGGCTTCCACAGGAAAAGAAGCCGGCATTTCGGCAGCCACAACCCCCAGGAGATATTCATTCATGGGGAGTTTTATAATTTGACCGGTTTCATGATTGTACATGCTTACGGCTGCCTCTTGTGTTTTAATTTGGGCCGGTTTCAACCACTGGGCCAATTTTAAGGAAAAGGTTGGAAAAGCTACAATTAGAACGATTATTCCCACCAAGGCCAGTCCGATTTTACGAAGCAAAGGATTCACCTCTAATGCATTAATATGATTTTGTGAGACACACCTCGCTTGCTAAATAACCAGCATGTCCCCTTACAAATATATGAGGGCAGATGGCTATTTATTCCATCTGCCCTCATATATTTGTATCTTTTTCAACCCACTCCGGCGGGAACACATTCTTCCACCCGGCGGATATTGGCTCCAATGCCCTGAAGTTTTTCGATAAAATTTTCGTATCCCCGGTCAATGTGATGGATGTTGGATACTTCCGTTTCTCCTTCACTGATCAGGCCGGCCAGTACCAGGGAAGCGCCTGCCCTTAAATCAGTGGCTTTTACCTGAGCCCCGGTGAGCCTCTTTACACCCTGCACAATGGCGGTTCTTCCTTCAATTTTTATTTTGGCCCCCATGCGTTTCAACTCGTTTACGTGCATGAAACGGTTTTCAAAGACGGTTTCGGTAATGATGCTGGTGCCCTCGGCCACCGAGGTAAGGGCCATAATCTGGGCCTGCATGTCGGTGGGAAAACCGGGGTAAGGCATGGTCTTTATGTCAATTCCTTTGATTCGGCCATGGCCATATACCCGGATGCCGTTCTCCTCTTCCACCAGTTCCACCCCGGCCTCGGTCAGTTTTGCCATCACCGGCTTCAGGTGGTCCACAATGATGTTTTCCACCAGCACCTGACCCTTGGTGATGGCCGCAGCCACCAGATAGGTTCCGGCTTCGATGCGGTCCGGAATAACCGCATGGGTGGCTCCGTTCAATCCTGGCACGCCGTCAATGCGGATCACCTTGGTGCCGGCTCCTTTAATTTTTGCCCCCATGGAGTTCAGGTAATTGGCCAGGTCCACAATTTCCGGTTCTTCCGCAGCATTTTCAATGCAGGTCTGACCTCTGGCCAGTACAGCAGCCATCATAATGTTTTCAGTGGCCCCAACGCTGGGAAAGTCTAAGTAAATCTTTGCTCCTTTTAATTCCCTGGCAACTGCTTCGATATAGCCGGAACCATAGCGAATATCTGCCCCCAGGGCGGCAAAACCCTTTAGATGCAGGTCAATGGGCCGGGTGCCGATGGCACAGCCGCCGGGCAGGGAGATTCTCGCCTTGCCGGCCCGGGCCAGCAAGGGCCCCAAGACCAGAAAGGACGCCCTCATTTTACGCACATATTCATAGGGAGCCTCGGTCTGCGTTAAGTCGGGAACCTTTATGGATAACTCACCCGGGTTTCGTTCTATTCTGGCTCCCAGATGCTCCAGCACCGAGCTGATGATTCCCACATCCGCCAGATTTGGCACATCCAACAGACGGGTGGGGGATTCTGTTAGCAGTGAAGCGGCCAGTATCGGCAAAACCGCATTCTTGGCACCGCTAACCCGTATATTTCCTTCCAGAGGCTTGCTGCCGTTGACAATAATTTTTTCCAATGTTCTTCTCCTGATAGGCATTCCTTTTAGGCCTAGTTGCTAGACTTATAAGTAAAACTTTGGGGTCCTGTTGTTAGACTGATAGGTATTCCCCTTGGGTCCAGTAGAAGTATCCTTTTTACAGGACCTATGAGCATAGCCCCTAAGTCTAGCAGCAAGACCCATAAACATTGCCCTTGAGGCTAGTAGACCCCAAAGGAATACCTACAAGTTCCAGTATTGCCACATCCTCCGCCGGAAATACAAAAAGCCAGGATAGTTCAATACTATCCTGGCTTTTAGGGCTGCTTATTCGGCAGCTTTAATTCGGTTAAGCGCCTTGGTTAGGGCAATTTCCGCCCTGGCGACATCGATCTCGGCATTTTTGGCGGCCAAGCGCTGCTCAGCGCGCTGTTTGGCCTCTTTTGCCCGCTCGACATTAATTTGATCGGCCCGTTCGGCGGTGTCAGCCAGAACAACCACTCGGCTGTTCTTAACTTCCATGAACCCACCGCTGACGGCCACTTTAAAGAATTTACCGCCCTGCTGCACTCTCATAACGCCTACTTTGAGGGCTGTTACCAGAGGAGCGTGTTCAGGCAAGACACCGAGCTCACCGGCGGCACCGGGTGCCACGATGAATTCAATCTCTTCACTGAAGACAACTTTTTCAGGAGTGACGATATCAAGGCGTTGGGTTTTAGCCATGATTAAACACCAGCCTCAATCTTTTTAGCCTTCTCCAGAACTTCTTCAATGCCGCCTACCATGTAGAAGGCTTGCTCAGGCAGGTGGTCATACTTGCCGTCCACAACCTCATTGAAGCCGCGGATGGTATCTTTCAGGGTTACATATTTACCGGGGGCGCCGGTAAAGGTTTCCGCCACGTGGAAGGGCTGGGACAGGAAACGCTGCAGTTTCCGGGCCCGGGCCACGATGAGCTTATCTTCGTCGGACAGTTCATCCATACCCAGAATGGCGATGATGTCCTGCAGTTCCTTATAACGCTGCAGTACGCCCTGCACCCGGCGGGCGCAATCGTAATGCTCTTTGCCCACTACGTGGGGGTCAAGAATCCGGGAAGTGGAATCCAGCGGATCAACCGCAGGATAAATCCCCAGCTCGGAAATGGCACGGCTTAATACAACGGTGGCGTCCAGGTGCGCGAAGGCGTTGGCCGGCGCCGGGTCGGTCAAATCGTCCGCAGGCACGTAAATAGCCTGTACCGAAGTAACGGAACCCTTGGTGGTAGAGGTAATCCGTTCCTGCAACTGCCCCATTTCAGTGGCCAGGGTGGGCTGATAACCTACCGCGGAAGGCATACGGCCCAGCAGCGCGGAAACCTCGGAACCAGCCTGGGTGAAACGGAAGATGTTGTCGATGAAGAGCAGGGTGTCGGCACCCTCTTCATCACGGAAGTACTCGGCCATGGTCAAACCGGTCAAACCTACCCGCAGGCGGGCGCCCGGAGGCTCGTTCATCTGACCGAAAACCATGATGGTTTTATCCAAAACGCCGGCTTCCTTCATTTCATGGTAGAGGTCGTTCCCTTCACGGGTACGCTCGCCTACGCCGGCGAATACCGAGATACCGCCGTGCTGCTTAGCAATGTTGTTAATAAGCTCCATAACGATAACGGTTTTACCTACACCGGCACCGCCGAAGAGACCAATTTTACCACCCTTTAGGAAGGGGATCATTAAATCGATAACCTTGATTCCTGTTTCCAGCATCTCAGCCTTGGTGGACTGATCAATCAGAGCCGGGGCAGGACGGTGAATCGGATAATATTTATCATATTTTCCAGCGGGTAATCCGTCAACCTCTTCACCCTGTACGTTCAGCAGGCGGCCCAAAACAGGGCGTCCTACGGGTACAGAGATGGGTTTACCGGTATCTACCACTTTCATGCCGCGCTTAAGGCCCTCGGCGGAGGACATAGCAATGGCACGAACACGGTTGTTGCCCAGGTGCTGGGCCACTTCTAGGGTTAAGTTTACCTCGGTGGACTTGTCGTCCTGATCCTCGGTGCGGATCTTAACCGCGTTATATATGTCCGGTAATTGGCCCGGTTGGAACTCGATGTCCACAACAACGCCGATTACCGTAACGATATGGCCAACATTCATTACGTTCTCCGACCTCCTTGCAGTCAGATTTTAAAACCTCTTGTTTATTCCAGTGCCGCGGCTCCGCCAACAATCTCGGAGATTTCCTTGGTGATGGCAGCCTGACGGGCACGGTTCAAGGACAGAGTTAATTTATTAATCATATCCTTGGCGTTCTTGGTAGCGGAATCCATGGCCGTCATCCGGGCACCCTGCTCGCCGGCCTTCGCTTCCAGCATGGCGCGGAAGACCGTTGATTCCACATAGGTGGGTAATAGCTCTGATAGGACGGCCTCGGCAGAAGGTTCGTAGATGTATTCCACCTTCGGACCCTTCGATTCCTCAGCGGGAGTCTCCACCGGCAGCAGTTTTACTGTAACCGGCCGCTGGGTGAGAACATTAACGAATTCGCTGAATACCAGAAAGACTTCGTCAAAGTCCCCGGCCACATATTTGTCCATAACAAATTTGGCAATCTCCTTGGCCTGTGAAAACTGAATATTTTCACCTAAACCAACGTAAGAAGCTGCTATATCAAATCCGCGGCGGGTAAAAAAGTCCCTGGACTTCCGTCCGACTCCCACAACAGAAGACTTGCTGCGGTCTGTTACTTCACCGGCGGCGCGGCGTAACACGTTGGCGTTAAAGCCCCCGCAAAGACCCCGGTCTGCGGTAATAACCACATAGGCGGTCTTTTTAACTTCCCGAACTTCCAGCAGCGGATGACTGGCTCCGCCGCTGGCGGCAGCCACACGGCTGAGCACCTCTCTAATCTTGAGGGCAAAAGGACGGGCGGAGGTAACGGCCTCTTGAGCACGACGCAGCTTGGCAGCAGCAACCATTTTCATGGCTTTGGTGATTTGCTGGGTATTCTTAACACTCTTAATCCGGCGCCTAATATCTTGCGCACTGGCCATCTACTCAATCACCACCTTAACTCCCCTTGACCTAAGTCTTTCCTAGGCAAAGGACTTCTTAAACTCTTCGATGGCTGCCTGTAACTTGGCATCGGTTTCGGCTTTGATTTCCTTGTCGGTCCGAATGGCCGTCAGGATATCGGCTTTGCTGGAACGCATAAAGTTAATGAAACCCTCTTCAAAGGCGCTTACCCGGTTGATGTCGATATCATCAATCAAGCCTTTAACGGCGGAGTAGATGATAACCACTTGCTCCTCGACGGGATAAGGCTTGTACTGAGCTTGCTTCAAAATTTGTACGGTTCGGGCCCCACGATTCAAACGAGCCTGGGTTGCTTTATCCAGGTCGGAACCGAACTGGGCGAAAGCAGCCAATTCGCGGTACTGAGCCAGGTCCAGACGAAGCTGACCGGCTACCTGCTTCATGGCTTTAATCTGAGCGGCACCACCAACGCGGGATACCGAGAGACCTACGGAGATCGCAGGACGCTGACCGGCGTTAAACAGGTCGGACTCCAGGAAGATCTGGCCGTCGGTAATGGAAATCACGTTGGTAGGAATATAAGCAGACACGTCGCCGGCCTGGGTCTCAATGATGGGCAGAGCGGTCAGGGAACCACCGCCAAAGTCCTCATTCAGACGGGCAGCACGCTCTAACAGGCGGGAGTGGAGATAGAACACGTCGCCGGGGAACGCTTCACGTCCGGGAGGACGACGCAGCAGCAGGGACAATTCGCGATAGGCGGCGGCCTGCTTGGACAGGTCGTCGTATACAATCAAAACGTCCTTGCCGTTATCCATAAATTCCTCACCCATGGCGCAGCCGGCATAGGGAGCCAGATAGAGCAGAGGAGACGGTTCGGAAGCGTTGGCAGCCACAACAATGGAGTATTCCATGGCGCCATGGGCTTCCAGGGTCTGAACAACACCGGCCACGGTGGAGGCTTTCTGTCCTACGGCCACGTAGATACAGATTACATTCTGACCCTTTTGGTTGATGATGGCATCCACCGCAACGGCGGTTTTACCGGTCTGGCGGTCACCGATAATTAACTCCCGCTGACCCCGGCCAATGGGAACCATGGCATCAATAGCCTTAATACCGGTTTGCAGGGGTACGGAAACGGATTTACGGGTAATTACACCGGGGGCAATACGCTCGGTAGCGCGATACTTATCGGATTTAATAGGGCCTTTGCCGTCGATGGGCTGGCCAAGCGGGTTAACAACACGACCAATTAGGGCATCGCCTACTGGCACGGAGATAATACGACCGGTACGTTTAACAGGATCGCCTTCCTTAATGTGGGTATAGGGACCCATAATAACGCAACCGATGTTATCTTCTTCCAGGTTAAGGGCCATACCGAGGGTGCCGCCGGGGAATTCCAACAGTTCCGCGGACATGCAGTCCTCTAGGCCATAAACACGGGCGATACCGTCGCCGACCTGGATAACGGTGCCCACGTCAGATACTTCTACCTGGGCCTCGTATTTGTCGATTTGCTGCCTAATGATCGAGCTGATCTCTTCAGGTCGCAAATTCATCTACTGGTTCACCCCTATCTATTAACTGGTTTTTGACATGAGGCGTGATTTGAGGGTAGCAAGACGGGTCTTGATACTGCCGTCTATAATCTTATCGCCAATACGAACTACCACGCCGCCGATCAGGGAAGGATCCACCATAAAGACAGGGTCCACTTCCTTGCCGGACAGCTTTGTCAGTACTTTCAGAATTTCTTGCTTTTGCTCTTCCCCAAGTTCAACGGCCGAGGTAATGCTGGCAGCCGCGGTATTGCGGGCTGCATTGGCCAGAGCCACAAACTCGGCGGCAATGCCGGAAAAATAGTTTTCCCTGCGCTTATCTACTACAAGACCAAGGAAATTGATGGTCTCCTGGGATACTTTATCGCCAAAAATGGCTTTTAACAGTTCTTTTTTCTGGCCGGGTAACACCTGGGGATGATACAATGCCTTTTGGAGTTCCCTGGACCCTTCAATTGCTTCCGCCACACCCTTCATTTCCTTTTCCAGGACTTCCAGGGTATTCTTGGCTACGGCAATTTCATACAGAGCCTGGGCATAACGTCTTGCCACAGCTCCTCTTAACATGGCAGATCCCCTGCCTCTTTAACAAATTTGTTAACCAGATCCTTTTGAATATCATCATTAAGTTTCTGGTCAATAATTTTGCCAGCCACTAAAATGGAGAGAGTAGCAACCTGGTCTCTCAGTTCGGAAACAGCCTTTTCCTTCTCGCGCTGGATTTCTACCACCGCAGAATCCTTTACGCGATTGGCTTCAGCCTTAGCAGCTTCAATAATTTGCTGGGCCTGTTCTTCGGCGTTCTTGGTGGCCTTGGCCATAATTTCTGCGGCCTCTTCCCGGGTACGCTTCAGTTCGGCCTGTAAGGAAGCACGCAGTTGTTCTGCTTGCTTTTTATCTTCTTCGGCGGCAGCAATGCTGCTTTCGATCAACTCCTTACGTTTTTCCAGCATGTTCATAAACGGCTTATAGGCTACCGCCCGGAGCAGGATTAATAAGACCAGGAAGTTGAACATCTGGGCTAATATCGTTCCATTAAAACCTAAGCTCTCCACAAATTCCCCTCCTTCCGTCTGGGCGGACAATAAGGAAGGCGACGGCGGGCTTGGAGTGCATTTAAGCCCGCCGTATCGCCCCTGTCCTTACGTAAAAAAAATTCTTTTGATTAACCGAGTTTACCAAACAGCATGAAGGCAAGTACTACAGCAATAATGGGGATGGATTCAATCAGACCGACAGAGATAAACATGGTGGTTTGAATGGTACCTTTAGCTTCAGGCTGACGAGCAATGGACTCGATCGCCTTGCCGGTGCAGATACCGTCACCAACAGCGGCACCCAGAGCACCCAGACCAACGGCCAAACCAGTGGCGATAGCAGCAGCAGCTCCAACTTCCATTTTTTCTCCTCCTTTCGTAAAATGTTAAAAACCTAAACCCTAATGGTCAGCATCGTGATGTGCAGCAAATTGTGAAACGTATGCGATGGTCAGCATCGCGAACACAAAGGCCTGAACAAAGCCTACGAACACTGAGAAAGCTAACCAGATAACCGACGGAATAAATCCACCAAACACATAGGCATTGATGCTGATTAGACCCAACAGTACGGCAATAAGCACTTCACCGGCAAAGATATTCCCGTAAAGACGGAAGGCCAGTGTAACCGGTCTGGCTATTTCTTCAATCAGGTGAATCACCACAAAGGGCTTAAAGGGCTGGAAATAGTGACCGATGTGCTTGCCGACACCATTGGCCTTGAGCCCGTGGTAATGAATCAAAAGTACCACGATAAGGGCCAAACCAAAGGTTGTGTTTTTATCCGCCGTGGGAGAACTTAATGTAGGAATCAGACCCAGTAAGTTAGAAAAGGCAATATAAATAAAGAAGGTCACGATAATGGGCATCATGGCCGCCCCCAGCTTGTTGCCCAGGTTGCCAAACACCTGCCCGCCCAGAAAATCCCACAACATTTCAAAGGTGGCCTGTCCCTTTCTGGGACTTCTGATATCCAGATTCCTGGTACAGCTCCAGGCAAATAATAAAACCAGTGCCATGGCGATCCAGGTCATAATCATGGTCCTGGGGCTGATGCTAAGGCCCGCAATGTGCCAGTACTTATCGTAGTCGGTAAATAACGGAATGTTCCAAAGATTCAGAGCCTGCTCTACCTGATGCAGCATATCGTGGCTTTCGCCTGCTGCATGGGCAGCTCCCGCAGCGCTACTCATGCGTTTTCACCCCCTTCACGTTGAAATGGTTTAACTTTATTATTGAGAGAATCTTGTTTTAAGATACTCTCTTTAATGACGGTGATGAAAAAGTCGGAGATAGAAAGTACCGGGGCAACAAACAAGCCTACCGCTGTGGCATTCACGCTGATACCCGGAATCTTGATCGACAACCACAGGGTGGCCATGATAATGATTAATCGGATGTAAAAACCCCTGCGCATATAAGAAATGGCTTTGCCTATATCTTTGATGGCAGCAACCTTTTTTATGCGGCGGCTCAGTAAAATGGCATTCTGCAGGCTGACCAGGGTCCCCACCAGCAATCCTTTGTAAACAGGATTACCGATGTCCAACACGACCATGAGCATAATAAAAGCTACAATAATGGCCGTTGATTTAACCGTCCGCCGCAGTTGCGTTTCCAAGCCGGGCATAATACCGGATTCCAGCATTTAATCACCCCTCGTCCTTCTTGCGAAAGGTCTCCAGGATTCGGATGACCCCCCACATACCGCCGGCCATGCCCAGAACAAGCCCCAGGAGCATCAGCCATGGATCGGTATGGAATTTGCCATCTGCCCACCGCCCTATCATGAAACCAATCACCGTGGTGGCGGCCATTTCTACACTGATGGAGGAAGCCATCGCCAAAGCTCTTAAAGGACCACCCTTTCCTTCTTCATTCATTTGGCGGGTTGATTCCTCCTTATCTTCCTTGGCTAAATACTTTATTCACAATACCCAACGGGCTAGAGTCAATATTAATTTGTCATCTAAATGGTGTTTTAGATATATCTTCTACAGAGTTGCTGTTTTTCCTCTAACCTACGGGGCATTTTAGCCAATTTTTTAAATAATTTTTTAATCTTTTAGCCATATTTATCCTTTTTTAAATAAATTTGTATTATTTTGTGGCAAAAAATTCCTTTGGAGCCTCTTCAGACAAATGAAATTTGTAACAAATGAAATCTACAATTCTTTTAGAAGCCATTCCATCGCCATAGGGATTCACCGCTTCTGCCATATCCTGGTATGTTTGGGGGTTGTTCAGCAGTTCTTTCGTTACAGATAGAACAACGCTTTGGTCCGTTCCCACCAGTTTCACCGTTCCGGCCTCAACCGCTTCAGGCCGCTCGGTGGTTTCTCTTAAAACCAAGACCGGTTTACCAAAGGAAGGAGCCTCCTCCTGCATGCCGCCCGAATCTGTAAGCACCAGGTGGCAACGCTGCATGAGATTGATGAAAGGTTCATACTGCAGCGGTTCGATCAAATGAACTCTTGGCGCCCGTTCCAGCACTTCATGAACCACGCGCCGCACCGCGGGATTTTTATGGACCGGGAAAACAACTTCCACATCTGTATGGGTTTCCACAATTTCCTTTAAAGCCAGGTATACTTCCCGCAAAGGTCCCCCTAGGTTCTCCCGGCGGTGAGTGGTAACCAGCAGAACACGTTGTCTGTCAAAATCTATCTTATTCAAAAGGGGATCGGAAAATACATAATTTTCCTTAACCGTGGCTTTCAGGGCATCAATAACCGTGTTTCCGGTGACAAAAATGTTCTCCATGTGAATGTTCTCTTTTAAAAGATTCTCCATGGCTCTTTGGGTGGGGGCAAAGTGATATTCCGCCAAGGCCCCGGTAAGGTGCCGGTTCATTTCCTCGGGGAAAGGCGAGTATTTATTATGGGTACGCAGGCCGGCCTCCACATGACCGACCGGGATCTGTCGGTAATAGGCGGCCAGGGCGGCCACAAAGGTGGTGGTGGTATCTCCATGAACCAGTACCAGGTCCGGGTTGCAATCCATCAGCACGTCCTTTAGACCGTTCAGAGCCCGGGTAGTAACATCGTACAGGGTTTGCCCCTCCTGCATAATGTTCAGATCATAATCCGGAACAATATGAAACAGTTCCAACACCTGGTCCAGCATTTCCCTATGCTGGGCGGTCACTGCCACCAAAGATTTAATTTTATCCGGATGGCTGTTCAGTTCTTTGACCAACGGAGCCATTTTAATGGCCTCAGGACGAGTGCCGAAAATAGTTAGAATTTTTATCATTTGGATAATCCTCCGGAGTTTTGCCTTTTGAGCTTTTCAATGGGCCAAGTTGCCGGCTTTATCGGCTTTTGGTCCTGCTGCAACAGGACTCAGAAATGCATCTTTGAGCCTAAAGACCAAGATATCCCTTTCTGACCAACTTTTCTACATGTTCTTTCCGGGCTTGGTCAATGTCTACACCATAGTACTCTTCCAATACAAACATCATGCTGACAGCGGTTTGGGCGACATCCAGGAGTTCTTCGGTAATGTGTTCCATAACTTCTTTTTCTTCGTGTCGGGACCGTTCACCACTCATCCCACGGAATTTACCGATGGCTTGAGCCAATTCCCCGGCTTCCTCCATCAATTTCAAAGCGGTAGATTCCATGGTAGGCGAAAGATTGTTCAGCCTGGGCAGGGCAATATTTTTAGTGTTCATGGTTGTACCTCCTGGGTCATGCTTTGGGGGCTAATTTCTAGGCTAAAAACTAGTCATTTACAGAGATGCGTATAAGCTCTACGCCGGCTTCGTTGAATATCTCCAAGGATAATTCATCGGGGTAATCGCCGGCAAAGATCACTTTTTTTATTCCTGCATTAACAATCATCTTGGAACACATAACACAAGGCTGGGTGGTTACATAGATCATACTGCCTTGGATGGCTGTGCCGTGTACAGCGGCCTGGATAATGGCGTTTTGCTCCGCGTGGAGGGCCCGGCAAAGCTCGTGGCGCTGGCCTGAGGGAATACCCAGCTTCTCCCTCAGGCAGCCCCTCTCCATGCAGTGAGCCAGCCCCGCCGGCGCACCGTTATAACCGGTGGCCAAAATACGGTTATCCTTTACAATGGCCGCGCCCACTTTACGACGCAAGCAGGTGGAGCGGGAAGCCACCACCTGCGTTATTTGCATAAAATATTCTTCCCAGGAAGGACGCATGCTTAGCACCTCCTGTGCTTCTTTTAGGCTATGGGGTAATTCTTTGGGGTCAGTTGCTGGACTTAAGAGAAATGCTCATGGGTCCTGTTGTTAGCCTTAAAGGTAATACTTATTGGTCCTGTAAAAAACGGTACTTTTACTAGACTCAATGAAACCACCCATAAGTCTAGCAACTGGACCCACAAGAAATTCCCGCAAGTCTAGTACAGCGGATATTTATCACACAATTCCTTCACCATAGTCCGGGCCTGGTCTTGGGCAGCGGGGTTGTCTTTACCCTTAAGGCTCATGCTGATGATTTCCGCCACCGTGTCCATTTCCGCTTCCCGGAAGCCCCGGGTGGTAACGGCGGGTGTGCCCAAACGAATTCCACTGGTGACAAAGGGCTTTTCAGGATCGAAAGGAATGGCGTTTTTATTGCAGGTTACATGCACTTCATCCAAAAGCTTTTCCGCTTCTTTACCGGTAATGCCTGTTCCCCGGAGATCAACCAGCATCAAGTGATTGTCGGTGCCTCCGGAAACCAGATTAAAGCCCCGTTTCATCAACCCGCCGGCCAGAGCCTGGGCATTGTTGATAATTTGCTGTTGATAAGTCTTAAACTCCGGCTTCAGGGCCTCCCCGAAGGCAGCGGCCTTGGCGGCGATGACATGCATCAGGGGACCGCCCTGGGAACCGGGGAAAATGGCTTTATCAATTGACTGGGCATATTGTTCTTTGCATAAAATCATACCGCCCCGGGGACCCCGGAGGGTCTTGTGGGTGGTGGTGGTCACTACGTCGGCATAGGGCACCGGGCTTTGGTGCAGTCCGGCAGCCACCAGCCCGGCAATGTGGGCCATATCTACGAAGAAGTAAGCCCCAATCTCCCGGGCAATTTCAGCCATGGTTTTAAAGTCAATGGCCCGGGGATAGGCGCTGGCTCCCCCGACAATCATTTTGGGCTTTTCCTGCAGGGCGATTTGGCGCAGTTTATCATAATCAATTCTTCCGGTTTGCTCTTCAACACCATAGGATACAACGTTAAAATATTTGCCGGATACATTAACCGGGCTGCCATGGGTGAGGTGCCCGCCGTGGGCCAGATTCATGCCTAAAATTTTATCCCCCGGTTGCAGCAGGGCAAAATATACGGCAAAGTTGGCCTGGGCGCCGGAGTGGGGCTGTACATTGGCATGTTCGGCTCCAAATATTTCTTTGGCTCGGGAAATAGCCAGGCTTTCCGCCATATCCACAAACTCGCAGCCGCCATAATAGCGCTTTCCCGGATAACCTTCCGCATATTTATTGGTCAGCACCGAACCCTGGGCCTCCATAACAGCCGGGCTGACGAAATTTTCCGAGGCAATCAATTCAATATTCCTGCGCTGGCGTTCCAGCTCCAATTCTATTGCCCGGGCCAGTTCGGGATCGGCCTGGGTGAGGGTATGTGAGTTCATAAGTTTTCTCTCCTTATTTCAGTTTTATATATTTTTATACACTTTAGCTAAACCTGGCTCCCCGGGCAATACTTCTTCTCGATTTCCGCAATTTTAGCCACTCGTTTAGCATGCCGGTCACCGGCAAATTCAGTATCCATAAAGGCCTGTACAATCTCTTTGGCCTTTTCCAGGTCCAGAAATCTGGAGCCTAGGGTAAGAACGTTGGCATCGTTATGCTCCCGGGCTAAAGTGGCAATTTCAACATCAAAAACATTGGCCGCCCGAATACCGGGTATTTTGTTTACTGCAATAGCCATGCCCACGCCGGTCCCACAAATAAGGACCCCGCGCTGGCAGATCCCTGAACGAATCTTTTCCCCCACCGCCAGGGCGAAATCCGGATAATCGCAGGATTCGGTGCAATGGCAGCCGGCATCCTCCACTTGAACACCCAGGGCTTTCAGGTATTCTCGAATTTGTTCTTTCATTGCAAAGCCAGCATGATCGCTACCGATTACGACAGAAAGACTTTTCAACCGTTCTACCTCCATGTATTAAATAAATATTGGGGTTCTCCAAGAAAGCTTGCTTTTCCTTTATTTCAAAATCAAATTTAACCAATCACAAAGTTTCTGTTGTTAGTCAGTCTTGAGCCGATCCAGAACCTTCCGGATTAATGCTTGCAGGTTTCCGGCACAGCGGCGATATTCCTCAACCGAACCACCAAAGGGGTCCGGTACATCGCCGGGAACACCTGCATACTGGCCCAGTATATGGACCTTGTCTGCGGCTTCCGGCATCATGCTCAGCACCTGCCTGCGGTGGCTTGCCGTCATGGTAAGAATCAGATCCGCTTCCATAATCATTTCTCTGGTCAGTAAAGTGGCCCGGTGCTGTGAAAGCTCAATGCCCATTTCAGCCAGGATTTCTATAGCCTGGTTTGCTGCTTTATCCCCCGGCAGAGCCAGGGTACCGGCAGAGGCAAATACCAACCCTTGGCTACCCAGTTCCTGTGCCGCCTTCCTGGCTAGGCCCTCCGCCATACTGCTGCGGCAGGTATTCCCTGTACAAACAAAAAGAATTTTTTGTTGCATGAGTTCACTCCTCGGTTTTATTATTCCCGGAGTTGTTTGTCAGCATAAGAAAACTGCCCATCAAAGATGGACAGTTCTTTCTTCTACAATATATTCCCTTTTTCCTTCAAAAAAATAGTTTTATGCCAATTCCCGCCAGAATGATTCCTCCAATTAATTCTCCTTTGTTGCCAATCCAGTCTCCCACCGTTCTGCCAAGGGTGAGTCCGGCAAAGGTCATTCCCCCGGCTACCAGGCCAATCATTCCGGCAGCCAGCGCCAGGGAAACCTGCTGGGTCCCCAGGGTAAAACCCACGCTGAGGGCATCCAGGCTGACACTGGCCGAAAGCAACAACAGTCCCCCGGTGTTGGTAATGATAAATTTGGGCTCATCTTCTCCGGGTCTCAAAACATCCCAGATCATTTTTAAACCCAGATACACCAGCAACGCCGCCCCGGCAATGCTGGCCGCCCGGCCCATTTTACTGCCTAAATACCCTCCGGCATACCAGCCCAGCAGCGGCATAAAAATATGAAAAATCAGCACAGTGAGGCTAACAATCATAATTTGCCTGCGTGTAACCCCGGCCATACCAATCCCTACACACAGCGAAAAGGCATCGGACCCCAAAGCCACTGCCAAAGCCAGGAGAGTTGCTAAAGACAACAATAACACCGTCCTCTTAAGTGCATGTATATTTCTTGGAGGTTGGCTGTCGGCTACGGGCTTTCAGCCATTGATTCTTCTATTGATATGTATGTCCAGATTGGCCAAAATAGGTCTGGTTTTATTCACATTTCACCACTTCTGCGGCAGCCCGGCGAAGGCGATTCATCACAGCCAAACCGATTCCTCCAAGCTCCAGCCCTTCGGCCAGAATCACATCCACCTGATGTTCATCAAACTGCCGCAGCAGGCTAAAGAGCACGGCGGCTGCCTCGGAAGGGTTTTCCCTTGGTCCCATGGTCAGTACAATGGAACCCTTGGGGTACCTGCCCTGGTTCTCTTCGGTGGCAAGAATGCCCACCCGTTCTCCACCCGCTAATAATTCCCCGGTCCTGACCCCCAGGCATTGAACCACACTCTTCGGCTCCCCTTCAAATAAAACAACCTTGGCAGCCGGGGCATAATGGGCATATTTCATCCCGGGTGAGCGGGGAGATTGATTTTCGGGTAATTTTTCTCCCAAAACCGAAGGATCCATCAGCACTTTTCCCAGCGCCTCGGTCAATTGTTCAAAGGTTATCCCGCCCGGGCGGAGAATAACCGGCGTTTCAACGGTCAGGTCAAGAACCGTTGACTCCAGACCCAGACCCGCCGGACCCGCATCCAGAATGGCATCAATTCTCCCCTGCAGATCCTGTTGAACATGGGCCGCAGTGGTGGGGCTGGGCCGTCCGGACCGATTGGCGCTGGGAGCTGCCACCGGCACACCGGCGGCCCGGATCAAGGCCAAGGCCACAGGGTGATCGGGCATACGAATGGCCACGGTATTCAAACCACCGGTTACCTCTTCCGGAATCCCGGCCTTTTTGGGCACCACTAAGGTAAGGGGACCGGGCCAGAAAAGGGCCATTAGCTTCTTGGCTGTTTCCGACAATTGTGGACAAATGCCTTCAGCCATGCGCTTATCCGCCACATGCAAAATCAAGGGGTTATCCGAGGGCCTTCCCTTGGCCCGGTAAATTCCGGCCACAGCGGCGCCGTTCAGGCCATTGGCGCCAAGACCGTAAACTGTCTCCGTGGGAAAAGCCACCAAGCCGCCCCTTCTTATTATGTCAGCCGCCTGCCCGATGATATACGGATCCGGGTTTTTTTTATCGACAACCCACAGTTTGGTCGTAATGGGTTCCATGGATTTCATCTCCAATCCTCTCCGGATAATATAACCGCTTGGGTCGCTGGTTATTGGACACAGCTAAACCCGGAAAAATTCTTTACAACTTCCGTGCCACCACCAGCCGCTCCCGGTGGGCCAAGTCCCGATAAATTTCCGCCACCCAGTATTTCAAAGGGAGGATATTGATCGCTTCCTGTCCCTGGCCGGGGCCGATTTCCATCAGCAAATGGCCTCCCGGCGCCAAATATTTAGATGCCTTGGGCAGCAGCCTGCGGTAAAGCTCCAACCCGTCCACCCCGCCGTCCAGGGCCAGGTGGGGCTCAAAATTTCTGACATCGGCCATCAGGCCCGGAATATCCGTGGTGGGAATATAAGGAAGATTGGCAGTTATCAGGTGAATGTTTTGTTGGAGTTTCTCATCAACCGGATCTAAAAGATTCCCCGCATAAAAAGATACCCTTTTTTCCACACCGTGCCGCAGAGCATTTTCCCTTGCCACGGCCAAGGCTTGTTCAGAAAGGTCCACGGCATGTACCCGCAGTTCCGGCAGCAGATAGGCCAGGCTTACGGCAACTGCCCCGCTGCCTGTGCCAACATCCACAACCACCGGAAGCCGCTCTTGAGATTCTTTCAAGCAGGCCAGAGCCATTTCCACCATTAATTCCGTGTCCGGACGGGGGATTAAAACCGCCGGAGTCACCTTAAAGTCCAAACCCATAAATTCTTTATGCCCAATCAAATAAGCTGCCGGTTCCCCTGCAGCCCGCCTTTCCAGCAGTTTATGATAATGCTCCTGCTGTTCCGCCTCTAAGGACAAATCTCCCTTTAATACAAGCCCCGTCCGGTCCAAACTGGTTACTGCCGAAAGCAGCACCCGGGCGTCCAGCTTCCAGGAGGGAATCTCTCTTTCTTTTAAAAATCGTCCGCCCACCCAAAGGGCCTCTTGTATTCGCATGGTAAATCTCCATTTGCCTTTATCGTAATCTTTAGGGTCCCGTTTTTAGCCTTGCCGGTAAGTCTAAGGGTCCAGTTGCTAGTCTTCCATGTATTTCCTCAAGACTCCTTCTACAGAACCTTTTGGAATACTTATAAGGCTAGCAACTGGACCCAAAATTTTAACCTATAAGGCGAACTGCCTACTCTTCCACAGCCTTCAATCTCTCGGCCTGATCGGTGGTGCTTAGCGCTTCAATAATTTCAAACAAATCTCCCTGCAATACATATTCCAGCCGGTGTACGGTCAGACCGATGCGGTGGTCGGTAATACGGTTTTGGGGAAAGTTGTAGGTGCGAATTCTTTCACTGCGGTCTCCGCTGCCCACCATGGATTTGCGGGTGCTGGCAATGGCCTTTTGCTGCTCTTCCTGAGCCTTATCCAGCAACCGGGCCCGCAAGACGCGCATGGCCTTGTCTTTATTCTTATGCTGGGACTTTTCATCCTGGCAGGAAACCACAATACCGGTTGGAATATGGGTAATTCGCACTGCCGACTGGGTGGTGTTCACGCACTGGCCGCCGGGACCACTGGCGCAGAACAGGTCAATGCGAATATCGTTGGCATTTACCTCAATATCCACCTCTTCGGCCTCAGGCAACACCGCCACCGTGGCCGCCGAGGTGTGAATGCGGCCGCCGCTTTCCGTGGCTGGAACCCGCTGCACCCGGTGCACACCGCTCTCAAACTTTAAGTTGCTGAAGGCCCCTTTACCCTCCACCACAAAGGTGATTTCTTTAAAACCTCCCAGGTCTGTTTCATTGGCATCAATAATTTCCGTACGCCAGCCTTTTCGTTCGGCGTATCGGCAATACATCCTGAACAGGTCCCCGGCAAACAAAGCCGCCTCGTCGCCACCAGTGCCGCCCCGGATTTCCACGATAACGTTTTTTTCATCGTTAGGGTCCTTAGGCAGCAGCAGAATTTTGAGCTTTTGCTCCAGTTCTTCTTTACGGCTTTCCAGCTCCCCAATCTCCAGTTCCACCATCTCCTGAAAATCCGGTTCCAGTTTATCTTCCAGCATCAACCGGTTTTCTTCCAAATCAGACAGTGTTTTTTTATATTGACGGAAGGCTTCCACCACATCCGTTAAATCGGCATGAGCTTTCACCATCTGCTGCCACTTGGCCCGGTCGGCCATCACTTCGGGATCGCTGACTTGGCCTTCCAGCACTTGATACTTATCCTCCAGAGCCTGGAGTTTATCGAACATGTACGACGTCACCTTCCTTACGGACTGCATCAAAAGCCTTGATGGCTACTTCTACCTGAGCGTCATCCGGCTCATTGGTGGTGAGCTTCTGCAGCCAGAGACCCGGGGCAATAAATATCTTGCAGAGGCCTTTATCCTGATATTTTCCCGAAAGTTTCAGCAGTTCATAGGCAACTCCGGCTACCACCGGCAGCAGAAGCACCCGGAAAAAAATCTGTCCAAAAAGCCCGGAAGCAGTGACTCCGGAGAAAATAACCACTTTAATCAAAATAACAATCAGCAGGAAACTAGTTCCGCAACGGGGATGCAGGGTGGAAAACCTCTGCACCTCTTGCACCGTAAGTTCTTTCCCTGCTTCATAGGCATTAATCACCTTGTGCTCAGCACCATGGTACATAAAAACTCGCTGGATGTCTTTCATCCGGGAAACCGCCACTACATAGCCCAGGAATACTGCCAGCCGAACAATCCCTTCAATCACATTTCTCAGGAAATTGTCCTGAATGCCGGACCCTGCATAATAAATGAGGGTTGTTGGCAACACGATAAAGAGGACGATGGCGAGTCCCAGGGAAAAAGCAATGGTTAAAGCCATTTCCCATTTGCTGATTTTCTCCTCCTCTTCTTCTCCCATGGCCTGTTCCGCCGAGTAGCTCAGGGCTTCAATACCCATGATCAGTGATTCAAACAGCATCACCACTCCGCGGATAAAGGGCAATTTCAAGAACGGAAGCCTCTGGGTAATGGATCCCATGGGTTTTTCATTGATTGCAATGGTTTCATCGGGACGGCGGACCGCCACAGCCCGACGGCTGGGTCCCCGCATCATGACACCTTCAATGACTGCCTGGCCTCCATATTGAAAAGACATAGCAAAACTCCTTTTTATTTATAGCTTGTTGGATATAAAGAAATAGCAGAGCCAGCGCTCTGCTAGGGTAAGCTATTTCAAGCCGAACTTCTTGCGGAATTTCTCGGCCCGGCCGCCAACTTCGATTTGACGCTGAGATCCGGTGTAAAAAGGATGGCAATTGGAGCAAATCTCCACTTTAATTTCCTTTTTGGTGGAACCTGTGGTAAACGTGTTCCCGCAGACACACTTAACTTCAACCTCATTGTATTTAGGATGGATTTTTTCTTTCATAAAGCAAACTCACCTTCTTTCTCCAATGCGCTAAATGCCAAAGGCATAATTACCGATAAACACACGTCGATATTATAGCATAGATACTAAGGGGGTGCAAGACTATGGATTCCGCTGTTCGGCTTGAAAATTTCCCTATGGTCTCGCTGTTGGTTATTTGATTTTTAAAAGTACTTCTTCGAGGATCCTAAGTTTCCTTTTTAAAATTAGCAATTTAACTTTGGCAATGTTTACCCGGTAATTTATATATATTTTATAAAATTATTTTTTCCAAAAAAAGGGATTTGATAACCAATGTCGTAATTATTGCATAGATACCAATATCTGGTATATCTGTTTCGGAGCCTACAGCACGCGGGGAAGCGACATTCCTCCGCCGGGAGTACAGTCTCCACTGACCGGCCCGAAGGAACATGGCAAGAAACTACAACTTCATAGTGTCTGGTCCTTTGACAGTATCTGCTAACTGAGGGAGGCGATTGCATGTTTAACATCAATGATTCCCCTGAGTTTATCAGGAATAACATAGTTCTGCCATCAGGCTTGCCGAGCAGGCTGCTCAAAGAAGAGGAGGTGAAACCACCACAGCATACAGGATCGCCTAAAATGGTGAAATCCCCTGTACAGGCCGGTGGGGCGGAAAGGCGGTTCGCCCCAGGTGGCTCGTCCAGTCCACCGGGAGGGCCTGTAGAAAAATCCGCCCCCTCCCTGTCAGGGGACCCAGGTAATCCCAGGCCACCAACCCGGAATGAATTACTCCGATTACTGAAGGGATGTGGTAATTTCCTTTTACACAGAGAACAATCATAAATGCTTTAAAAAGTATTATCCCTCCGTTTTTCAGATTTTTCCTTTCCCCTTCTATGTGGTGGATCATTTTTTCAGCTTAAAACCTTTTGCTGTTGTGTGGAACCGATGCCTGTACCGCCCCTGTAAGCCAAGTCAGGAGCACTGGTACAAAAATTTAAAAAGGCAGAGACGCCCCCAACCCTGAAAACATGAGGAATAACCTTTCCCCCCAATACCGCGCACTTAGGTCGCTTTTCCGGAAAGCGTCCACATGCGAAATAAGATTTTTCTTTTATAATTAATGTGGGGAATACAGGGACGGCGTTACGGAAAACTAAATAAAAATAAAGTACCCCCATCCACCGGATGGGGGTTTTCTTTCTATTCTAGCAGGTTTTATCCAAATAACCTTTCTTTTAAAAACATCAGGGGATCCACAGGAATTCCCTGCCTCAAAATTTCCATATGCAGGTGCGGTCCTGCAGAATTGCCGGTATTGCCTATCAGAGCAATGGCCTGGCCCCGTTCAACCCACTGACCTTCCTGAACCAGCAGTTTGGAGCAGTGAGCATACAGAGAACGTATCTCGTTGCCATTGTCAATAATCACCGTCAGACCGTAGGTGCCTCTGGGAGCCGACCAAACTACCGTCCCGGCTTCGGCAGCGGAAATAACAGCGCCTTCATTGGCTCCAATATCCACCCCTTCATGGGGCCGGTCTTCCCGGATGCCAAAGAGAGAAGTTACTTCCCCCGCCACCGGCCAGGCCCAGCCGCCCAATAGGATTCGATCACCGGCGACGCTTACGGCAGCTTCCCGGTTCATTGCCCCGGGTATTTTAAGTTCTTGGCCAATTTTAATATTGTTGGGGTTGGTCAAATGGTTGGCCTCAATTAAATCTTGCATCGAGAGACCATATTGACCTGCAATATGAGTTAGGGTCTCCCCGGTGGCTACCTTATGAACACCGGCATTTGCGCCGGGAAGGATCAAATCGCGGCCGGGCAGCAGGACTTCTTCCTGGCTGATATGGTTGACCATGGCTAATTTAACCACGGTGGTCCCGGAACGCTCGGCAATACTCCAGAGAGTATCCCCTTCACGAACCTGATATACCAGGTCTTGGCGCCCCTGTTCTCCCGCCGGCCTGTTAGCCGCAGCCTTTTCCACCCTTTCTTCCCGGGCTAAGGGAGGCGTATAGTTGCCCTCATCCATGACCTCATCCAGACCGGCACCGGCAGGTAGAATTCCCAGCACCGTACAGGACAGAAAAACGGCAGTGGATACTGCTAAAAACTGCTTTTTATTTATAAAAAATTTCATAAAATAAGTCACCTCAATTAAGCAAACTATTCGTAGCTTAACCGAAGTGACAGCAAATTATACCTTTAGGGGGAAAATTTCTCTTATCCCCGCTCTTCAATTCTCCTTTTATAAGGTCTTTTGATAAATTTAGCAGGCTCTTCAGGCTGCTGGGGCCTGGGTTTGGGTTTAAAGTCATACAGCAGTTCTTCATTCACCCGGGTATGCTTCATACGATCCAAAAGATTTTCCAGGGCTTCAATGGGAGACATGCTGGTAATGGCCCTGCGGAGGCTCCAAACATATTCCAGTTCTTCCTTATTCAACAGTAAATCCTCCCGCCGGGTGCCGGACCGCTGGATATCAATGGCGGGAAACAGCCGACGGTCCGCCAATTTGCGGTCCAGAATCAGTTCCATGTTGCCGGTTCCCTTGAATTCTTCGAAGATGACATCATCCATCCGGCTGCCGGTTTCAACCAGTGCTGTAGCCAGGATGGTCAAGCTGCCCCCTTCTTCCATATTCCGGGCAGCGCCAAAAAATCTTTTCGGTTTGTGCAGGGCGGCCGGGTCTACGCCGCCGGACAAGGTTCGCCCGCTGGGGGGGATGACCAAATTGTGGGCCCGGGCCAACCGGGTAATGCTGTCCAGTAAAATGACCACATCCCGTCCGCTCTCAACCAGCCGCTTGGCCCGTTCTAAAACCATGTCGGAAGCCTTAACATGGTTATCCGGCGGCTCATCAAAGGTTGAACTGACCACCTCGGCTTTTACAGACCGTTCAATATCCGTTACTTCTTCGGGTCTTTCGTCAATTAATAATATTAACAGGACAATCTCAGGATGATTTGCGGTAATGCTATTGGCAATTTCCTTGATTAATATGGTTTTTCCTGCTTTAGGAGGGGCTACAATAAGACCCCGCTGACCCTTGCCCAGGGGTGCGATGAGGTCAATAATTCGGGTTGAAATACGATCGCGGAAGGTTTCCAGTTTAATTCTTTGTTGAGGATAGAGAGGTGTGAGGCCTTCAAAATGCATTCGTTCAGCAGCCAGTTCGGGGTTAACACCGTTCACCTGTTCAACCCGCAACAGGCCGTAATACCGTTCGTTGTCCTTTGGTCTTCGGACCTGACCAAAAACCATGTCTCCGGTTCTCAAGTCAAAGCGCCTGATCTGTGAAACAGAAACATAAATATCGTCATTGCTGGGGACATAAGTTGAAGGTCTTAGAAAGCCGTAACCGTCAGGGAGTATTTCCAAAACGCCTCCGGCCATGGATACACCGCTTTGTTGAGTTTGCAGTTTGGATATCTCAAAAACCAGTTCCTTTTTTCGCAGTTTATAATATCCAGAAATTTCCAAGTCGCGGGCAATGGTATACAACTCCCGCATGGTCTTGGATTCTAATTCAGCCTGTGTTGTAACAGGCTTTTGACTTTCGGTCAAGTAGACTCCACCTTTAAATGTTCTATTTTTAACTTATAACCACGGTTAGGAAGTTTTATTCGCAGGGACAATGCCTACTTTTTTGTTTTTTTTTATAGCAGCTTTCTGGCGGAACTCTAAAAATTTAACAGCCGCAAAATAAATCAGAAAGCTGGCCACTAAGGCGTCGATCACGCTGCCCACCAAAAAAGGAAATCCCAAAGCTTTTATTTTTAAGATGGCTTTGGTCAGTACAGGGATTCCATGGGCTAAATCCGTTGTGATGGGTGAAGGCGCCTCTCCCACGAGAAGTTTACCTACAAAAATATTCAGGGTAAAAAACAGAGGAACAGCCGGTTTAAAAATGAGCACCGTGAGGGTCGCTGCTACTGCGTGAACACGAATCAGCTTTGCAACCAGGAACGAGAGAGGAATACTGATGAAGGGAACCGGCAGAAAGTCAAAGGCCACGCCCAGAGCAATTCCCTGAGCCACTTTCTGAGGGGCCTCGGGAAGATTTATCAACTGGTAGCAGGATTCCTTGCATTTACAAAACAACGATTTAATTAGATTGGTTGCCACCAAAAAATCCTCCTAAGAATTCAACAAACCCAAAGGTTTTTACTTTGCCTGCAAATGCAGGATAAATTTAGTATAGCGCCGGGGTAAGCAGGAGTCAAGGGTGGGGCTTATGGTTGTTGGCCTTATGAGTATTTCTTGAGGGTCCAGTTGCCAGCCTTATACTGCTTTGCTTAAAGGTCTAGTTATTTGTACTGGGGTATTTCCTTGGGATTATACTTTCTTAATAAAAATACAGTTATACAGATAGCAGGACCCCAAAGAAATACTCGTCAGGCTAACAACAGGACCTAACAGGAATACAGAATAAGTCTAAGGACAGGACCCAAAAGGAATACCCTTAAGCTTTACCGCCTGTTAGTTTGGCCCAATCCGTTAAAAAGGCGTCAATGCCCTTATCTGTGAGGGGATGTTTGGTCATCTGCAGCAAAACCTTGTAAGGTACCGTAGCAATATGCGCCCCTGCTTTGGCTGATTGCAACACATGGAGCGGGTGACGAATACTGGCGGAAATAACCTGGGTTTCCAGGTTGTAATTATCAAAGATCTCAATAATATCATAAATTAACCCGATGCCGTCGTGTCCAATATCATCCAGGCGGCCCACAAAGGGACTGACGTAAGTGGCCCCGGCACGGGCGGCCAATAGTGCCTGGTTGGCGGAAAACACCAGTGTAACATTGGTTTTTATCCCTTTTTCATAACAAGCCCGGGTAGCTTTAAGGCCCTCCGGGGTCATGGGAATCTTGATGACAATATTAGAGTGAATGGCGGCCAGTTCCTCCGCTTCTCGAAGCATTTCCCCTGCCTCCAGGCTGATGACTTCAGCACTGATCGGCCCGTCAACAATAGAAACGATCTCTCTGACCACTTCCGCAAAGTCCCTTCCTTCCTTGGCAATCAAAGAAGGATTGGTAGTGACTCCGGAAATCACGCCTAAGGAGTTTGCCGCTCTAATTTCATCCACATTGGCAGTGTCTATGAAGAAAAGCATGTGCGTTTATACCTCCTAATAACTTTTCTTTAGCCTTTAGGGCTTTCCTTGTGGTCCAGTTGCTCGCCTTAAGGGTTTTACTAAGGGTCCAGTTATTGTCGTTTTAATGAAATAACCGGACCCTAAAGGAATCCCCCTTACCTTAGGCTCTGCCCGCGCTGCCGAATACTCTGATTTTCTGCCGGATCACTTCGGTAGCCGCTTCCCGGGCGGGGCTTAAAACCTTGCGGGGATCAATTTCTTTGGGATTACTTTCAACCACCTGCCGGCAGGCATTGGTAAAAGCCTCCCGGATATTGGTATCAATATTTACCTTACGCACACCCAGGCCAATGGCCTCTTGAATAGCCTCATCCGGAACACCGGAAGAACCGTGAAGAACAATGGGAATCTTGACCAAGCCCACAATCTTTTCTAAACGGGCAAAATCCAGCTTGGGCACGCCCTTATACTGGCCATGGGCCGTACCAATGGCTATGGCCAGAGAATCTACTCCGGTTTGTTGCACAAAGGTCAGCGCCTCCTCAGGATCTGTAAAGAAAGCATCCCTTTCATCCACATGGATATCATCTTCGGTGCCACCGATTTTCCCCAGTTCAGCCTCCACCGATACGCCGGTCGCCCGGGCTACCTCGATCACCTTTTTCGTCAGGGCAATGTTCTCCTGCAGAGGAAGTTTAGAACCATCAATCATCACCGAAGTAAACCCAAAGCGAATGCACTTCATGCATTGCTCGAAGCTGGTGCCGTGGTCCAGATGCAGGGCCACCGGAACAGAGGTCTTGCTGGCAGCCAAATTAGCCAGGGCATAAATGTATTCAATCCCCGCGTATTTAATGGCTCCTTGGCTGGCCTGCATAATCACAGGCGCCTTTTCAGCCTCGGCAGCCGCCACAATGGCCTGTACAATCTCCATGTTGTTTACATTGAACGCGCCAACGGCATATTTGCCTTCTTCGGCTTTTTTTAATAATTCGGTAACCGGAACAAGTGGCATGAAACACCCTCCTCAGTTTTTTTAAAATTGTATAATTCACTTTACCTTAAAAGCCCATTTAGACTCCCCTTAAAAATAGAAAAAACCCGGACCACGTCCGAGCCGGCGAACTGGTGCCAAGCCATCATCAGGAACCATATTCCCGGCGTGGGAGTTTTGCGGCCAAACCCTAAAAGATGGGTCAGAAACAGTATGACCAGAGAAACCAGGAATTATGTTTCTACTGCTGCTTATTCCGCTTACGTCGGGTCTTTTTAGTGGGTTTGGTGGAATTGCTGGAGTTGGAGAGACTATCCAGGCATTTAAAACCGTGCCTAGTCAATTCAATGGTTTCAACCTCTTGAATCACCTTGAGGTCCTCTTCGGTTTCGGCATAAATAATATTCACACTATCGCATTCTTTACAATGAAGTTCCAGCCGGTCTAAAAAAACTTCCACTTCAATGCGGCTGTTGCCGCACTGGCAGAACAACCCGCCGTTGTCGGCAATCTCCTGCAGGCACTGCATCACCTGATGCATCACCTCGGGATTGTTGAAATACTCGTCGTAACCAATTTCATCAATGAGCGCTTCCAGACCGGTGTCCAGCGTTTGAGCCAGATCTTTTACTTCTTCCGCCCTGCCGATAAACCCCAGTTCCAGACCGGAATCAGGACAAATAAAATCGAAGGGTTCCCCGGACCACAAACGAACACCGGAGATCTCTTTAAGGTGTTTGCTCTCACAGACAACACAGGGTATTTGCAGCCAATAGCTGTGGGATTTTTTTCTCACAATCCCCAGCAAAAAAGCACCACAGGAACAGGTTACCTGCAAACTGCGCCGTCCTGAAAAGGCAAAACGGGAGAGGTTATGAAATTCTAGAGCACCGCACTCCGGACAACGAATGGCCAAAGTGGTTACGGTATTTAACAGCACCGCAATAACCCCCTCTTTAGCTTAAAGAGTTCGCCGCCGCCGCGAAAATTCCTTTTTTCTCTGCTAAATAGGAAATCCCCGGATTCTAACCGATCTCCTCTTCTAATGAACTCTCGGATCCCTTTTTCTCAACCAGTAATCCTTTGATCAGAGCTCGCACGTCATCCAGGTCAAAGGGCTTATTTAAATAATGTTGAACACCCAGACTCTTGGTTTCAGCGATAATTTCCATATCCCCGTAAGCCGTCATCATGACAACCGGTATTTGGCCATAGCGTTTGCGAATCTCCTGCAGAGTTTCAAATCCGGTCATTCCTGGCATTTTAATGTCCAGTAGAATCAGGAAAGGTAAAGTATCAGCAAGAACATTCAATGCTTCCGCCCCTCCACCAGCCATCTGGACTCGGTAGCCTTCATCGGCCAAAGTCTCAAATAATAAGCGCCGGACACCCACCTGATCATCTACAATAAGAACATCAATGATGTCCTTTGTCATTATATTCACCTACCTCTTAATCCCATAACAGGCAAGTCTTAAAAATTTTTGATATTTCAGTGTTCGACACCGGACGAATAATACCTGCTTTTTATCTTAAAATACAATATTTCCTTCCAAACTTCACCATGTAGTTGGGATAAAGGAAGAAATTACCGACATTAACCCGACAACACCGATGACAACCAATACCAAAGCAGCCACCACCGGTGTAAAAATAACCACCAGGGTTCTACCCGTGCTGATTTGATGGGCCTCCCGAAGTCCTATGGTAAGTAATATAACACCCCAGATAAAGACCCCTAAGCCCGCGATGGTGGTAACCGCCGTGAAACTGGACGGAAACAGCAGGATGGCCAAAACATTCAGCGGAATAAAAAAAACCGTAGGTAAACTGGCCAAACCATAAACAGTAAATACGGTCTTGGCTTTTCCCTGTCCACCGAAGAACTCAGCCAGCAGATGCAGCAAGGCGCTATAAAAAAACCATTTTATAAAATAAAAGAGGACCCCGAGCACAGCCAGAACCGGTGCCGCTGCCCGTAAGGCCTGTGAAAAATCCATGGCCTGCCGGAAAGGCATTCCCAGGTCCAACTCCAGGTTGGACGGTCCCCCACGGGTGGAGGTATACAGTTCTGTGAGTAATTCAACCAAAGAAAGAAGAATGATAATGATCACCGTAGTGCCCACCGGGGGCTTTTGGACGATCATTTTCATGGTTTTCACCGGTTCAAAAAGGATGCCGTAAATGATATCATAAACCCGCAGCGGATGTTGTTCAGGTTCAGCAGCAGAAGGATTTTCTGCCTCAGAATTCCCCTCTTGATCAGCCGCAGGCTGTGCTTCTATCTCCACTGCCGGAACACCGCCCGAATTGGGTCCCTCATGGCTGCCGGTAACTTCCGGCTGTTCCCTGTTGTTTTCTTTATATTCTGTCAACCTGTGTTCCCTCCCTATTAATTTTCCGAACGTAAAGGCAGCAGGAGTTGCTCGGGCCTAAGCTGCAAACCTTCCAGGGATAAGGGCAGAATATTACCCTTGCTTTGGAAACCTCTAAAAAATTCTTCCCACAAACCCTTTGGCCTTCCCATCTCCACCAGTTCCGGTTCTCCTTTAATATTCGCCAGTTTAGCAGTAATCTGTACTGCTTCCGTATAATCTCCCAGTTCATCCACCAAACCCACGGCCTGTGCCTGTTTACCCGTATAAATCCTGCCGTCAGCCAGTTCCCTTACCCGAGCAGGGTCCATGTGCCTGCCCTGGGCCACCACGTTAATAAAATCCTGATAACTGTCGTCGATCAGGCTCTGAAAAATCTGCTGTTCCTCCGGAGACAGAGGCTTGTTGGAAGCGCCCATATCCTTGTAAGGTCCTGTGGTAAAGTTGGTAATTTTCACGCCAAGTTTATCATAAAGTTCCTGCAGTTGGGTAATGGATAAAATCACCCCGATACTGCCCGTTAAGGTGCCGGGATTGGCTATAATGCGATCCGCCTTACAGGAAATCCAGTATCCTCCCGAGGCAGCCATTTCACCCATATAAGCAGTCACTTTTTTCCCCGACTTCTTAACCCGTTCAATTTCCCGGCCAATTTCGTCGGAACCCACCACACTGCCGCCGCCGGTATTCAGTTTTAATAAAACCGCCTTAATCTCAGGGTCTTCCCGTGCCTCCTTCAAATTGGCCACAATTCTGTCCGCAGCAGCAACACTGGTACTCCCGAAGGCCCCGGGATCGGATGAAACAATGGTTCCTTCAATATGTATAACCGCAATTTTTTCTCCGGCGCCTTCCTTGGCCGCCTTATCGGCATCATCCCCTTTGAAGGCAAAAGCCGCCACCAGAGAAAGGAGAAGTACTCCAATAATGATCCCTGTAATAACCTTGCGTCGCAAAAAAACCACACTCCTTGTTAGCTTAAGGGTATTCTTTTGGGTCCTGTCCTTAGCCTTATTCTGTATTCCCGTTAGTCCTGTTGTTAGCCCGACGGGTACTTCTTTGGGGGCCGGCTGTTGGTATAAATAACTAGACCCTTAGGCAGAGCCGTATAAGGCTGGCAACCGGACCCCAAAGAAAAACAGGATTAGTCTAACAACCAGACCCCAAAGAATATCATATAAGACCAGCTAATCCTATCTTACACCGGCCGGGCCAAAAAATACCTGCAGAAAAATGAAAGCTTTGGTAAAAAAACCAAAGCTGTCAAAGAGAATCAGTCAATTAGAAGATGTTCCAAGTGTTCCAAGCCTGTCCTTTGTTAAAACAGACGGCTGTTTTTAATGGCTGCGCCCACAAAATCCTTGAACAAGGGATGAGGACGGTTGGGACGGGATTTAAACTCAGGATGAAACTGGGTGGCCAAGAACCAGGGATGGCCGGGCAGTTCAATAATTTCTACCAGCTTGCCGTTGGGCAAGGTGCCGCTAAAAAGCAAACCTGCTTGGGCCAAAGCACTACGGAATTCATTATTTAATTCATAGCGGTGGCGGTGGCGCTCGTAAACAATGTCCCCGCCATAAGCTTCAAAGGCCAGAGTATCCGGCATTAACTTGCAGGGATAAGCCCCCAGGCGCATGGTGCCGCCCATTTTATCCAGATCCTTTTGCTCCGGCAGCAAATCGATCACAGGATACGGGCTGTACTGGTTAAACTCGGCACTGTTGGCCTCCTGCCAGCCCAGCACCGAGCGGGCATATTCCACTACCGCCAACTGCATGCCCAGACAAATCCCCAGGAAAGGGATTTTGTTTACCCGGGCATAGTTAATGGCCTTAATCTTGCCTTCAATTCCCCGGTCCCCAAATCCCCCGGGAACCAGGATACCGTCAGCTCCCTGCAGCAACTCCTCCACCGGCCGCCGTTCCAATTCCTCGGAATTCACCCAGCGTATTTCCACGGCGGAATCATGATGCAGCCCGGCGTGACGCAGGGCTTCCGCCACACTAAGATAGGCGTCGGGCAGAGAAACATATTTACCCACCAGGGCAATGGTGGTGGTGGCTCTAAGGTCCTTCATCCGGGCCACCATATCTCCCCACTGGTTCATATCCGCTTCACCGCACTGGAGCCCCAGCCGCTCAACGGCAATATCGTCCAAACCTTCCTGCTCCAACTGCAGGGGAACTTCATAAATAGAAGAAGCATCCACGGCCTGGATAACCGCTTCCTTATCAATATCGCAGAAAAGAGCCAGCTTCTCTTCCATTTCCTTGGAAAAAGGCATTTCCGTCCGGCAAACCACCACATCCGGTTGGATCCCCAGGCTTCTCAGTTCCTTCACCGAGTGCTGGGTGGGTTTGGTTTTTAATTCGTTGGCCATGCGCAGATAAGGAACCAAAGTCACGTGAATATACATCACATGGCCCTTACCAAGATCGGTTCTTAATTGACGAATGGCCTCCAAAAAGGGCAGGGATTCAATATCTCCTACGGTGCCGCCAATTTCGGTGAGCACCACATCCACGTCCATTTCCCGGCCAACCCGGAGAATCCGGTCCTTAATCTCATTGGTAATGTGCGGGATAACCTGAACCGTCCCACCTAAATAGTCGCCCCGACGCTCTTTACTGATAACCGACCAGTAAATACCCCCGCTGGTGACATTGCTGCTTTTGCTTAGATTAACGTCAATAAACCGCTCATAATGGCCCAGGTCCAGATCTGTCTCGGCTCCGTCCTCGGTAACAAACACTTCGCCATGCTGATATGGACTCATGGTGCCCGGATCAATATTAATATAGGGGTCCAATTTTTGAATGGCTACTTTTAAACCGCGACTTTTTAGCAACCTTCCTAGTGAAGCAGCGGTTATACCCTTACCTAAGGACGACACAACTCCACCGGTAACAAAAATAAACTTGGCCATGTTGCCTCCTGTCAAAATCAGTTGAATTTGTATTTCGCCTATCCCATTCTAACGATCGAAAAAGTTCCTGTCAATACTTTAACGTACCCAACCTAAACGGATTGCTAGGGCGTATCCCAGGAAAATACCCACAATCCCCATGACTCCGGTTAAGCTGGAAGGTGCCGGCACCGGCAGCTTTAACCTCGCAAAAAGGAGGCCCACCGCCAAACCCGTGACGGTGGCCAGAAAAATATCTTTCATATGCTTGTCTCCTACATTTTTTCAGGCGCCGTAAGGCCCAACAGCCCTAAAGCGTTTCGCAACACCATACGAACACAATTCACCAATACCAACCGGGCGCCGGAGAGGGCCTCATCCTCGGTGATCACCCGGTGACCGTTATAAAAGCTGTGGAACAACCCGGCCAAATCGTGCAGGTACCGGGCAATTCGGTGAGGGGCCAAAAGTTCTGCCGCAGCGGCAATTTCGGTAGGGAAATCCGCCAGTTTCCGGAGCAGGTCTAATTCCGCCTGTTCCTTCAGCAGTTCCAGATTCACTTCAGCGGGCGTGGGCAGCGGGCGGCCCTGTTCCTGTAACTGACGAAGAATGCTGCAAATCCGGGCATGGGCGTATTGGATATAAAAGACCGGGTTCTCATTGGTCTGGGACTTGGCCAGATCCAAATCAAATTCCAGGTGGCTGTCCGGACTGCGCATAACAAAGAAATACCGCGCCGCGTCCCGTCCCACTTCTTCCACCAGTTCCTCCAGGGTGACAAATTGGCCGGTACGTTTAGACATGCGGACAATCTCCCCGCCCCGGTACAGCCGAACCAACTGCATTAAGATAATGTGCAACTGATCCCGGTTATAGCCCAGGGCCTCCATAGAACCCTTCATCCGGTTGACATGCCCGTGATGGTCGGCACCCCAAATGTCGATGACCCAGTCAAAGCCCCGCTCAAACTTGTTTCTGTGGTAAGCGATGTCTGCAGCAAAGTAAGTGGGAATCCCGTTGGAGCGAACCACCACCTCGTCCTTCTCGTCGCCAAATTCCGTCGCTTTAAACCACAGGGCGTTTTCATGCTCATAGAGATAACCCCTGGCCTGCAAATCCTCCAGGGTTTTTTGAATGGCTCCGCTGTTGTGCAGGGACTGCTCCGAAAACCACTCATCATAGACTACGCCAAAATCCAGCAGCGTGTTGCGGATATGGGTCAGCTTTTCTTGTAACGCATAGGCTGCCAGGGTCTTGCGGCGGGTTTCGGGATCGGCTTCCGCCAGAGCAGTTCCCTGTTTTTCAATATACCCTTTGACAGTATCAATAATGTCTTCCCCGTGATACCCTTCTTCAGGCATGGGAACATCCCGGCCCAACTGCTGGAAAAACCGGACTTCTAAAGACTTGCCAAAATTTTCAATTTGATTGCCGGCGTCATTAATATAGTATTCACGGCTTACACGGTAGCCGGCAAAGTCCAGGATGGAAGCCAAACTATCCCCCAGGGCTGCGCCCCGGGCATTGCCCATATGCAGCAGTCCCGTAGGATTGGCGCTGACAAACTCAACCTGCACCCGGCGGCCGTTGCCGCTTTCCTGCCGCCCATAATTCCGGTCCTCCCTCTGCACTAAGGGGATCACTTCCAGGACCCAGTTGGAAGCCAGATAGAAATTAATAAAGCCCGGACCGGCAATCTCTACTCGTTCTACCCGAGTACCTTCCAGATCCAGGTTTTGTACCACTGCTTCAGCAATTTTTCGGGGAGGCATCTTGGCCGACCTGGCCAACTGCATGGCCAGCGTGCTGGCAAAATCACCGTTCCCTTTCTCCCGTGGGACTTCAATCATGACCTCCGGAACTTCAATATGAGGAATTAACCCCTTGTCTATCGCCCGTGCAATGGCTTTTTGCAGCGCAGCATTTAGGTTCTCTTTAATTGTTTCCACCAGTCCTTGCAACGGCTAAGCCCCCTTCTCCGATGATCAAGCAAAGCTTATGTATTTTCAACGACTATCTCTAAGACATTCGTTCCTATTTTGGAATCATTTAGTTCCAACTCATATTCTAGCTTAATACTTCCCCCCTGCTCTGTCAAGTCAACATCGACCCTCCGGGGAAGTACCGTAATGTCCAGGCAGCCAAAGCTTGTCTGGTAAACGGACCGGTGCGCTTTCCCCTCTTCAAAGACCTGCCTGCTGTTCACGCTGCCGCTTCGAATGATGGTAACCGTCTTCCCGTCCGTTCTCAAAGTGGTGGTGCAATCTTCCATACCAGCAAAGCTGCTTTCCTTATATAAGATGTAATATTGATTGCCTTTATAGTGACAGGTGCCCGGAGACAGCAGCTCGATTACCTCTTGATCGTTGTTTTCATGGGTTCGGGTTCCTTTCACCGTCACCCGTACATTTTTCCCCAGGGTGTTCCCCTCCTGTCCCATGATCCCGTTTCAGCCCTACCACAAAAAGAGCGGACCTACGTCCGCTCTTTTTGGGAGTTATTAAGTATAATGACCTGCTATTCCTTCTCTTTTCCAGGAGTATGGTCCCGGCCAGCCAGTGTAACGTAGGAAGTCCCGATGTACAAATACTCGATTTTACCTTCCTTCGCCAGTTCGGAGCACGCCTTGTCCACTTCTTTCTTGGCAGCACCGATCTTCTCGGCAATGACGCGGGGCTTTTCCTTACTTACACCTTCCAAGTACTCCAGGATTTTTGCTTTTACTTCTTCCATTCCATACACCACCGTTTCTTACCATCCTGACGGGTGGTACATATTTAGATGCCGCCGCCCAAAAGGCGGCGGCTTCCATGCTTATTATACGCCAGATCAGGCGGCTATATACTTACCACTTGAACTGGGTTGTGCTTCTAAATGTGGTTTGAGCCAGGGTGAAGTCGTCGATGTGCTTATCGGTAAATTCAAGACCGGTAATCTCAAAGAACTTCTCCCAGCTAATGCGGTCAATCCACTCAGCCATACGCTCGCCAGGCTGTGCGTTAGCAGCCCATACTTCAACCAGTTTCTTAACTGAGTCAACAACTTCCGGCCAACGCGGGGGATTGTTGGGCAGGAAAGGAATGGCCAAACGGGAGAATCTGGGGCCGATACGGCTGTTGGAAATTTTACCACCCACCCAGATGGACACAGCATCATTCTTAGGATCGATGATGTGCACAGAGGGACACATGGTGTAGCAGTTACCGCAGTACATGCAGCGCTCGGCTTTAATGTCTACGGACTTCAGCTTGGGATTGGGACGGATTGCCGCCGTGGGGCAGCTAGCTGTCAAGGTCGGAATTTCGCAAACCTTATGCAGGCTTTCATGGTCAATCTTGGGTACTGTTCTGTGAATACCCAGGATAGCGATGTCCGAACAGTGTACCGCACCGCACATATTCAAGCAGCAGGCCAGAGCAATTCTCATTTTGGCAGGCAGCTTCATGGTGGTGAAGTATTCAAACAGCTCATCCATTACGGATTTCACAATACCGGAAGCATCGGTAGCCGGAGTATGGCAGTGCACCCAACCTTGAGTGTGTACGATGTTGGTAATGGAATTACCGGTACCGCCAACAGGGATTTTCTTGGCTGCCAGTTCAGCTAACAAAGGTTCAACGTTAGCTTCTTCGGATACTAAGAACTCCACGTTGTTACGGCTGGTAAATCTCAAATAGCCACCACAGTATTTATCGGCCAGGTCACAGATCTCGCGAATAAAGTAAATGCTGACCAAACGCGGAGAACCAGCACGTACTGTGTACAGCTTGGCTCCGGTTTCAGATACGTGTACGAGCACACCGGGCTTTATAATTTCATGGTAACGCCATTTGCCATAGTTTTCTTTACAAATAGGCGGTAACATTTCTTTATAGAGCGGCGGTCCAATGTCAGTTTTTGCCAATGTGGTTCACCTCTCCCGTTTCATTTATTTATACAGCATGACTGTATATTTTTCTAAATTAGTCCTGAACGGTTTCTTCAGGCCACCAGAAGAAGAATGGGTTGGCACGTGGAGCTACTACCATTTGAGGAATAGGTTCACGCTCAATAGCACGCAGGAAGTTCCGCATACCCAGACGCAAGATTAATTCACCAATACGCTCACGGGTTTTGCCGTTTTCATCCCACCACTCCCAGCACTTCTCAAGGAATTCTTTAACTTCCTCATAGGGGGGCTCGATTTTCATAAAGGGAACAATAACCCAACCCATCATGGCACCTTGAAGAATCGGGGCTTTACCACCAATCAGGATGGTAGCGCCGCGATCATCGCCAGGGCGCAAAGCTTTGCACATTTTGTTGATACAGTGCATGCAACGGGTGCAGTTAGCATTGTCAATCTTCAACTCGCTGCCATCAAAGCTCATGCATTTGGTGGGGCACTTGTCAATAACTAAACCTTGGATATCAAAACCACCCTCTGCATAGGCGCGAACAGCTTCCTGATCGATCTTAATATCGTCTCTCCAGGTACCCTGGAAGGAGAAGTCGGAACGAGCAATAGAAGCTACGCAGTCGTTGGGGCAGCCGGAAATCTTGATTTTGGATTTATAAGGCCACATGGGACGGTGCAGGTAATCCTGGAACTCATTGGTCAGTTCATGACACAGATCAGTGGTGTCAAACAGGGCAAATTCACAACGAGCAGGACCGGCACAGCAACTGGGGGTACGCAGGTTGGAACCGGAACCGCCCAGATCCATGGGATGCTCTTCAAAGGAAGAAACTTCATCAAAAATGGTTTGAATGTGCTCTGTTTTGGTTCCCAGCAGAACCAAATCACCGGTAGAGCCGTGCAGGTTGGTTAAACCACTGCCGTACTTTTCCCAAACATCGCAAACCTGACGGAGCGCCTTGGTGTTGTAATACCAACCGGAAGGCTGGTTAATACGAACAGTGTGGAAGTGCTCTACATTGGGGAACTGCTCAGGAACGTCAGAATAGCGACCGATAACACCACCGCCGTAACCCATAACACCTACCAGACCACCGTGTTTCCAATGGGCCTTTTTGTCCTCATAAGAAAGCTCCAGTTGACCAAGCAGGTCTTGGGCGGAAAGGTTGTTGGCTGCAGCCTTTTTCATTTCAGTTACGAAACTAGGCCACGGCCCTTTTTCGAGATCGTCCAAGAGAGGAGTTTTCTTGGCTTCGGTCATTAAGTTCACCTCCGTTTTTTTGTGAAAGGATAGTGCTTCTATCCTGCCATAAATGGCCAGCCGCTTTTCCAAAAAGCGAATCGGTAAGTCTTAGCAGGACTTAACAATTAGCTAGTTAGACAAAAAAAGACACGCTTGTCCGCACCTTGGAAAAGCAAGCAATAAGTTGTCTAATATTGCACAAGCTTGAAAGTATGAATACAATAAACAAGGTTAATTCACACCTGGAACAAGTTTAACACCTGTCCCATTCATCTGTCAACAGCTATTGAATCTTGGGGGATGTATAATTTTTCACAAAATTTAAATAATAACAACATTTTGTCATCCAGCAGACGACACCGAAAGACAAGTTTTGCAAAAACATTTCCTTCTGTGACCTGATTATAGCATAAACCTCAAAGCTTGTCTTGTAGGTATTTTTGCTCCGGGTGGCAAGAATTGACTAATGGAGCGTTTCTTTGGGGTCTCGTCGTTGGCCTTAAGGGTATTCCTCCGGGGTCCTGTTGTTTGCATGAATGTATTTCTTATAGATTAAAACCAATACCATACTAAAGAAATGCTTAAATACGAACAGCAGGACCCGAAAGAAAAATCGTATAAGGCGAACAACTGGACCCAAAAGGAATCCCCCTGAGTCTAGACAGCGTATCCTTCTTCAAAAGCCTTCAGGTTGACCTCCAAAAATTTTTCAGGCACCCGGTCTTTGAGGGCGCTGAGCCAGATTTCTTTGGCCATGGGCAGCCGCTTGGCCAGCATTCCTATCAAAACCACATTGGCTGCTTTGGGGTTGCCGCAATGAACAGCAATTTTTAGCGCATCCACCACCGTTGTGTTGGAACACGCCCTCTGAACCTTTTCCAGGCAATCTTCAGGATAGACCGCTGCTCCGGTCAGCACCGGAACCGGGGCAATGGCCTGGTCGTTAATGATAACGCTGCCGTCTTCCTTTAGATAGGGAAGCCAACGCCGGGCCTCCATTTTTTCAAAAGCTAAAATAATGTCCGCACCGCTTTCGGAAATAACCGGTGAATAAACCTTTTCCCCCAAACGGACCTGGGTTACCACACTGCCGCCCCGCTGGGCCATTCCTTTTATTTCGGAAACTTTAATATCGTAGCCGGCTTCCTGGGCCGCTCTGGCCAGTACCCGGGTGGCCAGGATGGTTCCCTGGCCGCCGACGCCTACCAATAATATATTAATGGGTTTAAGCATTTTTTTCACCCCGCTTTTGGAGAGCCCCTTTATTGCAAACCTGCACGCAGAGCCCGCAGCCATTACACTGGATGGCCGTTACAAAAGCCTTCTCTTCTTTGCGGGAGATGGCCGGGCATCCCAGGTTCAAACAGATGCCGCAGTTAATGCAGTTTTCGGTATCTACTTCCACCGGTTCCGCCGGAAGGGCTGTTTTTAATAAGGCACAGGGCCGCCGGACTACAATAACCGACGGTTCCGGCGCTGCCACTTCTTCCTTAACCACCTTGTGCAGGGCGGACAAATCCATGGGATTTACGGTCCGTACCCTTTTGACTCCAACCGCCCGGGCCAGGGCCTCAAGGTCTACTTCCGGAGCCGGCTGCCCCGCCAGGGTGGAACCGGTGGCAGGATTGTGCTGATGTCCGGTCATGGCGGTGGTCCGGTTATCCAAAATAAGCACGGTGGTATTCCCTCCGTTGTAAACCACATCCAGCAGCCCGGTAATTCCCGAATGCAGGAAGGTGCTGTCCCCAATGACCGCCACCGTTCGCCCGGACAGCTCGGGATTGGCTTTCTCCATGCCCAGGGCGGTTCCAATACTGGCGCCCATGCAAATACAGGTGTCCATGGCCCCCAGCGGGCTTAAGCTGCCAAGGGTGTAACAGCCAATATCACCGGTTACAATTAATTTCTGCTTTTTCAAAACATAGAAGACACTCCGGTGCGGGCATCCGGCACACATCACCGGAGGACGGCCGGGTAAAGGAATTTCATCGGCGGCTATTTCTTTTTCCGCCACATTCCGGGGCAAATAAGCCGGAGCTACCGGAAAACCGGCCTGGGCCAGGATACCGGCCAAAAGCAGCGGATTAAACTCCCCGTAGGATGGCAGCAGATCCTTGCCGGTTACTTCCAGGCCCAGGGCCCGGATTTGCGATTCTAAAAAAGGCTCCAGTTCCTCAATAATTAAAAGCCGCTCTACCCCGGCAGCAAATTCCTTAATCAGTTTTTGAGGCATGGGATTGGTCAGCCCCAGCTTTAAAATAGAAGCTTGAGGCAAAATTTCTTTAGCATACTGATAGCTGATCCCGCTGGTGATAACACCCACGCTGCGGTCGGCCCACTCAATGGAATTATAGGGACAGCTTTCGCTGTATTCCTTTAACCGGGCCGTGCGCTCCTCTAGAAATACCCGGCGGGTACGGCCATGGGCCGGCACCATGACATATTTCTGCGGGTCCTTCACATAAGGGCGAAGGTTGGCCGGCTGGGGCTGGTTTTGTTCTACAAAACTCTGGGAATGGGACACCCGGGTGGTCACCCGGAGCATCACCGGTGTATCAAATTTTTCACTGATTTCCAGACCCAGAGCCACCATATCCTTTGCTTCCTGACTGTCGGCCGGTTCCAGACAGGGAATCTTGTTCATGAAGGCAAAGTAACGATTGTCCTGCTCATTCTGGGAACTGTGCATGCCCGGGTCATCGGCGGAAACCAGGAGCAACCCCCCGTTAACCCCCGTATAAGCCAGGGTAAAAAGCGGGTCCGCCGCCACATTGACTCCCACATGCTTCATGGTGACCAGAACCCTGGCCCCGGCAATGGAAGCACCGGCCCCCACCTCCAAAGCCACCTTTTCATTGGGGGACCACTGAGCGTAAATACCCGGGTAGCGGGCAAAATTCTCAAGGATCTCGGTGCTGGGGGTACCGGGATAACCCGCGGCCACGGTGACCCCGGCTTCATAAGCTCCCCGGGCAATGGCAGCGTTTCCTGACAACAATTCTTTCATCGTAAACGTCCTCCGTTTAGCTAGACTTAAAGGGTATTTCTTAAAAGGCCAGTGCTGACTAATCAAAATAGAACGCGGATTTTTTCTTCTCTTACACAATAACCCAGGGAAACTTGAAAATAAAATTTTGAAAATTATTTTTCTCAAGCTTGTTCAATTTCAAAACTGCTCAATCTTATTTTAATTAAAATCTAAATCCGCGTTAATCCGTGCAATCCGTTAAATCCGCGTTCTATACGGTTTTTCTCTCTGGTAAATCCTCTGTTTTATTCTTTACAGCCCACTAGCCTTATTTTCTTAGATCAATCACTCTTTTGGCTTTGCCCAAGCTGCGTTCCAGGGACCGGGGTTCCAGCAGCTTCACTTTGGGGCTGATGGCAAGAACCGTATGCAGACTGCCGCGCACCTTTCTTTCCAATTCTTCCAGGTCACGCCAGTTGCCGGTAAAGGACTGGTCGGTCATCTCCACCTGTATTTCCAGGGCATCCAGGTAACCCCTCTTGGTAACGATGATCTGGTAATGGGGGGCCACTCCTTCGATCCTTAATAATACATCTTCAATTTGCGAGGGAAAGACATTGACGCCGCTCACAATGAGCATATCGTCGGTCCTGCCGGAGACCTTGCAGATACGGGCGCTGGTCCTGCCGCACCGGCAGGGTTCCGTGTCCATAATGGTGATGTCCCGGGTCCGGTAACGAATAATGGGCAGAGCTTCCTTGGTAAGACTGGTAATTACTAATTCCCCTTCCTGTCCGGGTGGCAGGGGTTCTCCGGTTTCCGGATCAATCACTTCGATTAGAAAGTGGTCTTCGGATACGTGCATGCCTTTTCGCTCCCGGCATTCTCCGGCCACACCGGGGCCCATGATTTCACTGAGCCCGTAATTATCGGTAGCAAAGAGCCCCCAAATCCTTTCCAGTTCACTTCTCATGCTCTCGGTCCAGGATTCGGAGCCAAAAAGGCCCACTTTGAGGCCTAAGGATTTGGGGTCAATGCCCATGCCGCTAGCCACCTCGGCAATATGCAGGGCATAGGTGGGGGTGCCGATTAAAACCGTTGTGCCAAAGTCCTGCATCAACATAATTTGTTTTTCCGTGTTTCCCGTGGAGGAAGGAATTACGGTGGCTCCTGCCTTCTCCAGGCCATAATGCAAGCCAAAGGCCCCGGTAAAAAGACCATATCCAAAACTAATTTGGGCCACGTCTTCATCGGTAACCCCGGCAGCCGTAACCAGGCGGGCGACAATTTCAGCCCAGGTTTCAATATCCTGACGGCTATAGCCAACCACCGTGGGCTTGCCGGTGGTTCCGGAGGAGGCGTGCAGCCGCACTACTTTCTTCATGGGCACAGCGAACAGATTAAAGGGATAATTGTCCCGGAGAGCTTCCTTGGTGGTAAAAGGCAGCTTACAAACATCTTCCAGTCTTTTAATATCCCCCGGCTTTACCTTATGCCGGTCAAAGAGTTCCCGGTAAAAGGGCACCCGCTCGTAAACCCTGGCCACCGTTTGCTGCAGCCGGGAAGCCTGCAGGGCTTGCAATTGCTCTCGGTCCATGGTCTCGTACTGTTCATTCCAAATCATTTTTGCTTCACCTTCTTATTCTTCACTAAACATTGTACAGTATTGTCCTGAGGAAATAAAAGAAGCCCCATAAAAAGGGGCGGAAAAATTCCATTCATTCTACCGTCCTCCTGTTCTGCTATGAGACATTCCTTTTAGTAACAACAATTTGAACGGCCATTCCCCGAAGGGATGAACGTGATTCCTTCTGTGCTGCCGCGCTTCCGTTCCACAATTTGTTGATAGTCTATGTTTCATGTCTATTCTATCATAATACCGTCATTTCCTGCCTTAATCTTAATGGTATTTTTTAATTTCTTCAAGGTCTATCTCCTCCGTTGAAGAAAGCGGCCCATACGTTCCAAGGCCTCGGTTAAATCTTCCACCGAGGAAGCGTAGGAACAGCGGACGCAGTTCTCTCCTCCGGGACCAAAAACATCTCCGGGGATGACCGCCACTTTTTCTTCAACCAGTAGTTCCTCGGCAAACTCGGCAGCAGTGAGACCGGTTTCACCGATATAGGGAAAAGCGTAAAAAGCGCCGCCGGGTTCAAAACAAGGCAGTCCGATTTCTTTAAATCCCTGCAGGATCAGCCGCCGGCGCCGGTTATAATGGGCCACCATGCCTTCCATGGCGGATTTGCCATTGCGCAGGGCCTCCATAGCGGAAATCTGGGCGGTAATCGGGGCACAGAGCATGGTATACTGGTGAATCTTGGTCATGGCGGCAATAAATTCGGCATTGGCCGCAGCATAACCCAACCGCCAGCCGGTCATGGCATAGGCCTTGGAAAAACCGTTTAAAGTAATAGTGCGATCCCTCATCCCCGGTAACGAGGCGAAACAGGTATGTTCTCCGGTGTAAGTTAAGCGGTCATAAATTTCATCGGAAATCACCAGTAAATCGTAGCGGCGGACCACCTCGGCAATCTGCAGGAGCTCTTCCCTGCTCATTACCGCTCCCGTTGGATTATTGGGAAAACACAGCAGCAGTACCTTTGACTTGGGCGTAATGGCTGCCTCCAGCTTGCCGGCGGTCAATTTAAAATGATCCTCCATGTGGGTGGCCACCGTTACCGGCACACCCCCGGCCAGGGTGGTGCAGGGAATGTAGGAAACATAGCAGGGTGTGGGGATCAGCACCTCATCCCCTGGACTAATTACCGTCCTCAGGGCCAAGTCCAGCGCTTCGCTGACTCCCACGGTAACCAGAATCTCATCCTGGGGATTATAGCGGACCCCCTGATTCCCTAAATACTGAGAAATGCTTTCCCGCAGTTCAAGGAGTCCGTGGTTGCTGGTATAGGTGGTACTGCCTTTATGCAGGGAATAAATACAGGCCTCCCGGATATGCCAGGGAGTCACAAAATCCGGCTCGCCCACACCCAGGGAAATGACCCCTTCCATTTCAGCCGCCAGATCAAAGAATTTACGAATACCCGAGGGGGGAATTTCCTTTACATTGGTATTGATATATTCACTCCATTGCCCGATGCTCACGGTGTAATCACCAGCCTTTTATCTTTTTCCCTGTCTTCAAAAACAAAGCCGTCCTGTTTATACGTCTTCAATACAAAATGGGTTGCCGTACTCATTACATGTTCAATGGTGGCCAGCTTGGTGGCTACAAACAAAGCCACTTCCTTCATGGTCACACCTTCAACAAATACCGTCAGATCATAGGCCCCGGACATCAGATGGACGCTTTTAACCTCCGGGAACCGGTAAATTCGTTCCGCTACGGCGTCAAAGCCCACATCCCTCTGGGGGGTTATCTTCACTTCAATGAGGGCGGATACTTTTTCTACTCCCGCCTTCTCCCAGTTAATTAAAGTAAAATATTTGATAATGGTTTTATCCGCTTCTAATTTGGCAATGATTTTTCTGACCTCGTCTTCATCCCGTCCGGTCATCACCGCGATCTGTCCCATGGTCAACCGGCTGTTCCCCTGAAGCAGTTCGAGAATCTCAAGCATCTTTACACCTCCCGTAAACTTTAGGTTTTCTTTAAGAGCCTGAAGTAATACCAAAATAAAAAACCCCGTCCCGGAAAAAGGGACGGGGTTAAAATAACCCGTGGTACCACCCTCATTGGCCTCGCGCATAAATGCCAGGAGACCCACTCGGACTTCGGTAACGGTGAAGAACCGGCAAGGCTTACTGTTGTTCAGCCTGCATCTCGGGGGCGGCTCGAACGGCTTCCGCTGGCTGGGCTTGCACCTGATCCCGGCTCTCTAAACAGCGCTATCCGTTTTCTTCCCCGTCATAGAATTATACTTTATTACTTTCTGAATAGTGTCATTTTAACATCCGGCGTGGAAGATGTCAATTTACATGGTTAAGGTTCCGTCGGAACTCTCAATTAATTTTAAGACCTGATCGGTTTTACCGGTTATGGCATTGATATACACCAGATAATCTTCTCCGTTAATTTTTCCCTGCACCTCATAGGAAAATTTTTCCTGTGCCGAATCGGTGGGTATGATGGCCAACCGGGTTCCGGTGATTTCCATGCGGGGGTTTACTTTGCCTTTGGCATCATCGGCAGAGATTTTAGGAACCGGGATTTCTCTCTTTTTGTGGGCCATGAGATAACCCCTGGCGTCAAACCCCACTATTTGGCCGTTATCAAGGGCTACATTCAATTTAACCTGATCAGGATAAATCCGAACGCCTTCCTGCTCGGGAATTAGATTAAAGACAATCCGGTTGTCCTGCAATTGATGGTACATGCTGACCATATTTTTATATCCCCGGGACTCCAGGAATTTCAGCGCTTTTTCCCTGGCCTGTTCCACATTCAAGCGGGCCGTTCCAATACTCCGGCTGTCCAAATACCAGATAACATGCCCGCCCTTTTCGCTGACGCCGCCGGAGATCCGTCCTTCCGAACCTTTTTCCGTAGGCACTAAATCAACCATGAAGCCGGGTATCCTCTCTCTGGTCCGCCCGGTGGCCATGGCCCGGTAGCTGATATTGGCCTGGGGATCCACAAATTTCTCCAGAATATTTTTGGCTTGATCCGCCGTAATATTTTCTCCACTTAAACCTTCCGGTTGCGCTTTATTCAAATGGTCTGAAAAGGGCCCGTCATAGATCAGGGTTGGATAACCCTGCATCTGTTGGTCAATACTCTGGAAACTGGCGGCGGTGCTGGTGGGATTACCCTTTTTTAAATCCTCCTTTGCCGCTCTTACCAATTCGGAAATGCTAAGACGGCCGTCGGACACTTTTATCTCCATATCGTGCAGCTCTTTATTTAACTGCCCGGCCTGCCGGTATAAATTACTTAAGGTTTTATACTCTTCATCGGTCATGCCTTCTCCGCTATTAATCTGCCGGGCAATCACCCGGGCATAATCTCCGGACTGGGCCAAGAACTTGGAAGTCCTGCCAACCAGTTGGGCGCTTAGCGGGAGCTGCGTCAAATTCTCCCTGGCTCCTTCGGACTGCAGCCAGATCTCCGAGAATATCTGGGTATCATCCGGCTGACCGGATACGGCCAGGGTCTTGGCCAACAGCACTTCCATGCTCTGGACCCGGCCAAGTAAGTTATAAAAAGACATCTGATAGCGATTGTTTAAATCATTTTCCAGCGCAACCCTTTCCCTATGTTGTCCAAATCCCCATAGACCAACGGCTGCTAATATGGCCAACCCCAGCAGAATCGGCAATCCCCATCTTCTCATTCCTTGTATCCCCTTCCGGTTAATATGCAAAGACATGCTGCCCGATTTGTCCTACCACTTTACGGGACCAAATCCACGGGTTGACGGGTTTGCTTGGATTCCAAAAATAAATGGCCCCTCCCGTGGGATCATAGCCGGATAGTGCGTCCTGGGCCGCCTTCAAGGCCTCCGGAGTTACGGACCGGTTGTACTGGCCGTTGGACACGGACTCAAAGGCCATGGGCTGATATACCACGCCGGACAAAGTACTGGGGAACCCTTCATGTTCGGTTCGATTTAACATGACCGCCCCTACGGCAACCTTACCCAAATAAGGTTCATTGGCAGCTTCCCCCATAATCACCCGGGCCAGCAAATTAACCGAGTCCCGGTTGGATACATAGCCCCTGGAGGTGGAGGTAGGGGTGCTGGTGTAGGTGGTTCCTGCCTTTGCTCCGGTTGACAAACCCAGCGCCTGGCTGGTCTTGGTTCCTACAACGCCATCGGCAGGGATCCCGTTGCGGCTTTGGAATTTCCGGACTGCCGCGGCGGTTTCTCCCCGGTAAACCCCGTCCACAGGCCCTTTATAATAACCCCAGTCTTTAAGCCGCTGCTGTACGGCACGGACCTTGCTGCCCTGGCTCCCCCAGTATAAAGTGGACTCCTGGGCCAAAGCCTGATTATAAACAATGAACCCGGCAAACAAAAAGGCTACCAGACTCATAAGGCAAACCATTTTTCTCCTGCCGCTGTTAAAATACCGCATTTGACTTCACCCCGTTATTTTTTAAGTTATTTTTGCCTCAAGGGGTGGAAATTATGTGACCTTACAGTCATTTACAATAAAAAACACTGCCATAAGAAGTGAAAAATAATAGAACACGGATTGAACGGATTTTAAATTATTTTTTAAAATCCGTTCAATCCGTGTTCTATTTAAAAAATAGTTTTGCCACACTTCTTGCTCTAGGTTTTTTTATGATCTTGCTTCCACCGGAGGGCCATATGGACAAACTCCTTGGCCCAGTCCTTTTCCACCAGTGCATGAATGTGATTATATAAAGCCACCACATTTTTATAGTGCAATCCGTCGTATTCGCCGTTAATTCCATGGCCCCGGCGTACCCGAAAGGCAAAATTGCAGTCCTCATCCAGATTGACCACTCTCGAATGGTGAAACTCGTGACCACGCACCAGTTTTTTTTCGGAATAATAGGGCGTTCCCGGCAAAACTTCCAGGTGCATATACCCGTGCCCCTGGGGTTTCTTTAGCATTTCCACTTCCAGGGGCAAAACCCCAACCATCTCATAGGACTGATCACTCCAGTGGATCCGTCTTCCCAGGTACATCAGACCCCCGCATTCCGCATAAACCGGAAGTCCCTCTTCAATCCGGCGGCGCAGATGACTTCGGAAGCTTTGGTTGGCCTCCAATTCCCGGGCCAACACTTCGGGAAACCCTCCCCCAATATATAATCCGTCAACCTCCGGCAACTGCTGGTCCGCTATGGCACTGACGGCAACCAGGCTGGCCCCGGCCTCCACCAAGGCCTCCAGGTTTTCGGGATAATAAAAAGAAAAAGATCGGTCCTTGATAACGCCAATAACAGGACCTTTTTGGGAAGGTACTTGTTCCTTGCTCAGCCAGCGAATCTCCGCCGCCTCGGTCACCGGTGATTCTTCCACCAGATCGGGCCAGTCTCTGGCAACCTTCAATATCCCCTCGATGTCCAGATAGTTGGCAGCGGCTTCACCGATTTCCCGGATGGCTGCCGACAGCCTCTCATCTTCTCCGGCGGGAACAAGCCCCAGATGCCTGTCCGGAATGACAAACTGTTTTCCCTTGGGCATCGCCCCCAGGACCGGTACGTCACAATATTCTTTAATGGAGGCCCGAAGTGTTTGTTCATGGCGGCTCCGGGCCACCATATTAAGGATCACTCCCCCAATTTTAACCTCCGGATCAAAATTGGCAAAACCATTCACCATGGCTGCCACGCTGCGGGTCATACGGGTGCAGTTAATGACCAGCAGCACCGGGGCCTGCACAATCTTGGCAATTTCCGCCGCACTTCCGCTGCCGGCGATGTCCACCCCATCAAAAAGGCCCATAGCCCCTTCAATAATGGCCATGTCGCTGTTCCTGGCGTGCCGAATAAAGGCGCTGCGTATGGCCTGCCGTTCCATAAGGTAACTGTCCAGGTTTCTGCAGGTATGCCCCGCTACCCTGGTTAACCAACTGGGGTCGATAAAATCCGGGCCCTTTTTAAAAGGCTGCACTTTTAGCCCTCCGGCGGTTAAAGCGGCGATAAGGCCTACGGTAATGGTTGTCTTGCCGGAACGGCCCTGGGGAGCAGCCACCAGCACTCTGGGTATAGGGTATACTGCAGACAAGTTAATACCACCTCTTGCTACTGGGTAGTTTGAAGCCGGTTCCTCAAGGGCATTTCCCGGCTCTATAGTTATCATCTTATGTATTATTTAGCATTCCTTAAGGCGACCATTTTATCCATCACCCTAATAAGGACATTTTTAGGAAAAGCCCTCAAGGCTAACAACCAAGGACTTATAATAGTAACACCCTCACCCAGAGCATTCCGGGTGAGGGTGATCAGTACCGAATCTTATACGCAACCGGTAGGCTTAGGAAGACCAGCCAGTTTGCAGGCACCCTTAGCAGGGCCGGTAGGGAACAGTTCATAAATGCCTTTCAGGCTAAAGCCGGTGTCTTTGCACAGCTTACGGACCATGGGAGCAATCCCGAACTGGAAGAAATAGTCACGCAGGTATTTAATCACTTTCCAGTGATCTTCGGTTAATTCATCAATACCTTCTTCTTTGGAAAAATATTTTGCTACATCCTCGGTCCAAGTGTCGGGGTTTAATAAGAAACCGTCCTCATCAACTTCGATTTGCTGGCCAGCAACTTCAATAAATGCCATTTTGAGAGAGCACCTCCAATTTTTTATTTAAGCCCCGCCAAGCGGTGCTGTAATACCATTTTATATTATATACGTTTCTGAAAAATTTTTGTAGTAGTACAAGCAGAATATTTTTAGAAAGCTACAATATTCTCTGATCTATACCAAATTTTTCTATTTATTGATCGGCGGATAAAGGGCCAGGCCAACCAAATCGATCAAGCCTTTCACCTCTACGCCAAGCTTATGCTCCTCCACCATCGGATAAAGCTGGGCTTTACAAATGGAACAGGGAGCGCAAAGAATTCCGTTGCCGTCCTTGTCAACACCGGTTGCCCGGACCTGCTCGGCTTTCTTGGCAGAAAACTTAATTCTCAAATCATACATTTCAGGATCGTCAAACAAAATGGCGGATCCACCACCGCAGCAGAAATTGCGCTCGCGGTTGGGAGTCATTTCCACAAAATTACTTACACTGGCGTTCATAACAACGCGCAGGCGGTCGCAAAGGTTGCACGCCCGGCCAAAGTTACAGGGATCATGCAGCGTAACCGGCCTGTCGTTTACTTCCTTGTGCAGTTTTAGCGCACCTTGTTCAATATAGTAGGACACCTCGTCATGAAGGTGCACAATGGGAATCCGGCCGGGACGGTCCAGCATTCCGGGCAGATACATCTTTCCGGCGCGCCAGCCGTGGCCGCACTCGCCCCAGACAATCTTCTTGCAGCCCAGCTTCAGCGCCTCGTCAATAACGCGCATGCAGTTGGCCCGCAGGGTTGCACGCTGATCAAAGAGCAAACCAAAGTTACCGGCTTCGGCAATCTCACTGCTCATGGTCCAGTTGATGCCCAGGTAGTGGAAGAATTTGGCCGCGCCCATCATGGTGTTGGGATTCAGCAGAAAATCCGCGGAAGAGGGAATATACAAAATGTCGGAATTCGGTTTGTCCACCGGAATCTTGATGTCTACGCCGGTCTCTTCCATGATTTCTTCTTCCAGGAACTCATTGGTATCAATCAGACCCATCTTGGGCAGCCCGGTATGGTTGCCGGTTTTAGCCATGGCGGCGCCCACCGAAGCCTGCAGCTTGGGCACCATGCCCAGCCAATGCAGCAACTGGCGTCCGGCCATGGTTACCTCACAGGTATCCAGACCAAAGGGGCAAACCATCGCGCAGCGGCGGCACTCATTGCACTGATAGAAGTAGGAAAACATTTTCTCAATGTCTTCCAATTCCAAATCCTTGGCGCCGATGAAACCGCCCAAAAACTTGCCTTCCGGGGTGAAATACCGCTTCCATACCTTGCGCAGCAAATCAGCACGGTTGGTAGGAATGTTATAGGGGTCTCTGGTGCCTAAATAGGTGTGACAGTTTTCAGCGCACAGGCCGCACTTTGTACAGGACTCAAAAGTCAGCATCAGAGAGCGGAATTTCTGTCCCAGTTCATTAAGATGCTTGATGGCGGTCTCCACCTTCTGGTCATCAGGAACGGGATTGATGTGAATTTTCAACATATCCGCAGCACTGGCTTTAACAGGCTGCTTTAATCCAGATTCAGTTAACGGCATTTATTGCACCCCCCCTGAAGCGGAATGTCCGCCGGATACGGCATGACCGGTACCGCCCACGGCAGCGCCGGGCATTCCATTGGCAGGTTCAACGTAAGGACGATTAATAATCCAGCGGTGAGCAAACATGCCAAACACATGCAGCAGTTTACTGAAGGGGAAAATAATCATCAAAACTTGAACCAGGAATAAGTGAAGCACAAACATGGGTTTATGCATAACTTCCATATCGGGAGTTATGGGATTAAAAAAGAGTAAGCTGGCTACATAATCCCGAACAGGCTCGTAATGAATGCCCCACTCGGGAACAAAGCGCATAAAGTTACCTACGGAAACAATGGCGATCAGTAACAGCAGATGTGCATAATCGCTGGGAGCGGAGACCTGCTTCACTTCATTGATGGCCATCCGGCGGTACAGTAAATATAACAGTCCAATTAAAATCAAAATGCCAAAGGACGTACCAAATAAGTTAGATAGCTGTTCACTCATCTCCACCGAGGTAAGACCGATATATGCAAACTGCCTGCCCAGCAAGCCGATGCCCATAACGTGTCCACCGATAATAAAGAACAGGGCAATGTGCATAAACCATGCACCGACCCACAGGGCTTTGTCACTTTTAAACATACTGCGGAAAAATACCGCTTCTGTAGCAATGTCCAGCATGGCGCCCGCCTGGGTGGTCGGAGCAGGGGTCAGTGTAATGTTGTGCACAATCCGCCCGCTGGCCCATCTTCCCAGTCGATAAAGAATCCCAATGACAAAGACCGCCACAGAGATATAAGGAAGTATTTGTAAAACAAAATAGGTCACCACTACACCTCCTCCGGTTGCCCAAAGTTTTTATGATATACTTCGATAACCAGTCAATGCTTCGCTACGCAAAACCAACTTTAAAAGACCTTGCGTCCGCTCTACCATCCCCAACCCACCTTAAAACAAGCTTTACTCTAAAGTTCTTGCAGGGAACAGGCTTCGTTGGGACAGGTTACAACACAGGTTTCACAGCCCATGCAGTCCGTCTCGGCACCGGTTACTTCAGCCTTGGCGTCAACCATACCAAGAATACCGGCGGGACAGGCGTCAACGCATTCGCCGCAGCCTTCGCATTTATCGGCGTTAATTGAAATCATATACATTCCACATACCTCCTTTAACAAAAAATTTAAAATTCTTTTTTGGGGGATGGGGATTGGGGGGGTTATCTTATTACGCTTAATATCAAACGCCGGCACAGTTGAAATAACAGGCAAATAGGCATTCCTATCCCCTGCCAGTGATACTATGCCTATTTCGTTGCAATTGGAATTATTCCTTCTTAAATCGTCAATTTTTTTTGAAAATGTGTGCCGTACAAATTTTCCCACACATATTTCCGGTACTTTATTTAACTGGACAACTACTTATAGAAATATACCATTTTTACCGCCCCGGCGTAAAGAACTTATTGCTGACTCTGCAGGACAGATTTGGCAGCATTCTCAGTTCTTCTCCATTTATATTCATTCTCCCTATGCATCCTTATGGTTTACCAAATTACTGCATTTTGCTTTTTTTAGCCATTTGGAGGTAGGATTTTGTATACATTTGGAGAAAATAAGTACCGGGAGGTGATAATTCGTGTCTGTTTATGATATGGCCATTGAATTAGGCAAAGCTTTATCCGCCACGGAAGAATATACCCGGGTAAAAGAGACCCAGCAGGCTGTTGCCAAGGATTCCGAAGCCAGAGCATTGGTCAATGACTTCCAGCAATTGCAAAAAGCCTACCAGCGTATGCAAATGATGGGACATCAGCTTACCCAAGAAAATATTGGCAAATTAGAGGAATTGGAAAAAAAGGCTTCCTCTAATCCTTTGGTAAAAGAGTATCTTAACGCCCAGGCAACCTTTTACGGGGTTGTGAACGATGTTAACGTTAAAATACAAGAGGGGCTGACCGGAAAATCTCTGAACGAGGATGAGGAACCCGAAGCCCAGGGCGGCTGCAACTGCGCATCCAATGATAGCGGCTCCTGCGGAGGCTCCTGTTCTTGCTAAAACCAGTTATCTAAAACCGCCTACCGGCCCGTACCGGTAGGCGAAACATTTTTCTCCTGAAGAATTTTCTCTCTAATCTTCTGGAAGGCGGTAGGAATGGCAATATTATGCAGTTCCTGGATATACACCCATTGCAATGGGGATTCTCGGATGGCCTCGGGCCGGCAGCTACACCGGTATACCTTCATATCCCAGGTAATATGAGAGAAAATGTGCTTTGTGTCTATCCAGTGTTCACAGGGAGTAACTTCCAAGTTATACTCTTTTTTAAACTGCCGGAAGTCCTCCATATTTTGACCCTCCACACCGGGAAACTCCCATAGTCCCCCCAGTAGTCCCCGCTCCGGCCGCTTGCCCATTAGCACGCGGTCCCGTTCCTGAACAATGGCAATGTAGCGCTGTACCTTCTTCTGTCGGCCGCTTTTTGATTTTAAGGGTAATTCCTGCTGCCGGTTATGGCGGTATGCCTTACAATCCCTCTGGACAGGACACTCCTGGCACTTGGGGGAGGTCGGCAGGCAGATTAAAGCCCCCAACTCCATCAAAGCCTGGGTAAAATCTGAACACTCCTGCCGGGGAAAAACCCCCTTGAGCAAGCCCTCCACTTCCTTCTTGACTCCGGTACTTTTTATATCCTGCTCCAGCAGGAACAATCTGGAAGCCACCCGCAGCACATTGCCGTCAATGGCGGGATAGGGCTCATTGAAAGCAATGCTCATGATGGCCCCGGCGGTATATTCACCAATACCGGGCAGGGCTAAAACATCCCGGTGGTTATCCGGAAACACGCCCCGGTGCTTGGTCATAACTTCCCCGGCCCCCCGGTGTAAATTCCTGGCCCGGGTGTAATAGCCCAGCCCCTCCCAATATTTCAGCACCTCGTCCAGTTCGGCCTCGGCCAGGCTTGCCATATTGGGAAAGCGGCCCAGGAAACGCCGGTAATAGTCCAGCACCGTATCCACCCGGGTCTGCTGCAGCATGATTTCCGAAACCCAGATGGCATAGGGATCTTTTTGTTCCCGCCAGGGCAGGTTTCTTTTATTTTCCCGGTACCAGTTTAATAAGGATTGCACCCAGTTCAGTGGCAAAACTAAATCCTCCCCAACTCTCGCCTCAGCCAATCAATGGCCGCTGTCGCCGCCTTACTTCTAACATGATTTCTGTTTCCCGTCAGGCTCATTTGTTTGGACCTTACTTCACCCTTAAGATAAAGGCCCAGACAAACCAAGCCAACAGGCTTTTCGGGAGTGCCGCCCTCGGGTCCGGCAACACCGGTTGTGGAAAGTCCGATATCGGTTCCGGCCCTTCTGGCAATACCCTCCGCCATCTCCCTGGCCGTTTCCTCACTGACAGCCCCAAATTTTTCAATGGTCTCCGGGTTTACTCTCAGTGCCCTGATTTTGGCTTCATTGCTGTAAGTCACCAAACCCTCCATAAAAGCGGCGGAAATTCCCGGGTAGTTCACCAAAAGGGAGGCCACCAGCCCGCCGGTACAGGATTCGGCAACAGCCAGGGTCTGTTTCTTGTTCAGCAGAAGCTTAACTGTTTCTCCCTCCAGGCTGGTGTCCCCTTCTCCGTAAATATCTTCTCCCAGCCTTTCCCGAATGGTTGCTTCCATCGGCGCAATCAGGTTTTCCCCTTCCTCCCGGCTCCCGGCCCGGGCCGTAATCCGGAGTATCACTTCCGAATCTTTGGCGTAAGGGGCTACGGTGGGGTTGCCTTGTTGGGAAATAATATCGTCTACCCGCTGGGCCATGGAAGCTTCCCCAATCCCCACAATCCGCAGCACTTTGGAGACCAAAACCCCGTCCTGATACTTGGCCAGGTAAGGAACCACCGCTTTCTCAAACATATGGGTCATCTCATCCGGAGGCCCCGGGAGATTAATAATAATTTTATGATCTTTTTCCGTGGCACAACCGGGGGCCGTACCCACCTCATTGTAAAAAACCACCGCGCCTTCCGGAAAAAGGGCCTGTTTTTTATGGGCTTCGGTCACCACCCGGTTGCCCCTGCTCAGATGAGCCTGAATCTGCCGGAAAGCCTCAGAATCCAAGGTCAATTTTTTGTTAAAATAGGTTGCCGCAGCCTCTTTGGTTAAATCGTCCTTGGTAGGTCCCAGGCCCCCGGTGGTAACCACCATATCCGACCTTTTAAAAGCTTCTGCAAAGGCCTCCTGCAAACGCTGGGGATTATCCCCCACCACCGACTGATGATAAACCAAAATGCCCATTTCCGCCAGTCTCTTTGATAAATATTGAGCGTTGGTGTTTACAATGTCTCCCAGAAGCAATTCAGTTCCTACAGATAAAATTTCTGCTTTCATAGCTTCCTCCAGGTAATCATTTTCTAACGTTTATTTCATGTCACTGATGAGGTTTCTGTTTTTGAGTTTCTTTAAAATAAAAAGAAAATCCTTTTATTTAAAAAGAAAAATCAACTGTCTTTTAACTGGCATATCTTTTTAAGATCCGTTTAAAACTTATTTCCTTTCAAACATCCCAGGGCAAAAGAACCCTCGTAAAAGTCATGAATCCATTTAACCGCTGCCGCTTTTCTCCCTCTAAGAAAAGATTTATCTATATTTATTAAACCTATGCATCTACAGGCAAAGAATACTTTTCTTATTCCTGAGCAAAGACCCGACAGCAAAAGAAAAAAGCCGTAATCCGCTACGGCTTTTTGATCTTTTTATTTTAGATTTTCCGGGTTCAGTCCTGCCAGTTCCGGAAGAACAAACCGCCCGTCTTTGCGGATGAGTATTCCATCGAAGTAAATTTCCCCACCGCCGAATTCCGGCGTCTGAACGTGCACCAGATCCCAGTGAACAGCGGATTTATTTCCGTTAAAACAACTGTCATAAGCACTGCCGGGAGTAAAATGGAAGGATCCGGCAATTTTTTCGTCAAACAAGGTATCCTTCATGGGCCGGGTGATATAGGGATTTACCCCCAGGGCAAATTCGCCCACATATCTGGCCCCTTCATCGGTGTCCAGTATTTTATTAATTCTTTCAGTATCATTGGCCGTGGCTTTAATGATTTTGCCGTCCTTAAACTCCAGACAGATGTTTTCAAAGGTAAACCCCTGGTAGGAAGACGGGGTATTATAGGTGACGACCCCATTGACCGAATCCTTTACCGGAGCGGTGTAAACCTCCCCGTCGGGCACATTTCGTCTGCCGTCGCACTTTATCCCCGGCAGCGACTTAATGGAAAAGGTTAAATCCGTGCCCACACCGGTCAGGCGCACTTTATCCGTCCGGTTGATCAACTCCACCAGAGGGTCCATGGCTTTGGACATTTTAGCATAATCCAGGTTGCAAACATCAAAATAGTAATCCTCAAAATTCTCCGTACTGGTATTGGCCAACTGGGCCATGGAAGGCGACGGATACCTTAGGACCACCCATTTGGTACGGTTAACCCGGATATTTCCGTGTACTTCATTCCAGAAATGCTTAAAATAAAGCTCCATCCTTTCCGAAGGAACATCTGCCAGTTCTGAAGCATTGTTACCGGAACGGATGCCAATATAAGCGTCCATATCGCTCATTCTGGCGGATTCGTACCGGGCCAGACTCTTCATTTGTTCTTCGGTGGCGCCGAGCAAAATGGTCCTTTCCACCGCATTGTCCTTAACGGACACAAAGGGCATCCCGCCGGCCTGGTAAACTGTCTTGACCAGTTCCTTTACCAGGGGCAGTTCCAAACCAATGTTCTCTATGAACACCTTTTCCCCTTCCTGCACTTGGCAGGAATAATGCACCAGGTTTCCGGCCAGCTTGCTCAATCTTGGATCAATCACCGTATCCCCCCTTACTGTAAAACCGTGGAGACCTTTAAGGCCATTCCCTCTTTAACCATTATATCAAGGACCCGAAAATTATATCCCAAAATAGCCCTAAGAGAAGCAGGCGGCAATCCGCTCATAGGCCCAGTCCAGTTCTTCCCTGGTAATGGTTAAGGGCGGCGCAAAACGGATGGTGTGAACATGGGTTTCCTTGCACAGGAGCTTCATTTCCTTTAATTTTTCACAATAGGGGCGGGCCTCTGTGTTCAGCTCAAGGCCAATGAATAATCCTTTGCCCCGGATTTCCTTAATAACAGGGTTTTTGATCTGCTTAAGTTGATTCATAAAATATTCGCCCAGGGTTAAGGATTGCTGCGGAAGGTTCTCCTCCTCCAGCACTTCCAAAGCAGCCACCGCCACGGCACAAGCCAGGGGGTTGCCGCCAAAGGTGGACCCGTGGGAACCGGGTTCAAAGACGCCCAGGATGTCTTCATCGGCCGCTACGGCGGAAATGGGCAGAACACCGCCTCCCAGCGCTTTTCCCATGATATAGATATCCGGGACCACGCCTTCCCAATCACAAGCAAACCAACGGCCGGTTCGGCCAAAGCCGGTCTGAATTTCGTCCGCCACAAAAAGCAGGTTATTTTCCTTGCAAATGGCGTAAGCCTCCTGCAGGAAACCTTCCCTGGGAATTACAATGCCCGCTTCTCCCTGAATGGGTTCTAACAAAAAGGCGGCGGTGTTCGGCATGATGGCTCCTTTAAGGGCTTCCGTATCGCCGTAGGGAATAATTTTAAATCCCGGTGTGAAGGGCCCAAACCCTCTTTTATATTCTTCCTCTGAAGAGAAGGAAGTGATGGTCGTGGTCCTCCCATGGAAGTTTCCCCGGCAGACAATAATCTCCGCCTGGTTTTCCACCACCTTTTTCCGGTCATAGGCCCACCGCCGGATCGCTTTAACCGCCGTCTCAACCGCTTCGGCCCCGGTGTTCATGGGGAGAATCCGGTTCTTGCCGGTTACTTGAGCCAACTTTTCATAAAAGCGGTACAACTGGTCATTATGGAAAGCCCGGGAAGTCAGGGTCACTTTATCCGCCTGATCCTTTAAGGCTTTAATAATTTTGGGGTGGCGGTGCCCTTGATTTAAGGCGGAGTAAGCGCTCAGCATATCCATATAGCGGTTTCCTTCAGGATCCTCTACCCATACCCCTTCGGCCTTGGCAATAACAATGGGAAGAGGATGATAATTGCGGGCACCCAGCGCTTCGGTTTTTTCAATAATATTGTTTGATAAATTCATCTCGCACGCTCCCTGTCATCTATATTCTGACCCGTTTGCACAGACATATTTCAACAACTTCTACAAAGGGAGACAATAACCTGCCAAACCAGGAAAGTAAACCCTATTGTCCAAGCGGAAACATTAATATTTATGTATAGAAACTTACAACCTCGCCAGAATCTTTATTCTTTAATGAGAGCTTCCCCCATGGATTTTTAGAGTATAACCTTTTTTAAAATAAAAAAGAGGGAAGGCCGGCGGCCTTCCCTCTTTTAATTCAAAGTATAACCTTAATTTTTTAAAAACTTTAACCTTTAGCGATTATTTAATTCTCCCTTTTCTTTATTATCAACCATTTCTCTTTGTATTATCTTTTTCACGCTCATCTCTAAATCCAATTCGGCCTCATAATCTTTGAGAAGCCTGCTCTGCCACTGTTTGACACATTTTCTGGCCTTCTCTATATCATCAAAATAACGATTAAGCTGTCTTAAAGTATATACATGTTGGAGATAAAAGGCATCTCCGTTTCTAATACCCTGTATTTTCACAAAATATCTTCCCTTTTCAGGGTTCCTAAGTTCGGCCAGTGTAATATAAAACAGAAAACCGGCCATGGTGAACGTCCAGGCTTCGGACCATTCATATTCCGGAAAGTCTCTGGATTGTCCAAGATATAACCATTGCCAAGCCGACGGTGTTTTTTGTTCGGCCAGGCTTTTAATTTTCTCCAGCCTTTCGAGATTATATTTGACTTTTCTTCTCTCTTCACTGATCCGGGTTAATTCGCAATAAATCCGGTCATACTCCCGGTCCAGGCGAGAAAGTTTCTCCAGTTCCTGGTTAAACAAGTCAAAATAATGTTTCATAAAAAGACGGCAGCCCCCTTGGCAGGCTGCGCGTCATCCCCCCTTTCAGATCGGAATGCAGCCTTGCCAAGTTGGCTTATATTTTAAAGACCGGGCCCGGAGGCACAGTCTGTCGGTTTCGTGTTGCAGACCCTTTCGGTGATGCCGAAAAGGCATTTTTAGGTTTAGTTGGTCTTTGTCATGCAAAGACGGATGTTTCAATGTACTGCTTAAAAACCACCTCGATGGGTTTTAAGCAGTACACTAAACATCCCTTACAGGGAAATATCCCCGGAAAGAATCCCGGGGATATTTTAATAACGTTTCAAAATACTTGATTAACTTTTTAAGATATGTTATTGTTCAAGTGAGTTTATTTTGCTTTTCTTATCAGGAAAAGCAAAATGTTTTTGGTGTAGACGCTATCCTTAGGGGGGTTAGCGTCTTTTGTTCTTTTTAGGCTTTTCTGGTTTTTTAGTTTTAACATACTCCGTAATTAAAACAATGATGGCCGTCAGCAATTTTGCCACTGCCTCAAAGTTATTTACTAAAAAACCCACGATTTCTCTAGGCATATTCCTTTCCCCCGTTTCTTTTTTTGGGAAAATAAATACCGGCAGATCCAAAGGATTGCCGGTTCATATTTTTCCATCCCGTTTTTACTATGGTAAAAGCTTTTCCTTATTAATTGTTACAACTTACCCTCTTTTTTGAACTCTCTCCTTTCTTTGTTTTTTGTCTCCACTTTTCAGCAAAGCAGATTATGTTTTTCTCTGGACGTCCCTGCCAATCTTGTCGGCAAGAAAAATTTCCGCGTTTTATGGCTTTTCCGATCATGCCGGAAAAGTTAAGTTTAGTTGCGGATTTCCGGCAGCCTGCCTGTCCGGCATGTTCCCGGAAACCCACAGAAAAATAAAAAAACCCCTGCCCACCCCCTTCAGTTCAGGAATTGGTAGTGGACACAGGGCTGTTTCAAAAAGGTGCGGCACATATATTTTATGTAAATATTTTCCATTTAAGCATGCAACGACAAAAAAGCCCACATTCCCCCGGGGCAACTTCCTTCCGTGGGGAAAACATGGGCTCAATGTTTCAGGATATGAAAGCCCCTCCGGTCATGCCGAAGAGGCAAAATTTTATTTCACCAAACACAAATGTCCACCTTTTGGTGGTTGCTTTAACTATACACTGCCCTGTTGTCTCTGTCAATCCTTTTTTATTTAAATCTAACTGCCGGGATTAAATCTTGTATCCGGCACCAGATCCTGTTTTTCCAACAGATAAAAAAGGATTCCCTCTTTTAAAAGGGCATCCCAGGTATACCTTACAAAATTTGTAGGGATGGACTGACGGGCGATTTCCAAGGCATGTTCCCTGCTGGTGGCTACAACAAATAAGCGGTGCTTGTTTTCAATATAGTTAAAAGCCCGGAGAGTGTAAATATTGTCACCCTGGATGAGCCTTGGAGCCACTACCAGGAATCGCTGTTCCCCATTGAGGAGGGCGGGATAGCTGCCCTCCAGATCCCAGGCTGCCCCGGGCCAAACTTTTTTCATTTTTATCCACAGTTGATTCGCCGCCGTTACTCGCAACAACTCATCGGTCCGGTACAGGCTGTGCCGCTTTTTCACTACCCGGGCTCCGGCAACTCCCAGCGTATATAAAGGAGGCGCACCATCACTGCGGTATTCGTCCAGAAACCCTTTCTTGACCAGTCCAGTGACGGAATGCCTGACGTTAAGTCCCGTCAGTTCAGCCATTTGGTTGCGGGAAAGAACTCTACAAGCAGCCAGGGTTTTTAGCAGGATCACTTCATTTTCACCGGTTAAAATATGTCCGTTGGAGGGTATCCAATGTCTGGTGTAATGTGTATTTCTTCCATGAAAGGGTCCCAAGTGGATCATTTTTTATTCCCCCTTTCCAGAACAGGATGCGGGTGCTTAATAAATTCATCTTTAACCAAAATGGACCCATCTGGAAAGCCCGGTGACTACACCGGTAATATATCTCTTCTCTAGGTTCACGATATTCAACCGTACATTGACCGTGTCCCCAATGGTATATTCCTGTTCGGACACCGTTGGGCAAATGGCGCTGATGCCCGGTTCCAGCTCCACCACCAGCTTCCCGTTATTGGTGTAACGACTGATTACCCCGTTATAACGGCCGTCCTTTTTATATCGGTCCTGAACATGGGTCCAGGGGTCCGGCAGCAGCGTCCGGAGATTGACCCGTACGTAAGCATTTTCGAAATCCACCCGGGTGACCCGCACATCAAAGCTCATACCGGGCCTGACCAATTCCCGGGCGTCTTCCACTCTGCCCCAGGACATATCCCGTACGGTAAGATAGGCGGAGACCCCGCCAATGTCCATATAGGCGCCTTCTTTAACAACCGATCTTACAGTGGCGGTCCGCACAGGCCCCACCTGAATCGCCTTACGTCCTAATTCCTGCATACGATGCCGGACTTCTTCGGTGGGTTCTTGTCCTTCCTCCGGACGAAGAGCATTCATCTCATCCAAAACCTGGACCAACTCTTCACAACTTTTTTTCAGCTCTTCCCAGGTTGCACCGGCCATTTCCGCCAGTGCGTCTTTGCGGGAGAGGTACGCCACCCCTTGGCTCCGGGCGCACTGCTTTACCTTAAAGGCCACCGGAGCTCCGATTAAGGCAGACAGATACTTAGGCCGGGGCTCCCCGATCTCATCCGGCAGGATTACTCCTTTGATGGAACCAATGAAAATAATCAGGTTTTCCCTCACTATACCGCCGGACCGGTCCGGCTCAACTCCACTGACACTGCCCTGTATAATTTTATTTTTCCTTTGGGCGTCATAAAGAAATTCCCAGGTATTAGAATCATCAAGAAGGGTTTTGTTGCCGGAAAAGCCTTCACTCATCCCCTGACCCAAACTGTTAATCGGTTTCTGAAACATAAATATTATCCTCCTGTTTTCTATTTAGCTTGAAGCCTTGTCTTATCGGTTTCTAAAGATTGTTTTACGGCAAACTCAACCATCTGGCCCACCTCGATCAATACCTTCGCCCACTTTATCAGATGTGTGGCGGTGGCAGCTTCCAGGGGCAAGTCCAGTAAGGTTTCAATTTTAGGCTTAGCCCCGGCAACCGGCCGGGATACTTCTTCGATCAAATTATAAAGAGAAGCTCCCTTTTTCATAGCCCGCTCCCGCAGGGTCTTAACCGCATTCTCATGGTCGATCAGGTCATATTCCAAGGATTTCTTCTTGGCAAAAAGGGATTGGATCTCCTTTTCCAAGTCTTCTTTTTCCCCCTGCAGTTCCTTATGGACCGCCAGTTCTTTCTCCATGCTTTTAATTTGTTTTTCCATTACCTCTAATATCAGATAACCCCGGTCGTTTTGTTCCTTTAATTTTCTAACCTCTTCCGGGCCAATATCCCTAACGCCGTCCCCCAGGGCTCTATATAGTTCTTCCTGTACATAAGCGGGCAGGCAGGCCAGTCTTACCCCGGCCGTTAAGCCAAGAATCCCCCGTTCCACACAATCCTGCAGTTCTGAGATTAAATCGTTTAATTTATCATAGTTTCTTAAATTACGGTCCGAGTCTTTAAATAACTCGGACAAACCTCGGAAACCGTTTCCGAGGCTTCCCCGGGTCCCCTGCCGCATTCCGGCCCTTTGTTTGAGATAGCGTATCGCCCGGGCCTTTTCCATGGTAGTTAGTTCACGTACTTTCAAGTTGGTGTCCACCAAAATAATCCCTTCATCTAACTCATTATTTATAGCAATGCAGGGAACTTCGGTCAGTCCTGCCCTAACAGCCCCACGTTTCCTGCGATGTCCGGAAACAATGCGGAAACGTCCGTCCCCGGTGTCCTTTACCAGCAGGGGCTGCAGAACCCCCACTTCGGCAATGCTTTCCGCCAACTCCTGGAGCTGTTGTTCATCCATAAGAAAAATGTGATTATCCGGATGATCATCCAAATCATCCACAGACACCTGTATGACTTCTTGAAAAACTTCCCTGGTCAAGAGTGATCACTCCTCTCCAGAAATCTTTTAAATACAGGATGATCCCTGTAGTCTATGGCATCAACAGACGTATAGAAGCCATTAATCACCACATCAATTTTTTCCTGTTCAATCAGATTCCAGTTCGGGCTGAGGCAATCTGTCTCTTTCCGGGGCAATGATCTGGCGGTAAGATTGGCAAGGTAATTGGCTGTCTCATAATCTTTGATGTCCGTAAAAAGCACTGCCGCACAGGCATTGAGGACATTCTGCCATTCCTGGGGATAGGTTTCTCTCAATTCCTCTAGACCATTAGTCGCAATGGTAAATTTCAGTTCCGGCAACTCCTCCCCGGACAAATACCGGTTTAGAAATGGAATGGGTCCCAGTCCGCTGATCTTATCCACCAGAATATTTAACCCGTGGGAAGCGCCGTCCTTTCGAACCTGATGCGGTAAACCTAAATTTAAAAAAAGTGTTTTTAACGTTTTATAACCATTCAGTTCTCCCTGCTGAATATAGAAATAAGCACATTTTTCCCCTGCAGCGGGTCTCCGGTTCATGATTGTTTCCCCGGTTAAATTCTTCAGGTATTCTCGGTTGGCCGGAACCCGTGGCAATGGCTCATTTAAGATTTTAAGGGAATAACCTTCTCCTTCAAAAATATGCTTAAGGCATCTGAGAATCCGGCCTCTTTCATCAAAAATGAGCAGTGATTCCCCGGAATGGATCGCCTGCAAAGCGGCATTCACCAGAATCCATTTCCCGGTTTTGGACTGGCCGGTGGTAAAAACAATGATGCTTTTTTCCGTCTGGCCCGGGGTAATTCTGACAGGCATACCATTCACTTGTCCAAGCAGGATGCCTTCCCCATGACCGTAGCTAAATACTTCTTTATGCCAATTGATCAACAATGTTTCTTCCTTCCCTTGATATAGTGCCATTCCAGAAATTTAAATCATTAAATCCCTCCTAAACAATTTTTCCGTTATGCTTAAAACCAACTATTAAGAATGTCCGGTAATTTTAATCCCAGAAAGAAGCTCCCGCCCCTTTTGGGGCCCTATTTTCATCTTGTACTGCTTTGTCCCGGTCATAATCTTTCTTTTCCAGGAGAGCCGATGAAACCGAATATTTTTTAGCATTCAAAAATATTTGTTTTTGACTGGAACGAGCCAGGTACTCCTCCGCCCACTTGGGCCGATAGTTGGAAATATGACTCTCTTCCAGCTCCTTGTACCAGGGATAGTATTTATACCAGAATTTATCCAGCTTCATCAGCCGGCCATCCTGAAGACGAAGCAGGCATTCGTCGATTTTTAACCGGGTTACTTCCGCAGGATCAATAAGCCTTCTCTTGGTTGGCGCTTTGGAGATAGCCCCTGCAAAGGGGTTCAATCCCGCCAGTCCTTTGGGCCGGGAGTCCCTTTCGGATTCTACCGTGGTATCTCCCACCATTTCACTAATATATTTAGCGCTGGTAAGCTCTTTGGCCCCAAGGATGAGCCAATAGTCACAGTCCCCCAGGATAATCTCCCAGGCCTCGTTGCCTACTGCCAGCTTTAATTGAGGGATATTCTGGAAGATAATTGAACAAGCAATCCCGCGTCCCCGCATGGTGGACAACTTTTTAGGAAAGTCCGGTATCTGAGCCACATTGGTGAACTCCTCAAGAATGGCGTCTACCAGAACCGGCAGTACCCCCCTGGGCTGGCGGTCGGCCAAATCCATAAGCCGGATGAACTGGAAGCTAAAAAATACGCTGGCAATGAAATCAAAGGCGCTGTCCTTGTCCGACATGATGCAGAAGTAAACACACTTCTGCTTGCCGGGCAGTTCAAGATCAATATCGTTGCCGGCTGTTAGCTCACAGACCATTTGGTTTTGAAAAACTTCCAGCCGTCCCCCCAGTCCGGTAATGGCTCCAGATTTAATGACATCTGAGTTTTTCTTATAAAACTTAAAGGGCATGAGCGCAGGATGACTTTCAGGCAATATTGCAAAGAGGTTATCCAGATATTCCACACTCTCGGTGGCCAGAAGGGAATAAAGGGTGCCTAGGTTTCGGTTATGAACCGGCATTTCCGTAACAACATAGAGAACCAACGCCTTTAAAAGGTTTCTTTCTAAATCCTCCCAAAACTTTTCTCCTTTTTTCTGATTGGGGGATACCGTGTTCACCATCACGGTATTGGTAAACACCTGCGCGCTCAATTCATCATGAACTTCGGACAAAGGATTCCACCTGTCGGAATTTAACATGTTTACCAGATTAAAAACTTTAACCACATAGCCCCTTTTTTCAAGCCATTTTTTAAAGCTTCTGGTTAACTCCCCCTTGGGATCGGGTACAATCACCGATTTTCCTGAACGAACCGCCTGAAACAGGTTGTTGCTGATATAAGTTGAAGTCTTTCTGGATCCCGGCGGACCAAAGACCGCCACATTGCGGTTTCCGGGCGCATTTTCACGGAGAATGGCCGGTTTCAGGCCGCCAAAGGGCCCTTTTATACCGCCAAAAAAAATACCGGGTTGGTAATTGTAGTCCAGAAACTCTCTTACCCCGGCGGGATCCTCCAGTTTAGCGCTTCCAAGATCCCTTACGTCCTTTTTCACAAATTTTTTTCTTATAAAGTAAACCCCTGCCGAACCAAAAATCAGGATGTTAAGATACACCCATCCCGTAAATACCTGGGGCGCGGACAACGGATACCCGGTAAAGATTTTTCTAAAATAGGACCAGATCACCGGCAGGGGATGCGTTAGATACCACCGAGGATCCGGGATACCCGGCGCTGCCATTCCCAGGGCTTTGGTTAATCCGTAATAATGGTTGATAATCCATGCGGAGACCGTGCTGAGAAGCCATACATCCAACAGACCACCCATAAGGAACAGCAGCATAAACCGGGTCCATTTATTCTCCTTGATATCGCCTTGCCACCAACCCGTTAACAGGCCAGATAGTCTTTCTCTGGCATGAGTTAGGTCATCCTTCAATTTCACACCTCCTTGTATGATATGACCAACAGAGTAATTTCCAGTTGGTCTATTTTTATAAAGTAATTGACCTTTGTTATCCCTTGGGACAGTCATGGTAGAACCGATGGCGGGGCAGTTAAACACCTCCTGCACTCTATACTTAAAGATTTTCCAGATTGACTAAGACCAAGCATTAGGTGCTATAGTCTCCCGTTGTTCAATTCCAATCATGATTTTAGGGGCCCCATAATCATTACTTCTTCCTCAAAAGATTTTCAGGGGAGCACCCCTAAGTAAACATGGTAAAATTAAAAAACGGAATATTTATAGCCAAAATTCATTAAAATTGCATAGATTGCAAAAAAGATGACCGCTGTTTTTCTTCTGCCTCTTCCAACTTACGGAGCGTTTCCGCTCTCGCCAATGCACCAACCACTTGTTCCGGAGCAAACTTGGCTATTTCCAATAAGGCTACTTCTGGAGCAAATTCTTTTATTGTATTTCGATATTCTCTTTTAGTAACCATTGCGTTATACACATCGCAAGCTGCCAGTACCAACACGTCCAAGGGAGGGTCATATATACCATTTGGGTACCCTAGACCGCCGGGTCTCTCATGGTGTTGGGATACTAAACGCAAGATATCCCGGGACACATTCGGCCATTTACTTAAAATGATTTTTTCACCTTGAATGGTGTGATCTTTTATCACATCCCACTCATGAGGAAGAACAGGTGTTTTATAAAACAACTCCTTAGGCCAAGTAGTTTTACCCAGGTCGTGCAAAAATGCCGCTATACCTACATAGGCAACTCTTCTCTTATCAAACGACATGATAATGGCAGTTCTTATTGCCAGTTCCATTGTTTGCTCCGCATGCTTGTGTAGCACTGGTATTGGCCTCATCAACTTTTCCGCCCAATATAGATTTTTCATGTTTAACACCACCTTTAATTTTTATTTCTATCTAAAATATGAACCCCGCCAAAAAGGCAGGGTAAGGATAGGATTATCTATGCTATACAAAATTTCATATTCCCAAGATTCAGAGGTTTTTCTGTTTCGGCTTCGTAAGTAGAAATATCGTACTGGGCAGAAATAATTTTAAAATAGCCGGCAGCATTTGCTAGCTGTGGATTTTCCACAATGATTGTTTCAGGATGAATCTCTTTAAGAGTATCTTCTAGTAGTAAGACGCCTCCACCAATAAGATAAATATGTTCCATTAGATCTGTATTATCTCGCCACTTTGATCTAACCAGATCAATAATCGTCTTCGCTATGGCCTGCTTCGCCTGATTAATTTCATCCTTGATGGAATGCTTTTTTCCTCTGTAAATAATATATTGTTTGATTATAGCACTTTCTATTTGACTAACATCTAATCGACAACCAATTTGAGCTCTTATTGTCTTTTGTAATAATTCGTAAACATTGCTTGTGGCCATATCAATTGTGTCACAAAGATCAGTTCGTAAGAACGTAGATTTTCCTCGTGTCTCAAAGGCTACCACGTCACAAGTTTTATACCCTACGTCGATAACTCCCTCCAAATATTCGGAAGACATTACATTGTTATTTTTCCTTGGGATCAATGCGCCGGCAGCCTGCGGCAGTATAGAATGTTTTTTAAACTGAATCTTTTTTGTTTTACTCCTATGGGGTCCGCTAATAAACTGAACAGCGGAATAAAAGTGTGTCAAAAAATCTTCCATTTCATCTTTCTGGTAATCAAAATCTCCGTAAGGAAGTCCGGTTACTATATGCGTATCTTGTGGTTCTCTTGAAGCCAGCATCGCTGCCACAGTGGCTAGTAATATCTTGGTCATAGGGTGAGATATTTTGTAGGTATCAAGGGTATATGTTTTGTCCAAGGACTCTCGTTTTGCAAGCTCCCCTACAAAGTAATGTTTTCCATCAATCACTACATGTATATTATCCAGTTCATCGACTTCCTGGTTTAACTCATCTGCTATTCTCCGCTCATGGCCAGAGCCAACAAAGGAAGGAATACATATTTCTTTACCTTCAGAATTACACCCTTTTACCCAACCATAACCTAGATCGATTGATATAACGAACATAAAAACACTCTCCTTTTAATTGAATTAATTATATCTAACCAATGCATGCTCACAGGCTTTACCACGATGCCAAACAACCGCCTTGGCTTGTTTCTGAGAATTACAATATTTACTCTTGATGGAACAAGGCTTACATTTTGGGTTTGTGCATTTCTTGGAACAATCACAATATTTACAAGCAGAATACATGGACATTACTCCTTTCATGGAGTGATTTCGATGGCTCCATGGACCGAAGCGGAGGCTTCTCGGTTCATTTAAGCTGCTGTAGCACCAGTCCTCACCAGGCCTTAAATCTAAAAACTAAAACCTGAACCGCCTTTCTATATACCCCATATTTCAATAGTTAACCTACCCTTATCCCATTTAGTGATAATTTTAATCAACTCATTCTTATTATTTTTGAACTTATAGTCTAAATTGGGCCAAGCAACAGCAGTGTCTTCCCCCGGGTTTGCATAACGCACGGCAGCAGTATGGCCATGCTGTTCAAGTACATGGAGTTTTGCATTTATTACCACATAATTAAGAAGTGTTGATGTACGGCAGATCCCTCCTCCAATATCAGGTACGCTGATAGTACCTTCCTCAGTAGCCATATATGAACTGGATGGAACAAACCCCCGGTTTTCAGTTCTCGGACCAACGGTTTCATTAAAGGAAAAAGTATTACCCTGGGGAACAATCCTATGATTTATATATTGAGCTGCTACTTTTGCATTGACAGTACCCGGGTCACCCTCCTTCATGACCATTGATCCTTTGCTAATGATCCTCCAATGCCTGTTATGGATATCCACATTGACTTCTGAAGTTGATTTAAACCACCCTTGGCCTGTAAGCGATGCTGACGGTGTTGGCTGGGCCAATGCATTAGCAGTGGTAAAGCTTTTAGGGAATCCTACAGCAAGAATCAGCATCATACAGGCCATTAATCCCCAGTTATTTTCAATTTCATTAACACGGAAGTAGAGGAGAGGAATTAACAAAAAAACATTCATTCCAATAAATACCCCTGAAAGTAATGTGAGCTGATTGTAAAACAATAAAAATACGGCTAAAGATAGAAGAGCGTTTAGAGTAAAAACAACTATAAACTTACTTCCCTTGTCAATTAGAAACAAGCTAATTAAATGTAGCAAAGCTCCCCAGGGATACCAAACCTTCCACCAGGCCACCTCGCTGATATTATAAGTAAATCCTGCCAACATTAAGGAGGATATAATATAAAGATAATAAATGCGGCATCCCTCCTAAAAAAGAAAACCCCTAAATATAGAGGTTTATTTAGTAATGGTCAAATCAAGTACTTCATATATATTTCCACGCACATTTATAAAAGGATTTACCGATAAATGCTTTTGTTTTACTCCCTTCTGTGCGGTTAAAGTTATTCCGATGCTGGAGGGATTTACTGCATCCACGGGAACAATATATGATCCCCACCAGACATTGATATCATCCGTTATTGATTGTCTATTTGTTAACACGACGTTAGCGCCTGTTGTAAAGTCCGCCCATACCGTTTCTGCATTTCCTTCCGTTATTACTTCAAAAACAACATCCGCTCCGGCCTTTGCTTCTACCGGAAAGATATTTGTAGGTAATGTTTGTCCTATTTTGTTTTTAGCAATCGCAGTTACTTTTAAATCCCGTATATTTAAAGTGGTTGCCTCTAATTTTAAGTACAAGATTCTTGGCGTAACATTATCATCCATTGTGTTTAAAATGGCTTTTACAACATAGTCTTTTCCCACAGGAACCGTACACCATAGACCAGGTGCTACTTCAGTGAAATTGATTCCTCCATTGCTTGATACCCAATAGGAGATGGATGTATTTGCAGGAATATCTTCTGTTACTGTTAATTTAACTTCTTCAAAATCACTATCAGTAGAAAATATTTTAGACCAATATTCTTTCGGTGCCATGTACCCACCCATCAGTTGCAGCCCTGTTTTCTCCATACGGCTATCACGAACCATTTTTCCTTGGGCATCATCATAACGCCAATATTGGACCTCTCCGGATGAAGTTACGATTGCTTGATCATAGCTATCCGGTTTCAAAGAGATGGCAAAGGCTTCGGAAACAGTTCCAATACTGTAGGCCGATACACTTTTTCCTCCCCCGGTATCATTATCAAAATAAAGCTGTGCATTTGATTTACTGTTTATTGCATGGGTGGACTGATCTGAACTAAGACTTAAAATCTCGGATAGTCCTGTAATTTTTTTTGCAGTGTCCTCTACGTAATTACCAGTAAAATCATCATACATTAAATAATAAATAGTATCTTTGGTGGCCACCCGAAGATCTGCGGTACCTTTAACAATAGATACTGCAACAGGGTCTTGGATGGTGGTATTTTGTGTTAATTCGTTGACTAAAGCCCCGGACCGGGCATTATAAATTTTTAATTGTGCGCTGCCTTCATCATCTTTTATTAATACGGCCGCTTTATCAGAACCCTCCCAGGCATCCACCGACACCACCGCCCCTATGCCCGAGGCCTTTAAGGCAGGCTCATCAGCCATAGCAGAGCCGTTGAATTTAGCGTATTGTACTCCGTCCTGGCGAATAGCCCATATGTTTAGATTATCCTGTCTGATAGCTACCCCAATGGCATCTGTAATAAATGGGCAGGAAAAAATATTGTTCTGTTTTATGGAATCTGCAGAATCATCGCATTCGTACATTTGTATACCGGTTTTTGTTACCACTGCATATCCATCACCATACTTATTCATCGCGATAGCATTTGGGGTGTTTATCATTGGTAGTTTAACGGAGGTATCGGAAAGATCAATAATTGCGGTCGTCTTTGTCATATCCACATGGGTGGTATTGATAAAGTCATCCTCAAATACGGTTAAGGCCCAGGCAGGGACTGGAAGTGATAAAAGAAAAATCATGATTAAGAGATACCGGTACACCATCAACCCCCTCCTATTCTTTCGCGTTTTGAGCTATATCCAGTTTAATTATCTTCCATTCCCCCGCCAGATCTACCATATCTACAATTGCTTTAATGACTGCAGGTCTATACCCTTCTATTTGAACCGTATAAAGGGCATTGGCGACAAGATATTTCTCGCTTATCCCCAACGGGGTGATTTCCAATACCTTTGTTTTAGGCTGCATCTCAGGTACATGAGGATTAGACTTCTGAGAGAGCTCTAATATAGGACCTGCAAGATAAAGATAGTCCTTTTCCTTTTTTTCTGACATAGGCAATTCCAGGTAGGTTTTCAATTTCTCTCTCGCTGCAACCGGCATTGTACCGTTTTTTAGATTGTCGGGCTTTAGCTCTTTCTGAGATACTTTATAAATCAGCCAATGTTCACCTGTTTTTTGAAGACGGAACTCATAAGAGGATAAGTCATTAAACTTAGTGACACCGTAATTATTGGTTTTAATAACATCAGCTTTAATCACGGCAAAGGTATCGGTTTGAATCTCTGACGCTGTTTGAATGGAAATTACTTTTTGTGTGGTTTTCACTCGTTCCATTCCAGTCTGCATCTCCTGTAAAGCCTCCCCTGAAAGCATTGGCACTACGGTGTCCCATTTTGCTTGGCTGGCAGCATCTATGTAGTTTTTTACAGCGTAGTCTGGACCATCGTCCGTAGGAATGATTTTTTGATTGCATCCGGAAAGAACTATACTGATTAACAAAGCAGCCGTTAGAAAGATTTTTTTCATTGGTTTCCCCCCTTAAAATAAATCTACCCCAGTCTTTACGACTGGGGTAGAAATTTAAAACTTCCTGATTACAATGGTTTTACTCCCAACGTTGCCGGCAGCATCCTGAACACTTACAGTGATTGAATTATTTCCGGAGCTATATACCGGTAAAGTTATTCGTCCGTCATCGGGTAATGTACTATAGGAACCACCATTGATGCTATAAGTGTACGGTCCGGGGCGGTTATCCGTAACCGTTACAATGGCTTGAATACTGCTTCCGGATGTCGCTCTGGCTCCTGAAACCGTTTGTATCTCTACCGTTGGTGGCATGGTATCACTGTTTTGGATATTGGTTACGGACACCTGAAGGTTATTTAGTTTCGTTTCAAGGGAGGGAAGCTGCGTGTTACGAATATATGTTGCATCCTGAGAGGCCTGATTAGCCTTGTCATAACTTTGGTGCGCCCAACTGGCCGCTGAGGTCCCTGCATCCACTGTCTGATTGACGGCGGTCTGCGCCCTGGAGGCTGCGGTGTCCGCTGAGGCCTTAGCACCTTGGGCGGCCGTTACAGCCGCCCCGGTATTCGCAGCCGCGGCATCAGCACTGACTTTAGCTGCATCAGCAGACTTTTTAGCAGCTTCAATTAGTTTGGATGAAAACCCATCCGTATCTGTGAGCCATGCTCCTTCTATATAAGCAGCCGCCTGTTTCCCGTTTATGGCCCAGACTATACCGGAACTATCAACCGTAAAATCGGATATTCCAAATGGTGCTGGCATAGTTATTTTCCAAATGCCTTCATCATAATATGCTAGTTTAGTACCATCAGTATTTGAAATACCCCAAATTTTGCCGCCGGGTCCAAGTTCGATGTTTGCATAAGTTTTTACAGGATTAGCAGAACGGTCATCCTTTGAAAAGTTCTTTATGGTCCAGACTCCGTTTTTATAAAGAGCCCACCCATATCCATAACTATAATCTGCAAATGCCATGATCGAACCATCTTCCGTTGTTGTAAGCCCCCCTATCATATTTCCATTTGGGAAAGGAGGATCACAACGAACCCAACTAGAGCCATTCCAATAGGCTACCTTATTATAGTCTCCTTGACCACTTCCGCAAACCCAAGGTCTACCATCATGGTCTATGGTTAAACATGGTCCAGACAAATAAAATGGGGCTTTTACAGGCAGATTTGTAAATCCTTCACCGTTAAAATATGCTACCGTTGGAGTATTTTTAACATCTCTGCTGGGATACCCCCATGTCCATACGGTACCATCATTAGCTTTTACAAAATAACGATAACCATAGTCACTTACAGTTTTCCCTCCCGCAGTCATTTGGAAGTATCCCGTAGAATATTCATTATCGTTGGTCCTCACACCTGAAAACCAAAGCCGCCCCATATCGTCAATAAATATATCAAATTTATTTTCATATGCTGAACCATAGGGACCCGATAGGCTTGTATTTCCGGAAACCCAACTGGAGCCATTCCAGTAATAATTTGGGTTTCCGGTTTCTCTAATCGCCCAAATGATTCCATCTTTTGAGGTAACTTTTAACATTTCATTTGGTATCGTTCCAAAGGAAGTCGCAAAGGCTACTCCCGGCAAAAGGCCAGCTATTAGGAGGACAATTAACATATTTATTAATCTCTTCTTCATTGATTACACCTACTTTCCTTAATTTGATTATTTCCTCTTCTAAATCAATGATTAAAGGTCCATAATCATCACATCCTTTATAAATTCAAAACCCCTCTCGCTATGAACAGTGAGAGGGGTTTTTATTATAAAAATAAAAATGAAAGGTTGTGATAACAATGTTGTATTAATTTTAATCAGGTTTTTTAAAACAAATAAAGAAGGAGGCTATATTTTGAAGAATCAAAAGTTAAATATCAAAATATTTCAATTGATACTTATGTGCTTTATCTTTATAGCTTTTTTAAAATGTAATGTCTCTGAGGCAGCATTAAGCTATAAAACAGATAACCAAACAGGAAATATGGGACTATTTTATAGTTCAGAGTCATCTACTTATAGTGGTAATGTTATTGGCATAGGAAGTACCAATGGGGTGCTTTCAATTAGAGAAATAACCTTCAGGGTAAAACGAGTAGGTAGTTACTCCAGTTCAGTATTTTCGATGTATGCAGTTCGGGAAGCAGGCAGTAACTCAAGTAGACCATATTCTCCACGACCAACGGATGATGTTAATTATCAGGTATTACAGACATCCTTTTCTGATACAGCATGGCATCAATATACTGTGACGGTTCCGGATAATGGATATGACCAGATAGTGCTGTTAGATGACGAAAAATACTATAGTAACAGTACCCGGTTTCAAGTTGAAATACAAAATGTAAAATACTATGACTATAGTAATACTTATACGGTAACTGCTAACTACAATATGGATACAAAAAAAATTGATTTTTATTTGGTTTCCAATGAAAATTTACCTTCTTTAGATATTTATATTAGTGGCCAAAGCAGCAAATATATTGAACGTACTTTTACTGCGGGTACCACTTTAATTTATAGTGACGCAAGTATAACCACGGATAAATATTACAACTATACAACAAGGTACGGCTTTGAAGCAATGACATGGTGGGGGACATGGCTATACGCAGGGACTAATCCCGGACCGTCCTTTACAATTTACACTTATTCTGATGCCTACTATGCGAAAGAGGCTGCGGAAGAAGCAAGAGATGCAGCCAACTCAGCCGTTACAGCCGCCCAGGGAGCCAAAGCCTCAGCCGATGCCGCAGCCTCCAGGGCACAGACCGCCGTTAATCAGACGATTGATGCCGGAACCTCGGCGGCCAGTTGGGCGCACCAAAGTTATGACAAGGCTAATCAGGCCTCTCAGGATGCAACATATATTCGTATTCCGTAGTAATATAGCCATATTTAAGCCTTTATAGGGCGATTTATCTCCTAATAAATAACATATTAATGAAAAATTTTTTAAATCTGTTATTATAAGTAATTAATTTTTGTGATAGAAAATAAATTTTGTCTTAAATTGATTTTAGAATGGAATAGCTGATAATAGAAAAATCCTTATATTACAAGGGCTCTGGCTTGTTCTTTAATTTTTTAAAGGCTTGTTTTATAACGCAAATTACTACGGAATACGAATATATCCTGCCAGGTTCCCTACACTTTCGGAGGCCCCACCGTAGGTACCGGTGTACCAGGAATACCCTGCTGCTTTATCAGCACTTATTTTGGCCTGCTCGGCGTAGGTGATAGATAAATCCGGTAATGTAGTTACTGAGTATTCTTGAGAGAAATATTGTCTTCCACTTTTTGCATTGATTCTGATTCTATAGTAGTAGTTTGTATTGGCTGATAAACCAACATCAGAAAATAAGTTTAGGTTTTGTGTTGTAACTAAATCGACAAAAGAGGAGCTGCTTGTTCTTCTTTGAATGGTATAACTAGTATCCTGGGGGTTGTCCATGGTATCTATTTTAAGCGTCACCGTGTCAACTCCAACTGTTAGAGGAAGAATTCCACCTCCACCTGCTTTGGGTATAGCCGGATCGGTGTACATCTCAAAATATTGTATTTCCGAATGATCAACGCTTCTACTCTGAGTCGGTGTTATTACACTCCAGGCTCTTATATATAGTTGATATCGAGTATCAGGTATTAAACCGCCAAATGTTCCAATAGTGCAGGTTTTTTCTCCAACGGTTTTTAACTCATCGACTTTAAAAGTGGTTGTGGCTGTATCGGGGAATTTATAAGTAGCGTCTAGCCCAAAATTACTCTTTACCCCTTTAATAAGAATAGAGTTGGCTTCAGGAATATATACAACCTTTAATGTTACTGGATAATTTACATGGTTGCCAATCCACGTAAATTGGCCTGAGTCATACTGAGCAGCAAAAGCATTTTGAGTAAAGGTCATTGAAGTAACTATTAGGGTAATTAGAAAAATAAGCTTTTTATAAATCATTTTCCTTACCTCCTTTGAAAACCTTAATTTAATCCAATTTCCTAATCCGGATTTATTGTTCGCTATAACTGCATCATTATAGGCAAAACCTCCTTTCATTATGTTATATATAAATAAACCCTCTCGCTACACAGTGAGAGGGTTATTTATCAAATTTATTAAAGGATGTGGTAGGTATGGCCTTTTAGTTCGGATCGAAGCAAGGTAAATAATTATTGAAAGTAGGTGTATTCATGAGAATAGTTATAAGGTGGTTTTTACTCATTTTGATACTGCAGACAATGGAACCTTCGGCTCATGCAGCTTCCTTTGGAACATTGCCAGGCAATAAATTCTCCCGAATAACTTCAAGTAATGGATTGATATGGATCACTAAGAATTTTGGAACAACGAACTACTATTGGAATGGTTCTGCTTGGATAGCCGGTAATTCCACCATATCTGGCACCTATCCCTATAATAAAACGCCAAACGATGCTGTTTATGATATTTTCATTGATAACCAAGGTCGTTTATGGTTTTCCGGTTTGTATGATTCTGATGATAATAGACATACAACGGGTTATTTCCAAATGAATTCAACAGGAAAAGTCATAAGTAACTTTGGCTATGAATATTTTTTCAAAGCGAAAGATGGTACTGTATGGACTTTTGGTTATCCAGAGGGAGATTATTATCGTTATCCAACCGTTGGGTATTTTACCGGTGAAGGATTTACGCATTTACCAGTGTATGCTCCTTTTAATATACATTGTTTTACTGTAGATCATACTGGGAAACCCTGGATTGGAAGCGACAATAATGAGGTAGCCTATTGGAATGGCTCCAGTTGGGTTCGTTGTGATCCTCCTATCCCGGGGCGGTGTAATATATGGACTTTAGCTACCACGAGTGATGGTTCAATCATAGCAGTAGCCTCAGATGATTACGCTTCTGGATGGGCTATTTATAAAAGTGGTACTTGGACCCTCATGGAAAGTGCATCTGATTCCTCTAGTGCAAGACCCATTAGTAGCTTAAAAGTAGAAAACGGTCCAGACGGTAAAATATGGGGAGTAACCACCGCGGGGGGATTATCCTATTATGAAGATGGAATATGGAAAAAAACAATTCCATCACCAATTGGAATAGCCGATTTTACAGTGGACAGTACTGGCATTGTATGGGTGGTAAGCGATACTAAAGTCGCTGCTTACATTGAAGGGGCTTGGTATACAGATACCGATAGTTTTTCAGCCAAATTGATTGAGGCAGCCAAAAAAGCTGCCGATAAAGCAGCCTTAGAAGCGCAGGAAGCTAATGAAAGTGCTACGAGTGGTAAAAACATTCTCGAAAATGGATATAACAACAATGGTAAGTCTCTGAGCGCTACTTACGATAAGGCCAATAATGCCCAGAACAATTCCTGGTACACCGGGACCTACGGCGGAACAGCAGAATCCGTAGGTAACGTGGCCGGATATATTCGTATTCCGCAATATCATGGCTCATAATTAGGAAACGGGTTAAAACTTAACCCAAAACCTTAACGAAAAGTCTTTAGATAAGCCTCCTTTCGGCGGTGAATGTTAACTTGTGCGTAGATCTGAGTGGTACTAGGTGATGAATGTCCCAATATCCCCTGCACATCTTCTAATCTGGCTCCGTGATTAATCATTGTAGTGGCCATGGTATGACGCATTACATGAGGATGTACATTTTTAACAAAATTTACTCGCTTAACTATTTTCTTAAACACTGATTGAATTGATCTAGGAGATAATCTTTTAATGGGGCTCTTTTCCGTAACAAACAAGGCATCTTCTTGGTCTTGTCGGCTAGATAAATATTTTTTTAATGCGAAAACGGCCCTGGAATTAATGAATACAGGTCGCTCCTTATTGCCCTTTCCAATGACGACAATCGTTCTTTCTTGCCAGTTTATATCCGTTATGTTCATGTTATGGATTTCTTTTAACCTGCCACCAGTGGCATAAAATACTTCGACGATGGCCTTTTCCCTAAGAGATTTACAACCTTCTCTTAATATCTCTAATTCATCTAATGAAAGTGCTTTAGGCAATCTTTTAGGAAGCTTTGGTGTTTTGATTTTTCTTGTTGGATCGATTAAGATATATTCTTCTGTGATTAAGTAATTATAAAATGATTTTAATACGCTTATATAATATCGCATGGTAGACAGCTTAATTCCTTCATGGGCATTTAGCCATTCTCTTATATTGTTTGATGTCACACTCGCTACATCTTTCTGAATATAAATGCCAAAATCAATTAGAACGCCTTTATATTTCTTTAGAGTTTCTCCCGAAAGACCTTCCGTTTTTTTAATTAGAATAAAATCATCAAGTAATTTCATAAAATAGGGAGATGAACCTTTGGGGATTTTTTTGATTTCATATTGATTTAGTAATTCATGCAGATCATTTTTTAAAATTTCTGTATCCTTTGTTCCCTCTAATATTTGGATAATTTTTAAAGTAAGTTCATCTAGCAATTTTTATCCCGCCTTATCCTTTATTTTCCCCCCATTATTATATAAGACAAGGCTGAATCTTTTTTTGATGATTTACTTCTTTTTAGTAAATTTATAATCATTCAAGATCTTATTTAACTCGATTTTTAATTCACTTTGTGTTTTTCCCTTTAAAGAGATGATCTTCATTACTAGATTTTTCATGTTTTATCCCTCAAATACAAAAGTTTTTGTTTTCTTCCTGTTCTTTTTACAGGGAAAAGCTAACAGGAATAGATACCTGGGTACCAAACTGAAATATCTCATTTTACTTTCTCCCGCTGTCCGGTTTACTAGATTCAAGGGTATTTCTGCAAATCTTACCTGTACTAATTGCTGAAGTATTTTTAGCTGCACCTCAAACCCCGAACCAATTTCCCCAAGGTCCTGTACAGCCCCCCTACGATAGGCCCTTAATCCGGAGGTACAGTCCTTTACCCTTATATCTAAAGAATTTCGTATAAGCCAGTTCCCAAGCCGTGAGATAATCATTCGCCAACGAGGAACTCCTTTCATGCCTCCTCCCTGAATGTATCGGGAACCGATAACGACATCCGCTCCCATCTTGATCTCCTCTATCATTTTGGGAATTAAACTGGGGGGCTGTGAAAGGTCTGCATCCAGTGTAACAACCACATCTCCTTTAGCATGACTAAATCCAGTCTTTAATCCTGCGCCAAGGCCTTGGTTTACAGGGTGCGTGACTACGGCCAGATTGTTATACTCTTGTTGTAATCGTAAAAGGATCTCCCCTGTACGGTCACTGCTGCCATCATTTACAATAAGCATATCGAAACTTAATAACCCGCCTAACTGATCCATTACGGTCCTTACAAATTTTTCAATTACTGCTTCTTCGTTATAAGCCGGTGCTAAAACCGTTACCTTCATTCATAACACCCCCAAAGTAGTCCTTATAAAATGAAAAACCAGGCTACACATAGTAACCTGGGTATCTCTCCTTCTTTTACTTCCCCAGCAGCCACACACCGCCACCAATCAATGCAACACCTACCCACTGATGAACGGTTAGCCATTGGCCACTTAATATTCCCGCCCCTAGGGCGACTAACATATAAGTGATTCCAGCAACCGGTACCGCCTGGGCGACAGGCTTGGATGCCAGGAAAGGTAACCATGCTAGCATGCTTAAAAAATAACAGGTTACCCCTGCAATAACGGCTGGATGTAGTAACGCCCATAACCCTGAGCCAGCCCTGGATACACCTTCTTTAACCAGCAAATGGCCACCGGCCCCTAGAACCAGGGAAAGTGCAAGGCTAATGGTTATATTCATCAAAAACACCTCCATAAAAAGAAAAGCCCGGAATGATCAGAACATTAAAACCATTCCTTATTCACTTTCCACAGGATGACCTCCTGGCCATTAAAAACCGGTGTCCAAAGTTTCTGAACCAGAGTACTATCTTTCATTGTATCTTTATTTAAAACAATCCAAGTTATCTTGTTATTCTTTAGCACTTCCTCCATTTGCGCTTTCCCAAGGCGTCCTATTAAAAAGTCTTCTGATATCTGTTTCTTTTCCTTAAAGTTTTGTGTCTCGCAGAGATGTCCCACATATGGCCGGCTTTTTGTAAATGCAGGAACCATATTGCCATACCAATATTCAGACAAAACAACGCGATCGGCCCCATCCGCTTCAATGATTTTAAATACCTGTTGATATTCCGGAGAAATATAGCTACATCCGGAAATGGTGGTTGGAGTATATGAAATAAGCGCCTCTGAATATACGGCTATGCTCTGCCAAATGCAAACAATCATTACTAGGACCGGTCCTGCTAATTGACACAGTTTACTTGTACTTTTTTTAAAAAAGCAAATTCCTTTTTCAATCCAAGGGGCTGCAAAAATTCCTATGGGAACTGAAAAGAAAAAAGCATATTCTCGTTTATTCGGCAATGGTGCCGTATAGGATAACAACATTGCCACAACCATCCAGGCAGCCCACAAATACATATTCTTTTTTCGATCTCCGGATGTAACCCATTTTACAAAACCATACCAACCGGCAATACCCGTTAACCCATAGCCTAAGATGTAATAATTCCAAAAAGGCAGTACTGTAAGGCGGGTTTGGTTTCTCCATATTTTTAACCACTCTACTTCCTTTATGGCTTGGGAAAGAGGAATTAAGATGGGTAAAGAACCCAGGGAAGCGAACGAGCAAGACATTAAAGCCTGTTTATAGTCCTTCCGGAAGACCGAGCTTATTAATATCACCGGACAAAATAGTCCTAAAAGAAATGGATGGACCAGGGAAATTATTATCCCCCCGGTCAGCGCCATCCAGGACCTGGCAGAGAGATAAGAATCCAACAGTAATAAAACCCCTAAAAACTCAAGACAATAATGAGGATAGCAGATATATGCTAACCAAACCCTGCCTTGCAGAAAAAGGTCTGTATTCCCTGAGTTAAAGCCGGTATTAAACACATCATCCAGGACGCTTAAGTATCCGCCAGAAGCAAAAACTGTCAATATCAAAGCAATGAATGGATTTACAGGAACATGTTTTCTTAAAAATTTATATAGATATACGAAAGAAAAAGCAGCCAAGAAACTTCGTACCAAATGATACATCCATGGAAGCTTAATCCCTATCCAGCCCGCCAGATGACCGAGAAAGAGGTAGAAGTGATAGATTGGGGCCGGTTGTGTAATTTCCCCGGTAAACCGGTTATTATAACTCCAATGACCCTCTGATCCCCATTTCATTTTGGCGATAAAGGTTTCATAATCACATCCGCCGGCCACAAAACCGGTTGCAATATAACCTTCCGGTGTAAGCAAGACCTGTATTATAAACGGGGCCATTAATACAAAAAATGCGGCCCCAAAGAGAAACAGAGACTTTCGAATAAACCTCACCCCCTTATTAAAAATACCTCCCCGACCGGGGAGGTATTTTTATGGTTTTTCCAATTTGAACACTTGGCTGCTCTCTAATAAAAAATGATTTCCCCAAGCACTGCCGCCAATTAGTTGAGGCAGCAGCGGGAAAAGGGCCGGTTGATTATACTTTACAGTAACCGTAACATAATTGGTGTCCCTAACCACCGTCACGCTTTGTTTATTGGCAACATTCAGTTTACCATCCGTTAATACTTCATCCACCTTTGTCTCAGCACTTCCTAAATTAAGGGCCTCATAGCGCGCCCCTTCCCTTGCCGCATCCACTACCACAATTTTGGCCCAAAGGGCTAAAATAACAATCATACTGCCCGCGGTTAAAAATGTGATTAGTGGTAGAACAACGGCTAATTCCGCTGTAATGGAACCTCTTCGGCACTTTAAGAAATTAATCGGGTTCACCTCCATAAAAGGAAACCAATGGTACTCAGCGCGACATAAACGGCAAATGGCTGCCCCTTCCCGTACATTGGTATCTCTTCTTTGCTAAAATCCTGAATGCTGGTCTTGGCGTAGAGATAGGCGCCATGACTTACGGTAAAGGTCATTAAATCTTTTAGTTTACCTTGTTTTGCTAAAACAATTATGGAGCAAATTCCATTAATTAATGCTGATAATATGGCAATTATGATGATGCTTTGGAAACCCAGAAAGGCTCCTACAGCGATCATTAATTTAGCATCCCCGGCCCCGACACCACAAAACAAATATACCGGATATGAAAGTATAAATCCGGCAGCGATTCCTGCTAAGGAAAAGAGGAGGCCGGGGCCGGCCAAAGTGTTAATGACCACCCCCAGAAAAATCAACCCAAAAGTTAACCAGTTAGGAACGATGCGGTCTTTGAGGTCCGTATAGCTCCCAATCAAAAGCCCGGCTAATAGCACACTAACAGTCATGGTTCTGATACCACCTAGTAGGAGAAGCCGCTGGCTGCATCCAGCTTAGCACCACCTGCCGAGGAAGTACTTTTTACCTTGCCTGCGAAGTACATCCCCAGGCCAACTGCTGCTATCGCCCCCAATACAAGAAGTCCCGCATACTCAGGAGTAGAACCTTTTTCCTCTTTCAAAAACTCTTTAACCATTCCAAATAGCCTTTTCACTTTAAATTCCTCCGTTTCTTTTTATAAACCGGCAACCGGCTAAAGTTTTGAGCCAATTGCCTGAAAAACTGCTTTGATTTTTGGAGCAAAATAGGTCATGGCACCAACGCCTATTGCTAACCCCAGTACTAATAGGCCGGTGTATTCGGGAGCCACTGCTTTATTTTCTAAAATAAATGACTTCATCAACTTCCCTCCTTTCATTGTCTAAAATGCCAACAGTTTCCCAATTCCTATCAATGGGGGGCCCAAGACTACAATTAATAATGCGGGCAAGATGAAGAAAAAAAGAGGCGCAAGCATTTTAATCGTCGCTGCCTGGGCCATTTTCAACGCATTTGTTTTATAATTTTGTCTGATCCGGTTAACCTGATCCTTTAAGACCTTTGCCATGGATACACCGGTTTTTTCAGCTTGATTAATGGCATCAATTAATAATGTGACGTCTTCTACATCCAATCGTTCTGCCAAGGCCATAAAGGCTTGAGCCCTTCTCCGGTTTAATGCGATTTCACTAAATGCAATTTGAAATTCTTCCGCCAACACGCCAGGGATCTGTCTTGTCACCTTATCAATGGAATTATTCAGTTCCAATCCGGCTTCAATTCCGTTTGCCACCAGATCAATAAAATCTTGCACTTCATTTTGTGCTCTTTTTTGCCGGGCAATGATTCTGCGCTTAATTAAAATGGGCGGCAGAAGATAGAAAAATGCACCCGCGCAGCCAGCAAAAATGAACATCCCCTGCACATCCGGAAACATGAGGATGCACATTAGAACGACTACCATAAGAGTTGAAGCCCATCGAAGAAGATAGATATCTTCCGGATTGTATTTTGATAAGTTCGCCCTTTGAAGGCTCACCCTCATGCCCTCCAGGACGGTTTCAGAAGGTAAAAGTGGTTGAATGATTTTTAGAATTAACTTTTTAATATTTTTAGAATGGGTCGGTTTCTGATTTTCCGTTTGTATATATTCCTCCAAACGTTTTCGGGCTTCTCTTTGTTTACTAATTAAATAACCAAAGAAAAAAACGGGAATTGCACCACAGAAGATACCAATTTGAATATATACGTTCAATATTTATACACCCCCTTACTTCACCGCTTTTGTTTCACCCATTTTCTTAATGGTAAACCAACCTAAAAACACAAAAACCACGGATAGTATCAATAGAAAATTACCTAACGGCGTTTTTATCATGGGGTCTAGGTAGTCCGGTGAAATGATTCTTAGCCCCGCGAGAACACCGAAGGGCATTAGTCCGGCTACGGTTGATCCCAAACGCGCCTGGGTCGTATAGGCTTTTAAGTTGTTCCGGGTATCAATACGATCTTCAATGGTGGTGGCAATCTTTTCAAATCTTTCCGCCAGGTTACCGCCTAGCTGCTTGTGAATTCGAGCTGTCATACAAACCATTTTAAATTCTGTTACCGGTATCCTTTCTTGAGCCTTTTCCAAAGCTTCTGCTGCTGAAATACCTAAATCAAGATCATACTTTATAAGTTTCAATTCTTCCCTGATTTCTGGTTTTACCCTATCTATTGATGCCGCAATGGCCTGTGATAAGGTGGCCCCCGATCGAATACTGTTCGACCACATTATTAAGGCTCCAAGAAGTTGTTTGGACAGGATTTCACCCCTTTTTCTTATCTTGTCCTGCAGAATACTAAAGGGCAAATACAGCCCAATAAGAATACCGACCCAACCGATATATGGCGTTGAAAATAGGGTGGTCACTATTAAAAAGGTGAGTACAGAGGAAATAAACATCCCCAAAAATATCTCTAGTTCTCCAACATTTAGCCCTGCCTGCCTTGAGGTTAAAACCAGCTTTTTTATAAAGCTATTGTTGGTTGGGGCCAGCCTAAACCTTTTTAAATTCTCCTGAACAGCTTCCTTTTCCAGGTTCACAATTTCCTCAAGTATGGTTCTTTTACTTTTTAGGGTATTAAGAATATAGGCTCCATAGGCTATAACCGTTAAAAAGCACAACAAACCGAAGTAGATATGCTCCATTAAATCGCCTCCTCCATCCAAGAAGGAACCGGTATATTTGCTTTTTCCAATACCGGTATGAACCTGCTTCTCCCTGGCGCAGGAACTAAAGCGTCTACTCTGCCGCTATAGCTCAATAAATCCTGAGTAATAATCTTATCGCCCTCAATTCCTAGTATGGCTACAAGCTGCGTGATCTTCCTTCTGCCGTCCCTAAACCGGTCCTGTTGAATGATTAAGTTTACTGCGGACGCGATTTGCTCCCGTATTGCCCGAACGGGCAGGTCCATGCCGGACATTAATACCATTGTCTCCAGACGGGCCAGCATATCCCGGGGAGAATTGGCGTGCCCGGTAGTAAGGGAACCGTCATGGCCCGTATTCATTGCTTGCAGCATATCCAATGCTTCGCCTGAGCGAACCTCCCCAACGACAATACGATCCGGTCTCATACGTAAAGCGTTGCGGACTTCATCCCGAATGGTGATGGCGCCTTTTCCTTCCATGTTTGGGGGTCTGGTTTCCAATCGAACAACATGAGGCTGTTTTAACTGTAATTCTGCCGCATCCTCAATGGTTATGATCCGCTCATCTGAAGGGATAAAAGAAGATAAAGCGTTCAGAGTGGTGGTCTTGCCGCTGCCTGTACCGCCGGATACCACAATATTCAATCTGCCTCTGACACAGGATTCCATGAACTCTGCATCCCGTTCCGTGAAAGCCTTATATAAATGAATTAAATGTTCTATATCCACCGCTTTTTTGAATTTCCGAATGGTTAAGCAAGGACCGTCCAAAGCTAAAGGAGGAATAATTGCATTTACCCTGGACCCATCCGGGAGGCGGGCATCCATCATCGGCATGCTTTCATCCGCCCGCCGTCCGATGGGAGCTCCAATCTTTTCAATTATGGAGTATACGGTTTCCTCATCCGGCGGCACAACATCCGCCTCATACACCCTCCCATCTTTTTCATAGTAAACAACCATGATTTTTTCCGTTAGGCTCACTCTGCGACCCAGTACCATTACTTCTGAAATCTCCGGATCATCCAGCAGTTTTGTAATAACGCCAAATCCCAGTATTTCGTCTTGAATTTCTTCAGCTAATGATTCCAAGGCGGGACGTAATAAGGAGGGAAATTTCTCTCCCTCCTGCATCACTGCGTCACGAATCATCGACGTTAATTTTTCTCTTATAACCGGGTTATGTTTATTAGCTACAAGGTTTTTATCAAATCCTTGAATAACCTGATTCACTTTCGATCTTAAGATCTGTGTGTCTTTTTGTCCTAGATGCTGTTCGCTGACCAGCGTACCGCCGCCCTCTTTAATCTTCCTGTTTAAATAACCAAAACTCGGGGTAACAATGATACCCTTGGCATCCTGCATTTAAATAATTCCCTCCTTACGGCGTCTAAAAAAGTTGAGAAGGCTAAATCTTTCACTGGCAACCTGAAGGTTGGGCGCAATTGTATTGCATAAAATATTAACCGCCCGGGCAAAATTCTTAGCCCGCCGGCTTAGGATAGGGGGATTCCCTTTGTTGGTTTCCACCTGAACCCCTTCGTCATAAGGAATGATGCCTGCCAATTCCAACTCTAATGTGGCAGCCATATGGTTGGCCTCCAGGGGCTTACTCTTTGGCATTTTCGTTACGAGAAGTTTAAACTTGAAGCGTTCAAAATGAATCATATCCAGACGTTTAATAACCTTCTTCGTATTGGCCACAGTGGCTGCATCCGGGGGACAAAGCACATAAATCCGGGTGGCATTTTCCATGGTAATGACGGTTGGGGCAATTAAAAGGGGGGCCGTATCAACAATCACCACATCAAACCGTCTGGTTAAGATGGACAGAATTTTTATAGCCACTTCCTCGGTAATTAATTCGCCTTCTTCATGATTAAGAGGTGCCGGGAGAATTTTTAAGCCGCTAGGATGATCCACCAGGCATTTGCTGAGATCCTCATTATGCCCTTTGATCCAATCCACCATGGTAGTTACAGGCGCCACTTTAAGCCGGGTAGACACATTCCCGGAAAACACATCGAAATCCACAATAACCACACTTTGCCCTTTTTTTATCAGCCCAACCCCGGTGTTAATGGACATCGTCGTCTTGCTCACCCCACCGTCCACTCCGAAAAAGCAGATTAATTCTCTGTTCACCACAATGGCAGGGGGTTTTTGACTTTGCGGATGGTATGCGGCTGTTTGCTGTCTCGGTGGTAGGTTTTTTGTTAGAACGTTCTCTGCCACATGATGATTTTCGTTGTTATGGGAATCTCTTGTAAGCTGACCTCTTAAAGGCCTTCTGCTTCTTCCACCGGCATTTTGAGGTATATGTCCCTGAATTTTTATAGACAGTTCATTCTGAACATTTTCCTTGGCCCACACCCCTTTGCAGCCTATTTCCGTCGTTTTTTTCCATACATTGATATCGGTTATATTGGGAGACATGATGTATGTCTCCGTATTTTGACCGACAAAATGGCGGGCCAGTCCTTCCCATTCCGGGAGTTCTGTTGATATTACGGCCAAATTAAATACTCCTGCCCCGATTGCTTCCTTAGAGGTGGTTACTTTTACAAAATCCTCTCTACCGGTATTGAACCGTTGTAGATACTCATTATTGGGATCACAAAGTAAAATCCGCACTTTATGGGATCACCTCCGTATTTTCGGTACTCAAATTATTGGGGTTATTGGGGGAGGAAAGTAAATATTTATTCACAAAGGATTCCGGCGTTGTAGGCGTCGTTTTTGCTGCGTTAATATCTGGCTGATAGGGGTTGACAATTAGTTTTATCTGTCCGGCAGTTTCCGCAAAGGCGGCGTCCTGGGCCTGTTGTGGGGTTAGAGCAAGTGAAACACCGGATGGATTAGCAGGATCACCGATAATGGATATTACCGGTATGCAGATACCGATAATTTGACTTACGGGCTGCTGGATGCCGCCAATCGGTAATTTCATGCTTCCAATTACATCGACCCGGTCCCCCGGGACAATCATTCCATTCAATGAATTGATTGCATCAACCCTTACCGGCGTACCCCTTAACCTGGGATCTTTAAACTCGGATATTTTTGTTGTAACTAAACTTCCCGGTCCCTCTATGGCAAAAAACGCACTACTTACCGGAAATCCTTCCGGAATCGAAGTCTTAGCAACTTTTCCAATAACGGCCTGGGGGTTGGCAAACATGCCCTTTTTGACAGTAATTTCTGGCCGGTTTTCTACCGTCAGCATCTCCTGGGTGATGGGAGTATAGGGCGGTATTTCTGTTTTAGCCACAACTACCGGAAGTGCATTGGTGTATTTCTTCATGGTCTGTACTCCCAAGAAACCCGCTGACAGAGCAGCTAAAATGGTTAAGATCAACAGGTACGTACTTGTACTCTGCTTTTTAAATAGGTTCAAAGGTTCAAACTCCTTTCGAAAAAACAATGAGGTCCCATTTTTCAGGGGATTGACGCCCCGGATCTTTCAGGCTGCAATTTGGAAACATTTTTTTGAATACTTTTTTATGCTTTTGGGCTGTGTACAAGTTGCAGGCGGCTTGCGTTAAAACGACTTTCTGGTATCTGGTACCGCCAAGAATCTCCAGGGTTTTTCTCAACCAGAGGCGATTAAAGGTGTTTAAAGTGATGATCGGGTTTAAACCGAAATCGTTCAAAAGCATTCTCCGCTTGATTAGCATGAGATCCTGTTCTAAGTCTCTCTCAAACCGTTCTCTGGCTTCGTGACAATCAAGTTTGTAGGATACTTTGGTGTTCAGATGCAGTTCCAAGATCCTGCCTTTGGGTATGCGAATATGCTTTTTTTTAGCTAACCGACTGAAAAGCCAATACTCACAGGGCAATAGATAGGTCACTTTTAATCCGGTCTTCTTAGACTTTCTCTTATGGTAAATGGCCCATAATATAACGGTTATAAGGTAAATGCCTAAGAACAGGCAAATGGGTCCCAATAGGATGGGAAATAGGTTTGCACCGATGGCCAGCAGGATGATCGTTATCCTTACGGCTAAAGTTTCTGACCAAATTAATAGATAGTTATTGTAGATTTCCTATCCCTCCTTACGGTTCTCTTACCTTGCTGTCCGCCACTCTTGTAACGCTTATTTCATTTCCCATCCCGGTTAAAGGACCGGCCAATATGCTCGGGACCGTGGCTGTCACTCCCCAACGGTAGGTATCCAGGTAACCGTCCCCATCGCTGTCAAGGGTAAGGTGGTTTGATGTATCGACTATGGTCACCCCCTTTGCGGTAAATTTTAAGCTTGCCACATTCTGGGCCCAGATGTCGGTGGCTCTGGCCTCTGCGATCACCGGATCAAGAACCAGTTTTTCTCCGGTGACATTGCCCATTCCATCGGTGATTAATTTGGCCGATACCGCTGAAGCTCCCGCTAAAGATGCGGCGTCACAGGCGCTTTGTAACTGGTGCTTTAGGACAAAGGCATTGCCATAGTCTAAGCCCAGTGCACTAAAAAGCAGAAAAACAAGCAAGAGAACACCGAAGTAGGCCGATATGATCCCTTTTTCTTCCCGAATGAATTTCAGCAAAAACGCCTCCTTTTTACTGTTTACTGTCCTATATAAATAGAAAAAGACCGGCTTAATAAACCGGTCCTTTCCAAGCATGTATTTTAATAAGTTAACTGAAGCTCTTGATTCGGTATGGGCCAGGGGTTAATGGTAACCGTGGCGGAGTCCCTGGCGCTTTGGCCCTTGCTGCTGGTGGCGTCGGCCTTGATTGTCACGGTCACCGGTTTTCCCCATAATCCCGTGGCTGGATAGGTGTATTTAAAGGTGTGGGGGTTTTTTCCCCACCCCGCACTGAAGACTTTTTGATCGGTCTTTTTTACCGGGTCGATCTTCTGGTAGCCGTTATTCCAATACTGGTAGCCCACGCTTGTATCGGCCGTTTGGCCGCTTGCGCTCATGTTCATGGTGATGGTGGGCGGTGGCGGCGGGTCTTTTTCGCCATCGGCAGGCGGCGGCGGGGGCGGGTAGTCGGTGGTCACGGTGATGGTATAGGACCATTGTTTAAATGCATCCACTTTAGACGGTGCACTGATACTTATCTTTAGGCTGGATGACTCTTTATCCGGGGGAATGACCACCGCCAGGGGGTTGACGGTACAACTGTCCCGGTTATCGTCGTAGCTCCGTTCGTCGGAGGGTCTATCCCGGTCCGGGTTGATTTCTACGGTTACGATGGCTGCATCACCCGGCATGGTAAAGGTCAGGGTGTCATCCAGGGATCCGATCAGGTCATAGTTGGAAATATCTTTCATGATCACGCCGTTGACTTTCCACACCAGGCGGGTGGTGAGCAGTTCCCCGGTATCGTTATGGATTCTTGCCTTCACCGAGGCGGTCCCGCCAATCTGGGCTTCTTTGGTGTAGTCGATGATCTCCACCCAAAGGTTGTCCGTGGTTATCCAGGCTTCGTCCCGGTTGTTGGACCAGTCTTGGTCTTGATCAATATCTACCGGGTTGATGCGGGCCAGGATTTTGCTCGGCTGATCCTGTACGGTGAAGGTATACCGGTAGGTTTTGCTTTCCCCGGGCTGAAAGGTGAGAAATCCATCCGGGTCCGGGGTGTCTTGCGGTTCAAGTGGTTCCAGGGTGATGGGGTATTCGACCCCGCTGACCACATGATGCAGCCGCAGCCAGGCTTTTTCCGGCTGGGGATGGTCCGGGTTGAGGGTATAGGTCACGGTGGAGGTGATTTTGTCTCCCGGTTCAACATTTTTGAACCGGTCCACTTCCAGGCTGACGGAAAAGTCAGGTATTTCGGTTTTTAATAAGGATAATGGGGGCAATGGAATGGTCAGGTAGCGCATCTGGACTCCCACCAAACGAAACAGCCGTCCCATTCCGAATGTATATTCAGTGGGCGGCTGCAGTACGTGCACATATTCTTGCCATTGTTTTCCGGTTCGTTCAAATTTGATGTAGGGGTTGTAGTCCTTTAGGTTTTCAAAGCCCCGGTTAATGGATTCTAACAAATCCGGGTCGTTGTTGAAGGGGTTTTTAGGATCTAATGACGGTTCTTTCATTGTGTTAGTAACAAAATTTTGTACATTATCTTTTTCCCAGGGAAACGGAATCCAATTAGCACTATTGACATCCACAATCTCAGTAGTGTCGTTTCTGAAAAAGGTATTCGTATATTTTTCACCGTTCATTGTATAACCATGATAACGGTATTGGTTAGTATTTTTGTCATAGTCATTTGCCCCTGGTGAAGCCTCTTGAGGATTACCGTAGCTAAACAACTTGCTTTTTAACCAAAGTCCCTCGTTTATGGGTTTACCTTGCTCGTTTTGGGCAAAAAAATAGTTCCCATTATCATTTTTTGCCCTTAAGTCATCATTTGCTGTTGCCAGAGCCTCTGTAATATTGGCCGGTTCTGCACTTGCAAAACCGGCCATACTAAATACAAATAATATGATTAGAAATAGGGTCATAATTTTACGCATTTGTTACGCCCCCTTACTCCAAATAGTGATGCTGGTCCGAGTACCACTATAGCTAGAAATAACCCTTACCGTTTCACCGTTGGGACCAGTAAATTTTTTATCCAGCTGTACTAATTGTGCTGTCTTTGTCCTTGCCACATCCACTACCTGTTTGGCGAAATCATTACCCAGTTTACTAGCTAAGATTTGCTCTGCCTCATCACATTGTTTCGCCACATCACGGTTGGGGATAATAATAGTAATAGCCATCTCAATATTGCTACGAGGACTATCCTCAATCAAAATCTCCGTCTTCGGCTTTACCGGCACCGTATACCCGTTCAGGTCGTAAGTCTCTCCTTGCTGCGGCTGCTGCTCCTGCAGATACTGCTTCATTGCCGAGACATCCGGCTTCTCCGTTCCTTCCGGATAACAGACCACCAAACCGTCAATGAAGTCCACCTGATAGCCCAGGGCCTCCGCCACAAAACGCGCCGGCAGATAAGTGCGGGCGTTTTTCAGTTCCGGCGCCACATCCATGGTCGTGGCCTGGCTGCCGGCCAGCAGTTCTTTCTTTCCGATGGTCAGCTCGGCGGACCGGCTGCCCAGCACCAGCTTTGCCTTGCTGGTCTCCGTATCCCAAAAAATGTTTTCATTGGTGACACCCAGGGCGTTGCCCAGGAAGCGTACCGGTACGAAGGTCCTGTCCTGGCTGATGTACGGCGCTGCATCCATTTTCACTCCGGGAGTGTTCCCATCCACAAAGTATTCACTCCGGCCTTCGATGAAGACCACGCTTCTCACCAGGTTATTATTTTCATACACGTTGACCTGTTCTTTCTGCTCGGCCAAAGCGCCGGTGGCCAGGGCCAGGGCCAAGCAGCCGGTCAAAAACCCAACTCCAAGTTTTTTCAATCAGAATCAGCTCCCTTTTTAATTTTACATAACCTCTACAACAGAGAAGCTTAACTAATATCGCTTAATCTCAAATCTTTATATCGCTCACCGATCTTATAAGAAGTAACCCGTTTGGTTCCCGTGGCCGGTTCCAGCAGTCCTATTTCTACCCAATCCTTAACCCATTCCTGAATCGTCCTTTTACTAACCAGAAACCATTCTGCCATTAGTTCTAATGAGAGCAGGCGGCCTTCAAAGCGTAAAGCCAGTTGCAGCAATTCAATTTCCTTTTTAGAAAGTTCGAGAAGCTTTCCTTCAGAGGCTTCATGTAGCCGTATCGCTGACTGGGCGATGTCTTCAAATGCCTCCGCCATGGTGGTTAAAAAAAAGGTAATCCAAGGGGTTAAGTTGGGAGTATTTCGTCCTTCGTAGTAAGAAACCGGCAATCCCATTTGTAGGCTGTTATAGTAAGTTTGGAGGTCCTTGGCATAATTTTCTTCGACCGTAAAATAGCCATTTAAATCATATCCATGAAGCATGAGGATATATAAAGCCAACGCTCTGGCCACCCGACCGTTACCATCGTCAAAGGGGTGAATGGTAACCAATTGATAGGCTGCAATTGCTGCTTTAATCGGAACCGGTAAGGTTTCCTCTCTTTTGATCCATCCTACCAGACCCTTCATTAAACCCGGGATATCTTCCCAATAGGGGGGGATATATTCCACAGCGCCCGTAGTATTATCTCTCACGCAGAAAAGGACTCCCGGAGGGGTTGCCCCCCGATATTCGCTCATTTTTCCTCTTCTGCCGGGGCCCCGAACTTCAATAATTCTGTGGAGCTTCTTAATAAACTCTTCCGTTACGGGTAGCTTTTTGAGTTTGGCTTTATTTAAAAAGGATAACGCCCGCCAATAGTTCCGCACTTCCTGCATGTGGTAGCTATCCGATTGATCCGGTCGTCGGTTAACTACTTCTTCTACCTCATGCAGGGTTAGTGGATTCCCTTCAATAAAGGTGGAATAGTGAGTACTTTTAATTTTAGCTCTTTCTTTCAGCTTTTCCGAGATATGCAACGGCAAGGTTTTGCTGGTTACGAGGCCGCGAAAATATTCAATTTTAGAAAGCAGGTTTACTAATTCATTGGTAAAATCGTACCGGGGTTGATAGGCCATTCAATATCACCTCAAGTTAATTTTACCAAATCCCTTTAACTTCCGCAAATAATTTCTATTATTTAATTAAACTAATTCATTCCTTTATATCTACCTTTTTTAAGATCAAATTTATATGCTCATCTATCATAACTACAGTCCCTTTTCTTCACTAAACCTTCTTTCTCCACAGCCAATCAAGGTGACGGAAAAGTCAGGAGGGCCCGCAGGTTCTTCCGGTATCCAATGAATTTCTTACGAAACGTAAGAAATTCATTACCGTTTGTCCTCGTTTAATAAGTTAACTGAAGCTCTTGATTCGGTATAGGCCAGGGGTTAATGGTAACCGTGGCGGAGTCCCTGGCGCTTTGGCCCTTGCTGCTGGTGGCGTCGGCCTTGATTGTCACGGTCACCGGTTTTCCCCATAATCCCGTGGCTGGATAGGTGTATTTAAAGGTGTGGGGGTTTTTTCCCCACCCCGCACTGAAGACTTTTTGATCGGTCTTTTTTACCGGGTCGATCTTCTGGTAGCCGTTATTCCAATACTGGTAGCCCACGCTTGTATCGGCCGTTTGGCCGCTTGCGCTCATGTTCATGGTGATGGTGGGCGGTGGCGGCGGGTCTTTTTCGCCATCGGCAGGCGGCGGCGGGGGCGGGTAGTCGGTGGTCACGGTGATGGTATAGGACCATTGTTTAAATGCATCCACTTTAGACGGTGCACTGATACTTATCTTTAGGCTGGATGACTCTTTATCCGGGGGAATGACCACCGCCAGGGGGTTGACGGTACAACTGTCCCGGTTATCGTCGTAGCTCCGTTCGTCGGAGGGTCTATCCCGGTCCGGGTTGATTTCTACGGTTACGATGGCTGCATCACCCGGCATGGTAAAGGTCAGGGTGTCATCCAGGGATCCGATCAGGTCATAGTTGGAAATATCTTTCATGATCACGCCGTTGACTTTCCACACCAGGCGGGTGGTGAGCAGTTCCCCGGTATCGTTATGGATTCTTGCCTTCACCGAGGCGGTCCCGCCAATCTGGGCTTCTTTGGTGTAGTCGATGATCTCCACCCAAAGGTTGTCCGTGGTTATCCAGGCTTCGTCCCGGTTGTTGGACCAGTCTTGGTCTTGATCAATATCTACCGGGTTGATGCGGGCCAGGATTTTGCTCGGCTGATCCTGTACGGTGAAGGTATACCGGTAGGTTTTGCTTTCCCCGGGCTGAAAGGTGAGAAATCCATCCGGGTCCGGGGTGTCTTGCGGTTCAAGTGGTTCCAGGGTGATGGGGTATTCGACCCCGCTGACCACATGATGCAGCCGCAGCCAGGCTTTTTCCGGCTGGGGATGGTCCGGGTTGAGGGTATAGGTCACGGTGGAGGTGATTTTGTCTCCCGGTTCAACATTTTTGAACCGGTCCACTTCCAGGCTGACGGAAAAGTCAGGTATTTCGGTTTTTAATAAGGATAATGGGGGCAATGGAATGGTCAGGTAGCGCATCTGGCCTCCCACCAAACGAAACAGCCGTCCCATTCCGAATGTATATTCAGTGGGCGGCTGTAAAACGTGTACATATTGTTGCCATTGTTTTCCGTCTCGTTGGAACCGGATGTAGGGGTTGTAGTCCTTTAGGTTTTCAAAGCCCAGGTTAATGGATTCTAACAAATCCGGGTCGTTGTTGAAGGGGTTTTTAGGATCTAATGGCGGTTCCTTCATTGTATTAGTGACAAACTTTTGCACAGCAGGATTTCTCCATGGCCTTAAAATCCAATTTGAACTATTGATATTAACAATGTCCGTGGTGTCGTTTCTAAAAAAGGTGTTCGTGTATTTTTCGCCATTCATAGTGTAGCCATGATAGCGATACTGCTTGGTTATAGGATCAAAATCATTACTGCCGGGCGAAGCTTCCTGGGGGGCTCCATAGCTGAAAAGACTATTCTTTGACCAGTTTGCCTCGTTGATTGGTTTACCATCGGTGTTTTGAGAGAAGAAATAAGCAGCGCCGTCATTTTTAGCCCGAATGTCCTCATTGGCTTTATCCAATGCTTCTATAATATTGGCCGGTTTTGCTATTGCAGAACCGGCCATACTAAATACAAATATTATTGTGAAAAGCAAGCTTATTTTACGCATTAATAAGCCCCCTTACTCCAAATAGTAATACTGGTTCGAGTACCACCATAGCTAGAAATAACCCATATAGTTTCGCCATTGGGTCCGGTAAATTTCTTGTCAAGAGCTGCGAGCTGTTGTGTTTTTGTCCTGGCCACGTCCACCACTTGTTTAGCAAACTCACTTCCGAACTTACTGGCCAAAATTTCTTCTGCTTCATCACACTGGGCCTGAACATCCCGGTTGGGAACGATGATAGCAAGATTTATTTCAACCTTATTTTCCTTATCATCATCGATTAAAATCTCAGTCTCGGGTTTCACAGGTACCGTAAAGCCGTTCAGGTTGTATGTCTCGCCTTGCTGCGGCTGCTGCTCCTGCAGATACTGCTTCACTGCCGAGACATCCGGCTTCTCCGTTCCTTCCGGATAACAGACCACTAAACCGTCAATGAAGTCCACCTGGTAGCCCAGGGCCTCCGCCACAAACCGGGCTGGGAGATAAGTACGGGCGTTTTTCAGTTCCGGCGCCACATCCATGGTCTTGGCCTGGTCGCCGGCCAGCAGTTCTTTCTTTCCGATGGTCAGCTCAGCGGACCGGCTGCCCAGCACCAGCTTTGCCTTGCTGGTCTCCGTATCCCAAAAAATGTTTTCATTGGTGACACCCAGGGCGTTACCCAGGAAGCGCACCGGGACGAAGGTTCTGTCCTGGCTGATGTACGGCGCGGCATCCATTTTCACTCCGGGAGTTTGGCCATCCACAAAGTATTCGCCCCTGCCTTCAATGAAGACCACGCTTTTCACCAGGTTATTATTTTCGTACACGTTGACCTGTTCTTTCTGCTCGGCCAAAGCGCCGGTGGCCAGGGCCAGGGCCAAGCAGCCGGTCAAAAACCCAACTCCAATTTTTTTCATCCAAAATCAGCTCCCTTTTCAATTTTACATCGTCCGGTACCACAGCAGTTAGGACAATCAATTTCATCATCACGAACCGCTTTTTTAATCAGTACACCTTGTTCATGAAGGAAATATTCTATTGTATCCCCGACCGTTAACTGCAGGTAGAACCGTACTTCCGAAGGAACAGTTGTTTGATTTTTAGAAGTAATTGTCGAAGTTATTTTGTCTGCCAAGTAAGTATTCTCCTCTCTATGAGTAAGGAATTTTCCTTACTCATATTTTACTAAACCCTATTTTTTAATGCAAGAGGAGGTTGAATAATATTTAAATAAATAATTCAGTTTTCACTAATATCTTTTTAAGAGATCGTGGTGGCCACAAACCAGAAGGAGCAATGTGTCCCCTGTTTGCTCATAAATGACCCTGATATCCTTATTCGCATAAGCCTCCCATAGAGCAGTACCTTTAATTCGATGAACCTGCAAGGAGGGATGCCGGGGATTACTCTCAAGAAGTTGCAAAGTCTTAATGACTTGCTTTTTTTCCTTTGAATCAAGATGTAAAAATTCTTCTACAAACTTATCCGTTCTTAGTATTTTCGGCATCTTCTAACTCCTTTATCAAATCATCCATACTGCCGTGAGATTTAACACGTCCTTCCTCCAGATCCTTCAGACTCTGTTTTACTTTTTGTTGCCAAGCTTCGGTCCAAAAATAGTCTTGATCCTTATCATGCCAATCTACCGGAGATATGCGTAGCTCTTTCTTTTCTTCATCAATCTCGATTTTAACGTAATCTCCTTCTTTAATTCCCAATTTTTTAGCAGGATTGTTTATGCTGATAATCATTCTTTTTTGTACTTGCTGAATCATCGCTTTGTTTTCCATAACAAAACACCGCCTCGCTGTTTTTACAGTTTTACTGTTTTTCTGTATTCTATCATTATTGGATAGCTATGTCCAGCAGATTAGTCCATTTTATGGAAATATTTTCAAACGACCTCCTTTTTGGTAAATCTTTTTATCCTTATAAAAATACAAAACCGGCTTATTTGCCGGTAATGATGCGCTACAGTTAGCCTTGATCTTCTGCTAAATATGGATTAATGCTAACCAATCCTTCGATGAATCTAAAGTGCTTTTTATTCAGCGTAAACAGAACGGACTCATGGACCAGGGCTGTGGCTGCAATCAGGGCATCCATGGCATTTAACCCATGTGAAGCATGGTAGGTGGATAACAGTTTTCCGGCTGCAGCTGCAATCTTTCGATCTACAGGAATGTGTTCAAAAATCTCCAATAAACTTCTGATCTTTTCATGACGTTCCTCTGAAATTCTAGGGGCCGATAAAAGTTCCATAATGGTAATCGTAGAAACGTATCCTTCATATACGCCGTTTTCAACGTGCCGAAGCTGCTCCTGGGCTTGTGGAAGTCGTTTTAAATGGTCAATGATAATATTGGTGTCAAAAATTACTTTCATCAGACATCAAACCTTCTTCCAGAATCCTTGCGGATCTGATTGACATGTTCCTTAAAATCATAGTCTATATCTGACAAAAGTCCAAAAGTCTGTTCCACAATGCCTTTTTTAATTTTTGCCGGTCTGGTTTTAAGTATGATTCTCCCGTCTTCAACAGAAACGGCCAGGGTATCTCCCTCTTTTATGTTTAGCTTCTTTCTTGCTTCTGCGGGGATTACGATTTGCCCCTTTGAAGATATTTTGACAGTGTACACGGCTTACCTCCTCTTACTCATCTTACATATTCTTATAATATAGTAAATAGAATACACTGTCAAAGGTGAGTTTTTTCATTCCTTATAAGCTACTAATTCTGAAATATCCTCAATGACGATAATTGGTTCATCAGAGGGGATAAAAGAAGATAGGTTTTTCAGAGTTGTAGTCATACATTTTGGCATTAAAACGTGACCTCCTCTCAGAATAGAATTTAACTAGGATGACTTCAATTACTGATATCCTTGGGGTTATTGACTCATATCCCGAAGAAAATCCCCCTATAAAGCAAAAAACCAATCTATATAGATTGGTTTTATATGGTAAATATTTACTTATTGTCTCTTGACATTCGCAAATTATTTTCAGAAAATATAGGTGGAATACCATACTAAGTATACGGCTCGTGTGCCTCGATCTACCGGGGTTTTCCTAGAACCTCTGAAATTGCGCTAACAATTTCAGAGGTTTTCAATTACCCGCGATTAGTTAACGAAACAACGAGGGTTAACAGGAGCTCAGCCGAAAACAGCCTTATTTCTCCCCGTCTCCTTTGCCTGATATAACGCTTGATCCGCCCTTTTAAATACTTTGTCCATCGAATCCCCATTTACAAAAACCGTAGCGCCAAGGCTAATGGTAATGCTTAGTTGTAATTCACCTATTTCAATTGGTTTACTCGCCGCCATAAACCTTACTCTTTCAGCTAGATTAAGAGCTTGGCCTTTGCTGTTGAGTTTATCAGCCACGATAACAAATTCTTCTCCACCATATCTGGCAAGAATATCTCCCGGACGTATTCCCTCCCCTATTCGATGGGCCAGTGTTTTTAGTACCAGGTCCCCGGCATCATGGCCATAATTGTCATTCACCTTTTTAAAGTGATCTATGTCTAAAAAGATTACTCCAAAAGGTTGTCCTCCCTTAATAAGAAATTCAACTTTATCCTCTAAAAATCGTCTGTTATAGACTTGTGTCAACGGGTCCTTGATGGATTGGGTCTTTGCATTATAAAACTTATCCGCCAGTGTTCCCAGCGTTTTCCTTTCTTTTTCAAGTTGGGAAATGATACTTATCTTTAAATGATTCATTCTGTCATTTATTGAAGCAACGTCCTGAAACTGATAGCCTTCATTCCTTGTGGTATCCGGTGATTTGATGGACGCCATCAGGAGCGCACAGTCTTTTAAAAAAAGCTTCTTTAACACCAGCAAAAGAAGTATCTGGAGTAATAACAGCAGGAATCCAATACCAGCAATCCACTTGTTGTCCATAACAAATAGAACGGATGCACTGATTAAAGCTCCAATCCCTAAGAGAGCAAGTAAGTCAAATCCGTGTTTTAACTTCATAATCAGCCACCTTAAGCTAAGGCCTGAAGCTCTTGTTCCCTACGACTCCAAAAATCTCCAAATGCCATTTTAATCTCCGGGCAGAATAGGGCTGCCGGTATACCATTTTTGATGCTTTCCAGGACTTCTTTGGTTCTCTCCGGGATCACTCCGTCGGCCTGTAAACCGGTGGCCTTTTCAGCATCCGAGACCCCTAGATAATCACTATCCACCACCCGGTTCACCAGTAGGCTGAACTTATTAAAGTCCAGGGAATTCTCCATTTTATCTAAGTCAGCCTGCATTTTAGTAAGATGGCTGAAATCAAGATCAGCAACCAGGATTACCTGCGAGGCGGTTTCGATGATTGCCTTTGTGAAGGGCTCCGCCATATTGCGGTATGTGTCGATAATAATTACATCAACTTCGTCACTTTCGTTAAGGGAATTTAGAATTCTAATCATGGACTTAAGACCTAAAAAAGGAGAATCACTAAACGGATCTTTGTTTAGCACATATAAATTAGACAACATCGGGTGCTGATAGGAACAAGTTAATGGATCGTCCGTTTCCATGGCGTCAATGATGCCCTTTTCATCCTGGGAGACATTGAGCCAGGTGTGTGTTGATTGCTGCAGTACCTCACCGTCCACCAGCACCACTCTAAAGCCCATCTGCGCCAGGGTTGTGGCCAAGTTTACCGCAATGAAAGTTTTACCGGTTGAAACGGGCGATACCACCGCTACAACCTTATCATTGACGGTTGTTTTTTTTCGCTTTAAGGCAATTTTTGATACTGAAATGCTTGACGATAGGTTCTTTACCATTTCTGTTCCGGCCCGGGCAAATTTACTAAGGGACCCTTCCCCCCCGTCTTCCTCTTCATCCGGCTCATCATCCGACAAGGAATACTCCTTCTCCGTGGCCCCCGTTGCTTTAAACAGCGTCTGCAGAATGGTGCCAATACTAATTTCCCCTGTCAGCACCTCAACCTGGAGCTCTTTAATCCTTAACAAGGTTATGTCGGTGGAAGGCGTTTGGCCGGCAATGAAAATAATATTCTTGCTTACTTGCCGGACTTGGTACACTACCTCCAGGATGTCGATGTCTCCCGGCAGCAAAGGAGATAAGATCACCATACCGGGTTGGTATCTCTCGGTCATTGGTAATAAGCTTTCCCGGTTGTCAACCATTACCGTATGGCTGGATATTGAAGTGGCTATGGATTCGTTTATTGCTTCATCACCCGTAGCCAGAAGAATCGTATCGGTTGGCGGAGAATCATTAAGGCTGTTTCTACTTTTTAAACTCTGCTGCTTATTTGCCAATTTTGTTTTGATGCGTTTCTGTATTTGCAACTGGTTTTCAACTTGCCGACTTACTTCCTGGCTTACACTTTGTTGTTCCATGGCTGCACGTACCAACGCATTGGGGATATCTTTGGGAACCGCAGGGTTTTTTAATCTTTCTATGATATCCCCTGGCGTAAGTTCATCAAAAACATAGTCATAAACCCCGTAGGGAACCAGCGATGTCACCAATTGCTTCGTTTTCTCCATGTCAAGAGAACCCGGAAGTACAACGACTCTAATTCCTTCTTCCCTCAATTTTTTAACCAGGGTAATTAAATCATACTCAGCATCGCCCTTTAACAGCCCCGAGAGAATGATGGTGTCGGCGTCCAATTCTTTGGCCACTTCGCTGAGAACGATGCGGTTTAGGCAAGTCCCTACCACTTCGATCCCCTGCTTAGGGATCATCTCTTTCAATACACCATCCAACTCTTCATGACCGGTTGCTAACAAGACTTTCATGAATGTCACCTCCAAATATAAAGAGCCAGGTCCTATAACCTGACTCTTGCTTTTTTAATTGCCATATAATTTCAACAAGGGGTCAATGGGCAGACCTGAAGGCCCTCCCTGGGATAAATCCCTCACTTCAAAGTGTAGATGAGGTCCGGTAGAATCACCTGTACTACCTACTTTACCTACTATATCACCAACTTGTATTTTTTGATGAAGCTTGACATTGATTTGGCTGAGATGTGCATATTTATATAAATAATTTTCATCCCGGATTGTTACATATAAGCCATAACCTTGTTTATGATTATTTGGATTTTCCCATCCCGCACGCGTAACCTCTCCAGCAGACACTGATATCACTGTGGCTCCCATCGGTGCAGCAATGTCAATCCCATAGTGTGGGAGGACCACTTTTTTAGTAGGATGCAGACGGTTTAAATCGAAAGGAGAGCGAATCGCCGTGTAACCCGGTACCGGCCACAGGGTTTCTTTCTTAAACTGTTCGGCATAATCCCAAATTTTAGAGGCATAAACCGCCCGGCACCATTCTTCTACAGAGCTATATTTATTTTTTAAGTTGCTCGGAACCTCCACAAAGCCTCCATAATGGATCAGTATGGGCAGCGATTGTTCTTTCCAGTCTCCCTGCCAGTCCACATTCTTAAAACCCAACTCCCGAAGCATGTAGGCCCCGACAAGAATCTGGGCCCGGGGATTCTCTTTATGCAGCTCCGGATCAAAGCCTAATCTGGCAGCATAAACCTGCCAATTACTCGGGGATACCTGCATTAATCCAAAGCATTTTGTTTCTGTGTTTTCTGCCTTGGGATTAAATGAAGATTCCTTATAGGCAATGGCTGCCAGGAACCACCAGGGGATGCCATATTTCTCTTCCGCTTCTTTGAAAAACGGAATAAGTTCCGAAGGAATCATGGACTGGGATAAGTATTTGCCCATTAAGTCATTTTCCTTCAGCCAGGCCAGCCATTCTTTATATTCATTAAACGCAATTCCTGCTTCCCAGACTCCCTCCCTGGCCAGGGCCAGGTCGTTGGAATCCTGATTAATTTTGTATTCCTGCAATATAAAATTCTCCAGCCTCTGCCACTTATTAGGCAAAATCTGCAGGGTGTCCTCTAATTGTTCATAGGTTATAGTTGTGTTGCCTCTAGTCTCTGTCACCCATTTATAATGATATTGATAGTGACCCTGGATGGTGTAGGCTTCCACCAGCAAATAAACCAATCTTCTAGTGGTTTCGGATTCTCCGTCTTCATTGGTGGTTGTAGTTATAATTTCGGATTCTTTGTAATAAAAATACGGATGCAGCTTCCTGGCCGAGTCTTCCGGAAGGTCCTTTGAGATTTCAGTCAAGTTTAAACTATACGCCTTGTAAAGGCAGGCGGCATGAATATTTCCCCATTGCAGCTTTAATTCCTCGTCATGATTGTATCGGTCATTTAACGCCCCTAAATAGGTTCCCTTTCCCGGATAGTGGGGCTTATTTACGGATGATTCTCCAGAAACGATCCAGGTATCAACAACATTGTATTGGTTTGCTAATTTTACATACTTATCGTGGAGTTCTTTATCCTGTTCACTCTCATAAACTCCCGCAAGTATCGGGTTTTTCTTATCTTTCGTAACGATGGGGAAGGCGGAGTAAACGGCGGCAATCAGCCAGCAAATCATAAAGAAAATAAAAAAGCCAAATAAGATGACCGGAAGATACGGTAATATGAGAACCCAAAATTTTTTTGCCAGCTTTTTAGCCGCAGTTTTTCCTGCGACTAAAAAGACTTTCTCAAGATTCCTTTCATCCATGGCATCGGTCCTTTCATTGTTCTACTAAAAAATACCCCACCATCTAGAGGTGAGGTATCTTAGAGGCTCATTCCGCAGCAATCCAGCGCCTCTACCGGAAAGCCTCCCTAAAAAGAAAAACGAGAAAGATTAATCTTCCTCGCTTTTTAATAACGGATTATGCCAATCCATCCTATAATCCGGTGTAAAAATCTTTTCGGCAGCGCCGGAAAAATGATTCCCCAAGCTCATGGCCGAATGAGATCCAAAGGTTGATCCGATCATCGAACCGGTCATGGCGGATAACCCTCCGGATAGAGAATCCTGGCCGGTGTAGTTTTTGACGGCATTCCCAAAGGAATCCAGTCCATGTCCCTCTTTAAGCTGTGAAAACGTTTCCTTTGCCAAGCCGGCGGTCATGGCAGTGGCAGTGTAGGCCCCTCTTCCCCCCGCCGCCATTCCAGCCCCAAGTGCCGGAGCCATCTGGGGAATCCCTAAACTTGAAACAAAACCGGAAGCATAACCCGCCCTTCCCGCCCTTTCAATTCCTTTTCCCTGAAGGGTCTGTTGCATAGGGTTGACCATGGTGGATCTGCCTATATCTGTAGAGGGGGTCGGGCCGACCGCCTGAGTTTCTTTATAATCTGTTGGCACTAGCATCCCGGAGTCCCTTTGTGCGTAACCGGAAGGTAAATCTAATCTCGAATCGGTGGCCACAGAGGTATTGGCAGCCGGAGTTGAAGCACTAGGAGCGACCATTGGAGACGAACTTATCATTGGTGTTGGATTTATCCCGGAAAGGCTTCCTTGATTTTGAGAAATGCCGGGCAGGGACGGCGGGATAAAAGGAACTCCTCCCCCGCCTCCAGTTGGGCTGTTTATGCCACCACTTTCTCCAGTTAGCACGTCTCCGTTGACAAGTGAAAGGGCCCCTCCCGGCAGGGAAGCGGGCATCCCTTTTTTCCCCGTGGTTAATGCTGCCAGGGATAGTAAACCCAGCCCTTTTCCAACCAAGGACTCCTCATTGATGCCCCCAACACGGGCTATCAGCTTCATAAAAATCTCTCTGATAAATTTACTGGCCGGCACAACGGCTACAATCATCCAAAAAACCTGCCAAATCGTAATATCTCCATCACCATTCATTTTAACGCCCCCTTAGTACCAGTCTCCGCTGAACAGCCAAACCAGAAATCCAGCGATAATGAGAGATAGCCCTAAGACAAAAACACCGGTTATAGCCTTAGAGAAGCTTTCTTTAGCCTCGGTAATTTTCCTTTCATCGCCTCTGCTCACGGCCATTTTAATTGCAACAGAAAGCAGGGTTCCAAAGCATAACGCTCCCCCCAGTGAGGCAAACCAAACCCCAACCTTTCTCAAGGTCAATGCCAGTTCATCTACACTGGCCACTGCCAACAGGGTATTTACCATAAAGGTGGCCGAATGCTCCACCCGGCTCGCTACCAGGATGGTAAAGAACACCCCGAAAACCAAGGCGTGAAAAAACTGCATAAAGATCGTGCTGATTATCTCTCCGCCCCAGAGTTCCAGTACCTGTCTCTCTTCCGTTAGGGCCCAGATCCATACGATGAGGGGAGTACCCACAAAGGCCGCGGAAACAACCCAAAAGCGGATCTCATATAGAGCGTTAAAATAGGCATTGAAACCGATAAAGCACATGTTCAGCAGAGCTGTTGCGAAAACGTTGCCAACCTGTATTTGTCCAAAAATATCTCCAAAGAAGGGGGATTGAGCTGTGTCATTAAAAATTAGTTGATCCAGTGAATAAAGATCAAAAACATCATTAAAAATAGCTACAATGGTTTGAAAGGGTGCGGCCACAATGGTTTCAAACATTCCGGCCCCGTCCAAATTTTTTTGCTGTAATTCGAGATTGGTAGAATCAATGATATTTTTGGTCATATTTCTAAAAAGAGAAACCCCGGCATCGTTAATTTGTATCAGCAGATAGATGCAGTAGGGAGCCAAAATAATAATCAGCATGGCCACAAAACAGCGTTGGATATCCATTAACAAACTGGCCCGAATGGACGGGTCTATGGAAGAATGATAGTACCGGTATCCGGAACGAACGATGACCAGGAATATAAACGCCCCCGAGAGCATTACCAAGGTACAATACCACAACATAACAACGGAAAGCCACTTATTGGTAAAGTGGAGGGAAGTTATCCCTCCTTTGGTGTCCTCATCATCGGCCCCTGGGAGATGGTTGGTTAGGGTAACATCTGTAGACCTAGAAGATCCATCGTCTGTTTTAACGGTATATCGATATTTGCCATTTCCGGGGCTTTCATTAAAGGTTGTTGTCGCTCTCTCACTGTCTAAGGGTCCTTCCAGAATTACTTTCGGGCAAGAAATCTCTCCTCTTTTTTCTTGTTTTCCAGTCGGCTTATTATCCCCTCCCAGAGGAGTTCGATAAATGGTTATATTGTGATCCACATTATCCCCAGAAACTACCACTTTAACCTTAATGGTTAAAGTAACTTTACCTTTATCGCTGACCTTTGAACTAACATCTTCCACCATAGGTTTTAATGTCATCGCATAAGCAGGGGCAGCCATTATAGACCAAATAGCTAATGCCAAAAAGATTTTTTTTAACACCATATCCCCCCTTACCGCCTTATGATGGCTTCCGGATCACTGCGAATAAAGGACTCTTCAAAGGGAAGTCCCCTAAAGTTGATGACAGCCATCTCATTGCCAACTTTCAGCAGTCCCTGCCCTGGCTCAAAACTCTTAATTTGTTCAATCACATCCGGGGGAATATCAAACATCTGTCCAAGACCCTTGGCGTCCGTAGACTGCATTTTGAGATAAAACCGGGTGTCGCACATGTTAATGATGGTTTCTCCTTCTTTTGTCATAAACTCTCGGAAAGACTGCGTGGCAAGGAGAAGGGAGGTATTATACTTAGCGCCCCGGCGGGAAACCGTGGAAAGGAACTCGGCAGTGTCCGGATGGAGGAGAAACATCCAGCACTCGTCACAAACAACCCTCTTTTTAACTTCCCGGTGCTTTTTAATAAATTTTTCAAGGGTCCAGGAAAGCATGACTAAATTGGCGTAGGTAACCGCGAACTTATTGTTCAGTCCCTTTAAATCAAACACAATAATCGGTGCGTCAAAAAGCGAACCGATTCCCTGGCCATCAAAAAAACCATACTCATGGCCCTTGGTAAAGGGAATCAGTATGGTTGCAAGACGATGGGCGCCTAATTTTTTAAGCCTTTCAATAAAGCTGCTAATGGTTGGCAGCGATTTATATTCCAGTCCGGCGGAGTACTTTTCCCCTTCTTTCTTTCCAGTCCCTTCTTTAAACAGACTCTGAGGGTCCGAGGTTATGTCGCAGGATTGGTACTCTTGACGGATGGCTTCACTGGCCAAGGCCCGTTCCTCAGCAGTCATTCGTTCGCCCATTATTTCAATTAAACCGGAGAATAAGCTGATAATCTCTCCGGCTTTACTCAGCAGGTCGATATAGTACGTTCCTGTTTCTTCGTCATAATCGGGCTCCACATCAAAGGGATTAAACATACATTCCATCCCCGGATTAAACCGTATCAGCACACCGCCAAGGGACTTGCAGAGGTTGCCGTACTCTCCTTCCGGGTCAATGATGACGCTTTTGATGCCCAGCGCCCTGGATCTCGCCGTCATCCCCTTCACGGTGTAGGATTTCCCCACTCGAGTCATCCCTGTCAGAAACATGTGAGGACCGAAGAGCCGCGGCGGACCGATAAATAAATCCAGGAAGGCCGGAGATCCTGTTGCGTTTTCACCAAAATAAATTGCATTACCGGTTGCGGGATGACTGAAGTCGGTACTGATCAGGGGAGCCAGGCAAGCCGCATTGGCCACGGTAACATCGTGATATTCCGGTACATTCGTATCGATAAAAGGTAAGATGCTTTTAAGCCCCTGGTGCTGTCTTTTGTAAAGAGTACGGGAATTGGTGTTGGCCAGTAAATCCTTTACTCTGCTCTTTTTTTTATCCATTTCTTCGTAAGATTTAGCAGTGATCATAACGGTTACGGTAACCGTAACAATGTTATTTCTTTTCAGAGAAATATCTCTCAGCAATTGCCTGTAATAGTTGTATTTGACCTCCAGAGTATCAACTGCGCTGGTATTGCCGGCTTTTTTTGCTAAAATCAGCTCAGAACCCACAATACTTCTCCAGCCGTTCACTTTCTCATTGGCCTCTCTACGCTTATTGGGAATATTGCTCACGGAAACCGTTACCCCGCCCAGGTTGGTAATGTTATTAAACCATCCCATATTGATAATCTCAGGAATTGCATCTACAACCAACGTGCAGCAATACAGGTGATCAATCCGGTAATGATCGTCATAAAACTGAATTCTGTCCGGCAGACTTAAATCATGAAGGCTGGGTGCTGCTATTTCGATACTCTTGGTCTTCCCAAGGTTTCTTTTTTTTCTCTTCCAACCAAACAATTTATTCCACCCCCTTGCTGATTTCATTCCTGGACCAGTGCAGCGGCTCGGTAACCCCTGCATTCACCCGGCTGCTGGGAGAAATAATTCGATCCGGCAATAGGATTTGGTGCAGGGCATCATAGATATCCTCTCTTTTGGTCAACCGGGTAATGACAATGCCCACCCTTTGATGAAGTTTTTTTGAAATATGCTCAAAGCGTTTGATAATCGCCTCTTCCGGGTCATCATCGTCGTTTAAAGAGCCGATAACAAGCCAACTTTGCGCCGATAAAACCGCTCTCTGCAGCTTCATGCCGGTTAGAAAATCAGCATACAGGGTCATATAAGCCCTTAATCCGGGCGTTAATTCCTCCGGCGAGGCTTCTTTGATCCGTCGCCTTACTTCAAGGGCGCCTTTTTCCGTATCGGAGATTACGGTATTGGAAATGTATTGATTCGGATAATCAACCTGACTGAGAATGCTTACAATCATGCTTTCCTTGTTATCCTGTTCCGGGGTAGACATTACACTAAAATTGGCTCCATTGAGACTGGCTATCCCGAAATACCGATTTCCCTGGCGGTAAATTCCATTTTGAATATATTTATAATGAATCAGCTCACTGATGTGCGCTTCTTTAAAAATCTCTTCCGGTTGGTTCAGCTTTTTCTTCTTTTCTTGCATAAATCTCGGCATGGAGGAAGTTTGCTGTATAAAAAAAAACATCCCGAGGGCTAGAATAATAACCAGAAACAAAACCAGAAACGGGAATAAAAACTCCACTACAGTGATCCCTCCCCATCCTTTAACGGCAGTTTGGTATTACGGCGATAATTTAGATAGGTCTTGCAGGTAAACCGGTCTTGCAGTTTCAACCAGATATGCTTATCCAAAGTAGTATAATAGTCAATATGTTTCACCCTTTTAAGAGCCATGTAATGGCCCCCCACAATAATGGGAATGGCTGTTAGAAAGGGAACGAAAACCGGAAAACTCAGGATGATGATTTGAATGACTCCTAACAAAATGCTGAGGATAAATGAACTACAGCTCCAGATTAATTCTCGGGTATTTAAGTCAAAACCAAACAATGAAAGAATCACGGGTTCATCTTCTTTCTTAAACGGCACCATGTACATCCTCATGTTATAAGTGAGGCCCCCGGATGAAGTCCGGGGGCCGATCTCCTTTCTTAAGTTTTAACTAACCAAGCTATAAAGCCTAAGAATACAAGTCCTAATGCGACAATGATTAAGCCTATAGTAACCCACTGAAACCAGGTTTTTGCCTCCGCAGTTTTCCTCTCATCCCCTTTAGATACCATAAATTTCCCGGCAACCCCTAATAAACAGAGGGCTGCAAAGGCACTGAATATATAGGCGGCTTTTTTAAAGATATCTAATAGTTTTTCAGATACCGCTTTATTTGAAACCTCTGTAATCCCGCTCCCTATATCAATATTATCAGCCATAGCCGAACTTACCGTTATTCCCATCATGATAATGAGGAGAAGAACAATTACTAATGATTTTTTATATGGTGATAGTGCCACTTGGTTTTCACCTCCTTAAACTTTTGTTAGATGATTCAAGTACCCCATAATCTGGGGGCCAAACATGACGAACAGAAAACCTATGAAGGCTGCTCCCAGAGCAAGCCAAGCCTTTTTAAAAAATATTCCCAGGAGAACGAGTATCCATAGAACGTTGACCATCCACCAACCAATTGATCCCTGGGCTAAAAAGTACACTTCCTGGTTCATACGGTTCAGCTTATTGACCACCTGCTCATTTGTAACCAACGGAATTCCGCTGGATACGTCGATCACTTGCTCTTGTACCATTGAATTAGTATTTTGTTCTTCTTCGGCATAAAGAGCCGGTGGATAGATGAATAGTAAGGACAACATTAGAATATAGGGGATAAATGTTTTCCTCATAGTCCCCTCCTTTTAGAGCTTAGATTTTTTCCCTTGACGGGCAATATCGATAATTTTTTTGGTGACCAGAATTGGTTTCATTACACTGTATAACACCGAGACAATTAGCATTATTGTAAAAACCCAACCTACATAATTAATTTTTGTTTGAATGTCTGCTAATACAAGAATTAAGATTGATAGGGCTAGAAATAGCAGTACTAGTGAAAAACTAATTAACCAGGCTTTTTTAGGCAACCCGTCCCCCTCCTAAAGAAACTTTCCGAGTAACCCCCCTTCATCATCATTTTTAATAAGGCAATGTCAGCAGCAGAAAAATGCAACCATTGCAGGGAAAATTCGGTTTTCAATATATCCTCTCTACTTGGTATCTAATGGACATTCCTTAGATTTAAATTAAAAGCTCAAAAAATAAAAGCCTTGCTTTATGGGCAAGGCAAAACTTGAATTGCTTAAGGGGGTCAAAAAAATCCCTGATTAGGCGGCTTTCCTCTTTCTTTGAGCCATGACGATTCGTTTATCAAGCCAATGACTGCAACGTAATACCCGGGAATGTTGAAAGCCATATTTTAATACCAGAATGACTAATCTTCTTTTACCAAGTTTAATAAGGATGTTCAATTTGTCCTCAGGCATCAAACTTCACACTCCTTATACATGACCTAATTTTCTTCCTTGCTGCAGCAACCCGGCCGACAAGAGAATTATTTTGTTATGATTAACCATCCGTTGTCCTTCTCCATTTGTCTTCTCGTCTAATATTTCACTCATTCTCCCTGGGCAGGTATTCATGTATTTATCTGCGGCAATGGGTGAATAAGATCCGTTGAAACCACAAACATTCCAGGAAATCTTTCTTATCTCCTGTACATATAAATAATGTTTGTTGATTTTCAAGCCAAGGAACATTCTCAGATGGCTTTTTTTCAGTTTAAAGCCAAATTGGTTAAAAACATAATTCTTAAGGCGCCGGAGACCCTTTGCTTTATAAAAATCATATACATTGCTCTTATACTGGCCGAATTCATCATTCATGATCTTCAGTTGACATTGCTCATCGTCAACAAAATTTTTTAATTCATTAGAATATATCACGATGTCGAATTGGGTAAATATGTATTTTATGGTATATTCCTGGCCTTTTTTAAGATACCAACGGCAAATGTCCTCCTTGAAAGGCTCCAGATAATCACAGATGTTTAAAAACTCAATTTCTCTTATGGTTTTATACTTAATTTTTCTAATTTTTCCCATATTGAGCCTCACCCCCTTCCCGAAACCCATAATAACTTAAAGGCTCCCGGAACGGGGCGAAATAGTGGGGCTGCCGAAGAACAATACTTTGTTGTTCTCATACTGGCTTCACTGACTCTCAGCGTAATCCCACTCTGCTTACCGCTTTGTTGTCAAAGAACCAACCACTGTCTTTATAACCAAGTGAGAATTTTTTTAAAGCTCACTTTAGTTAACTATTTAAATCACACAGCTAATCTTTTTTTTTTACTGAGTACTTCAAAAAAATAATCAAAACCCTGATCCGGGTATGTATTTATCATTTTAGCAATGAACTCGCTGCCGATCCCGGACGTGCCCTTTTTTACCTTGATAATCTGACTTAAGCTTATTGTTGTTTCCGCTGCCAATTTAATATCGGTTAATTTTCTTGATTGCATAAAATCTTCTAGATTTTTAATCTTAAGAGCAACATGGACATTTTCCATTACTTCTTCAATCTTTTTTATTTTTTCTCACCTGCCTTAATTTTATCATAGATGACATGATTAGCATAATTTCATATCATTAATGACAAGATATTACCATAACTACGTCATTAATGCAATATTATTTTCCGTTTTATATCTTCAGAGACACGTTTTTTTAGATGCTGCTATCCCTAGCCTTTTTCATCCCACCTGACACAATTGCCTGCATTGAGGCTATATTGTATAATTTTCCTATCTACAGGGAGGTGTTGTTTTGGGTCCAAAAGAGTTTGGTGAATATTTAGCCGAGCTGAGGATTAACGCCGGGTATAAAAGTCAGGCTGCTTTAAGCCGCAGGTCAGGAGTGAGCACTTCCACCATTGCCCGACTGGAACGGGGTGCTACTATAAACCCGGATCATGACACCCTTGCCAAATTAGCTCCCTGTCTTGATATCAGTGTTAATAAAATGCTTCAAAAAGCAGGCTACATTGCAGATCATGAAGAAATACCTGAAAAAGAAGAGGTAAAGATTGAAAAGCGATTGGTGGAGCTTGTCGCAGAACTTCCGGAAGAAGCTCAAAAAAGTCTTGAGGATTTTATAGAATATCTTTATATAAAACATCATGTAAAATCTAAATTAAACCGCTCATAAAAATGAACCATGCTAACTTTGGCATGGTTTATCTTTATCCTTTAGTCCTTACAAAAATCCTCTGATCTTGCCCGTTAGAGATTCTATTTTGTTCTTAGCTTACAGCAAGTTCTTTGTTTATAATGGCAATTTTTAACCGAATTTTAATTAGTTCTTCAGAAAATCCAAAATAATTTACCAGCTTATTTACATCTGTATTACCCTGAGCCAATGCCTTATGAAGATCATCCTGAGAAATTAAGTAATTGGCGGCCCATTCCTTGGCCAAGAGAGTCGTCCTTTCCTTTTTGCCATTGTAGCAGGGATATATCACTTCCTCCCCAGCTCTTGCAAAACTAAAATGTGCTCCTAATAATTCGGCCAGAATGGAACATATATCATTACAACTGCTGGCAATAAGACGGTTACTTAGTGCAATGGTTGATGGTATATTTGTCCCGGTACAGTAAACTCCTTGAAGTGGTTCTCTAAAATCCCAGTATAGAATATCTATTCCTTCCCCTTTAGCCATTTCCAATAATTTTGACATCATACGATTTATACCACCCCTCTAACTGTAATGATTTTATCTTTCGTATATCTTCCTGATGAATTAAAAATAAAGGTTTCTATTAGATATTTGTAGAAAAAAGAACAATACCATAAAAATCCTTTTATAAGACATATTTCTTTACTAATAGGAGCTGTTTTTTTATGAATGTGCTAATTGTGGACGATGTTGATCAGATAAGAAAATTCATAAAGACAGTTCTTCAAAATATTGAAGAAGTTAAGGAAATCTACGAAGCCTCTACACCAATGGAATGTATCAACATCGTAAGTTCTCATTCTCCAGACACTGTTTTTCTAGATATTGATTTAGATGGTAAAACCTCGGGGTTAGATGTGGCCAGAACCATTCTTGCCTTTTCTCCGGCCATACAAATTGTATTTATCACGGCACATTCTCAATATGCCCACAGTGCTTTTGACCTCGACGTTACCGATTATCTGGTCAAGCCCTTTGATGATGAGAGATTGCTGCGTGCACTTTTAAAAGTAAAGAAAAGGGCTAAACAAAAAGCTCCTTTAAAAATCCCCGTAAAGATAGGGGCCAACATATCCTTTTTAGACTATAAAAACATTTTGTTCTTTGAAAAAGTGGGCAAAAAAGTTTTAATCCATACTTATAATGAGATCCTGGAAACCTATGATACCTTAAATAATCTCTCTAAACTGCTTCCGGATACATTTATAAGAGCTCACCAGAGCTACATTATTAATATCGAAAAAGTAAGAGGCTTAATCCCAAACAACGCGGTTTCTTATACGGTCCAATTCGACCAGTCGGAGAAAACGGCTCTACTGGTTCGATCAAAATATAGGGAACTCTGTGACCTACTTTATAGGACTTAATTCCTAATTTCCACAAATATAACCAAATTTTTGTGTTGATTCAAGCCGGTTAGTGTATTTATATGTTTTTGGGGCCTATTCATATAATTAATCGGTGTGTTTATTGTGATCTAGCCAAAGTAAAAGTCCGCCAGGAAAAGGATGGCGGACTTTTACTTTGGCTAGATTTCCCTAGGACTTTTCCTTAACGAGGAGAAGAAGTTTATTTTTTGATCGGAACTTGATATGCACAAACTTTTCCGACAAAAACTAAGATAAAATTACCGGGCAAACATTTTCTTCTTTGTAACATTTTGCCAGTCCTTTTTATATATTACAGTATAAATTACAATTATTTACAAGGAGGATTCGTAATGGATAATTGCGATCTGAAATGCCTCGAAGATTGCGCTCAAGTCCATAATGTGCGTACGATGGCATGCTGCCCCAGCAAACCAATACCTGTTGCCAAAGACACGGTAAAGGTTCCGGTGGTGCTGGCCGAAACCAAAATTCAAATTGATGTGGAAGCAGACATCCAATTAGATCAACCCGCCGTTGAAATCAAACGGATTAAAAAGGATGTTTTCCTGGAGCAGTGCGAACTGGTCCTGAACAGCAACAAATTGTTCCTAAAGGGCTATGTCCGCAAAAATATTGAATATGTTCCGGTTTCCTTGAGTTCCTGCAAGGGCGGCTTCTGCGGCTATCTTCGCACCTGTACCGTAGACGTTCCCTTTGAATGCGCCACACCCATTCAATTTAGCAACAAACCGGATTTTGCAGTGCCCCGGATTGATAAGGAATTCGAATTTGAAGATGATGACGATTGCTGCTGCGACAAGAAGGAGAGCGATCATTTCTTTACCTTTGAGAAATTTAACGAAAAACCTTTCTGCGAATTAGTTTCCGCTACCATTTTTGAGGAAGACATTCACCTGCATCCTAAGAAATTTAAAAAGCAGAAGTTCTCTAAATGTTTTGTAGGCTCCTACTTTGATTGTTTTAGAGAAAAAATGGTTATTTTCCTCAAATTAAAGGTATTGCAAAACCAACAGGTTCAAATCAGCAATGCTACCAAGCCTGCTCCCAAGAAAAAATGTCGTCCTTTCTGCGGTTTTTAAAACGGTCCGCCTGGCCCCAAGTTTTGGCACAGACGGAAATATAGAGAGCAACTTAAACCTGGATCTTTCCAAAGCGTTAAGAACAGCAAACACCTCTAATTGCCTGCCTTTCTTTGGCAGGCAATTTTTCATAGTAACCCTTGACAAATCAGTGTACCTCCATATACTGAAGTTAACAATCGTTAACTAGAAAGGAAATTTTTATGGAAGCTCTTTTCTCGCATCAGGGCAAAAAGGGCGAGCTCCTAAAAGCCAGCATTCAACTTTTTGCCGCCCGGGGATACGATGCCGTATCCGTAAGGGACATCGCCAAAGCAGCCGGGGTTACTGAAGCCGCTCTATACAAACACTTTAACGGTAAAGAAGACATGTCTCTCTATATTTTTGGGGAAATCATCCGGGATTACTGCCATCGTATGCAGCAAATTATGGCTCTGGAAATAAGCGCCGTTGAAAAGTTATGCAGAATCGTATCCATGACTTATGATCTTTATCAGGAACACCCTTCGGAAATCCGTTTTGCCCTGTTATCCCAGTATAAATTTTGGGATCATCTGCCGGAAAACAGGAAACCACACCTTTTAATTAAAACCATTTTAGAGGAGGGGATGGCTTCCGGCCAAATTCCCCGGGAGGAAGTTTATTTTCTCATTACGCTTTACACCGGCCTGCTGCTGGAGCCTCTGGCCCAGTATCCCTATTTCCGGGAGGTGCTGCCGGAATTACCGGAATTAAAGCAACGGATCATGGCCAAAGTTTGGAAACTACTGACTTGATTTATTTTATGCCCTCGAGTTAACAATTGTTAACTTTTCAAATGGGAACGGGAGGAACCTGCATGCTTTTAGAAAAAAAAGCCTGTCTTATTCTTCATGGATTTACCGGCGGCCCCTTTGAAGTGCTGCCCCTGGCAGAGCATTTAAAAAGCCTGGGCTATACAGTGGCGGTTCCCATCCTGGCCGGGCACGGGGATCTCCCGGCAAGCCTGGGCCCTGTTTCCTATCAGGACTGGCTTGCCTCGGCAGAGCGGCCTTTAAAACACCTGCTGGCCGCTTATCCGAAAGTGATGGTGATTGGTTTTTCCATGGGAGGGCTCATCGGTATTCATCTGGCCCGCAAATATCCTATTCAGGCACTGGTTACCCTAAGCGCCCCCATTTATATTTTGAATATGAAAAGGATTGCCCAAAACATTTTATTATCCGTTAAAAATAAAGACTCCCGGCGGCGAATTCGCAAATACCCCGGCAACCTGATGCGGACACCGCTCCGGTCAGTCCTTCATTTTAAGCTGCTGCTGGCTAGGACAAAGCCTCTGATTCCCGGCATTACCGTCCCTTTGCTGGTGGTCCAGGGGTTAAAGGACGATACGGTTAAACCCCGGAGCGCCGATTATATTTACCGGTGGGCAGGCTCAAGCCAAAAACAGGTGCATTATCTCCCGGAATCCGGTCATTTAATTTGCTGTGATGGGGAAGCCTCCGAGGTGTGCAGGCTGGTGCAGGATTTTCTTCATTGCCGCTGAGCCATGGCCCTAATAAAAGGACCCCGGAACGCTAAAAAGCTCCAGGGGTCCTTGGATTTACAATGAAATTTTCTCTACAATATCCCGGGCCATGGCCACTCCGCAGGCCCCGGCCTGAGCCAGTCCGCGGGTGACTCCGGCTCCGTCTCCCCCGGCATATAAGCCCTTTATTTCCGTTTCAAAGCGGTTATTTAGTTTAGGATGGGAGGAATAAAATTTAGCCTCCACCCCATAGAGCAGCGTGTGCTCGGACCCGATTCCCGGTGTGACTGTGTCCAGGGCGTGAATCATTTCAATAATGCTCTTCATGGTGTTATAGGGCAATACCAGACTGAGATTTCCGGGTACCGCTTCCTTCAAGGTGGGTTCCACAAAGCCCTCCTGAATCCTTTTATCCGTTGACCGGCGGCCTTTGAGAATATCCCCGAACCGTTGGATTAAAACACTTCCGTTGGATAAATCGTTGGCTAACCGGGAAATGGATTTGGCGTATTCAATGGGTTTATTAAAAGGATAAGAAAACTTATGGGATACCAGCAAAGCAAAGTTGGTATTGTTGCTGCCCAATTTTTTATCCTTATAGGCATGGCCGTTGGCCAGCATAACCCCGCTGTGATTTTCCACCACAACGTGTCCCGAAGGGTTGCTGCAGAAGGTTCTCACCGTGGTGCCGGTGGAAGCCCTGTAGATAAATTTTCCCTCGTATAAATTCTCGTTGATCTCTTCCATAATGGTGTCCAGGGTTTCCACCCGGACCCCCACATCAACCTGATTATTGGTCAATTCCAAATGCCGGGCCTTCAGTACGCCGGACAACCATTGGGAACCGTCCCTGCCGGGCACAACAACAACCTTTGAGGCATAAAAGGCCTCTCCGGTTTTGACCTTAATCCCCTTAATCTCATAACTCCCATCCAGCTTAGAAGTGATTAGGTCCTCCACTTCCATTTCAAAAAGCATATCAACTTTATTTTTTAAAAACTCAAAAATGCTTTTTAAAATCTCCAGGTTTTGCTCGGTACCCAGATGCCTCACTTTAGCCCGCAGTAATTTGAGCCCAACACCCAGACCCCGCTTTTCAATACTTTTTACGGCCGGTGTTGTGGGGTCGGAAGTCACGGTGGTTGCTCCATGTTGTAAATTGATTTGGTCTACATACTGAATCAATTCAAAAACTTCCGAAGCCGGCATATAATCGGCCATCCATCCGCCAAACTCGGTGGTGATATTATATTTACCGTCGGAATAAGCCCCTGCGCCGCCAAAGCCGTTGGTGACGGAACAAGCAGGCAGGCAGCCGGCAACCTCTTTTTTTTCATTGGGCGGAGGACACTTCACCTGTTTTTTCTGGAGAATGGGACACTGGCGCTTATAAATGTCGCGACCTTTGTCGATTAACAACACTTTTAAATGAGGGGCCTTTAATACCAGCTCATAGCAGGTAAAAATTCCGGCAGGTCCGGCACCTACAACAATCACATCATACTTTTCCATGGTGACACTCCCCTGCTTCGATAACATATTGCAAACAACTTCATTTTGAACCATTTTAACAGATATTTCAACAACTAAATCCTCCCACCCGGGCATCCCTGCGGGTTTCAGCTTGACTTTACCTGCCTATCATCCCGTGCTCTCTTGCTCTCCGGAATAAAACAAATGAACCCTCTGTGCAGAAAACACAGGGGTTCAGCGGACCTTGAGCCGGTCCGGACTTCCATTATTTAATCGACGTCTACCCGTGCATAGTGAGGACAGCATTTATGATATTTCTTTTTACAGCAAGTATGATCATGAAAATCCCGGCACCGTTTCTTTACATCAATCTCCCTCACCCGGCAGCGGCCTTTGTCCAAATGAGGACAACAATCCTTTCCGCTGATTACTTGAGGCCTTTTCTTTATTCTGCCCACCGCCTCATGAAAATGAGGGCATCTTCTTATATATTCCGTCTTGCAGCAGGTAGAATCGTAGAAGGCCCGATTCTGTCCGCGCATATTTACATTTCGCAGTATACAAACACCTTCTACCAGATAAGGGCAGCAGTAACTGGCTTTAAAATATCTATTTTCTTTAATGGTAGAGACTTTATCTGCAAAATGCCTGCACCGTTTATGGTATCGGGATTTACAGCAGGTATCGGAATAGTAGTGTTTACTGGTTTCATAAACATTGACTTTTCTTAGTTCACAATCATAACCAACGCGATAGGGACAGCTTTCGGAGGGATAAATAAATTTATAGGTTTTGGCTGCGTAGATTTTCCGCAAGGCATTATCTTCTTGACTGCCTCTATAAAGTTCTTCATTTTCTTCCTTCACTTCACCTCCGGTCAATTGGCAAACAGCATCCTGTTTATGAAGATCGCGTTCTTCCATTTTACTTCCCTCCTTTTTGTGGCTTTAAAATAATCTATGCTGGGGCATACCCTTTTTGCCTTTCTGGTTTTGTTGGTATAATTTTCAATTTCGGTGAGACACTACTTAAAAAAATAGGGGGTAGCATTATGAATAATCAATCCTTCCCGCAAGGGCAAAATCCCACAGGGTATTCCATGGGTATCACCGGCATTCCCCAAGGAGGACATTCCCAACAAGGACAAAAAATTGGTGCCCACGAACTGCTAATGGCCCATGAAGTTTTGTCCGGTATGACCAATGGAATCAATTCCTTTGAGCTTTACCAGCCCCATATTACCGATTCTCAGCTATTGGGTATCTGGGAAAATCAGCTCCGTTTTATGCAAAGCAGCTATCAGAACATCGTGAATTACCTGCATAACCGGGGCGGCAATCAGGCGATTCCTTATCGCACGCCGCGGCCGGTCAACCCCATGTACGGGCTGCGCAATCCTTCTCCCCAGCATCCCAACAACAACATGAACCAAATTGATGACCGGGACGTTGCTTCCGGCATGATGGGCTGCGCCAAGTCTGCCGCCCTGCAGTGCACCTGGGCCGCCCTGGAATGCGCCGATCCTAATCTGCGAAACCTGCTGGCCGGTTGCGCCCAATCTGCCATCAACCGGGCCTATGAACTTTTCCAGTACATGAACCAAAAGGGCATGTACCAGGTTCCCACCCTGGCCGATAACACCACCAACACCATGATTCAGAGCTACCAAGCACCGTCAACCATGCCCATGCAATAGGTCAAAAACAAAGGGGTTGCGCAAAGAGAACCCGAAAAGCTTCCCATTGCCCAACCCCTATTTTCTGGAAAAATAATAGAACACGGATTTTACGGAGTTCACTGATTACACGGGTTTTTTAATTTTTTGTTTTAAAAAATCCGCGTAAATCGGTATCATCCGTTCAATCCGTGTTCTATTCCTGTTAGCCGGTTGTTTGTTGTGTTATCTGCCTGTTCTTTTGGCGCGCTATTAAAAAAATAGTTTCACGACACTCCCTTTTATAGCATTTTCGTGTCAGGCGGTTCCCAGGGATAAAGTCCCCGGTTTAAGGCACTGTAGAATGGGCTTAAAGGTTTTCAGTTCCAGCACTCCGGCACAAAGTTCACGCTGGTCCAATAGCAGCAGCAACCAGATCTCAAAGGGCGCCACCGTTAGGGAAAAGCTTTTGAGCCCCGGCAATTCCACCGGCCAGTTTAATTCAATGCTTTGATTCTGTTCGTCGAAATAATAATAGACGAGATTCATGGTGGTTAGTTGAGTAATCACCGGGTCGGCATTGCACCAGTCCCCCAGGCTGTCAAAATCCCGGTTTTGTTTGTTGCAGATGTGTTCACCACAAATGGCCCGGCGGCAGAGTAAAGGACGCACAGGATAAATGGAGCAACCCCCTTTTTCCAGGAAGGGGCAGTAATTTTGCCCATCGTCTCTTATTTTTCCCATTTGTTCTAAAAAAAGAGTCTGCTGACGGTCTTTCGGCCACTGCAAAGCAATATAAGGAAGAATATAAAAAAATTCAACAGGCCGACAGGCAAAAGGAAAATCCAGGCAGCATTCTCCGCAGCGGCTGCAAAGCCCGCTATCCGGATGATTGGTAATAATGTTGTGCAGCAAATGCAGCTTCTCCTGCCACAAAGAAGAAGACCAGGATTGCGGAAAAATATTTTGGCCGGAGCGAACCTTATCGGTGAATTCATTCCATTGATAAAACAAATAGGAATAATCCAAGGGCAACCTTCCCGCCATTGACTTCACCTGCTTTTTTGCTCTATCTTAATATAAAATAAAAGAATTTGGTAAAATTATTTTCCCAATATTCCGACATTAATTGCTAGATTGAATAGTAGGCTGGAATGATTAAAATTTTATGGTAATGCGGGCCATTTTGATTATAATAAAATGGGTAGCGGCAAAGAGAGAAACTGAGGTGGCTTACATGACGGTTGAAATTATCGGTGTCCCCCTGGATCTGGGAGCAAACCGGCGGGGAACAGACATGGGGCCCAGTGCTGTTCGCTATGCCGGACTGTGCCAGGCACTGGTTAAAATGGGGCTCCAGGTGGTTGACAGCGGAAATATCGACGTTCCGGTTCACGAAAGTATCAAGATGGCCAATCCCGATACCATCTTTTTAGATGAAATTCTAACGGTGTGCAGAACATTAGCCAATCAGGTCCAGGCTATTTTAGACCGGGGCGACTTTCCCCTGGTGCTGGGCGGGGATCACAGCATTGCCATGGGGACCCTGGCCGGTATACGAAAATCCGTGCCTGACATTGGGTTAATCTGGTTTGACGCTCACGGTGACTTTAACACCTTTGAAACCAGCCGGACAGGAAATATTCATGGCATGCCCCTGGCTGTGGCCACCGGCCGGGGCCACGCAAAATTAGTTCAACTAGGAGGCCTCTCCCCCTTTGTGCAGGAGGATAAAACGGTATTAATCGGTGTCCGGGACCTTGATTATCATGAAAAGATCTCGCTGAAAAATTCCAGGGTCAAAGTTTATAGTATGAAAAAAATTGATGAACTGGGCATGGCCCGGGTGGTAAAAGAAGCCATTGCCATTGCCGGACAGGGGGGAAGCGGTCTTCATGTGAGTTTCGACATGGATGTGGTGGACCCTTCGATCGCCTCCGGAGTGGGTACGCCGGTTCCCGGAGGGATCAGTTACCGGGAGGCCCATCTGGCTTTAGAATTAATTGCCGAGACGAAAATGCTCCGATCCCTGGAAATCTGCGAAGTCAATCCCATCGAGGACCGGGGGGGCAATCACACGGCCAGCCTGGCGGTGGAGCTGGTTACCTCGGCCTTGGGCAAACGAATTTTTGAATGAGCCCTTACCTTTTCCACTTGGAGGTTAGGGTTGGATAAAGATTTTCAGGCTGCTTTTTGCTTTTTAAAGCTTGCTGTGAGCTAAAAATATCGCCGCCTTTCATGGTGGGGTCCGAATATTTGCTGGCTAACTCGTCAATTTCTTCAACCACTGCTGCGGGTAAATTCATAAACTGAAATCCGGCGAAAGAAATGTTATTGCGCACCTCTTGCCAGGATAAGCGTACAGGTATTTTTCTTTTTAGGAAATCCAAAATAACATATAGGGGTTCCGAGGAGGGTTTCTGCAGCAGGCTTTCCAGATCCGGAACCAGATAAACCATCATGCCCTCTGCGGTAAAGTTGACCAGGGAAGTCTGCACGGCCTGCCCGTCCCTTTCAAAACGCACATTGGCCGAGTAGTTGGATCTTACAAACCGGGCTTCTTCCGTCCGGGTAAATTCATTGGGAATGGCCAGGGCATAAAAATCCTTGAACTGTTCCCCCAGAGCCACAATTCGGGTACTGGCAGTGTAATAACCTTGCAGCAGGGAAACACTTACGGTTACCTTTTGGCCAACACGCAGCATTAAAACCTGGCTGCCTTCCCGGGGCAGTTTAATCCAAAAATTACCCCCCTCCACCTCTGAAACGGTCGTCGCAAAAGAAGGCTGATCCGTTGTACGAATGATCACTTCCTGCTTAACAACAATTAATTTTTCCCCCGGAATAATATCCATTATCTAAAAACAACTCCTTTATCATTACTTTCTTTTCATGCTCTAAATTTATGTAATTAAAGCAGCCGTTATTAACATGCTGAAACTCTCTTCTTTACTATAATTTTCGGCTGACAGGTTCATATCTTCACCTTTCCGTTAAGAAATCCAGATTTTTCCTTACCATTGCTGTCCAAAGGATCCATAAAAGGAAATCGCCCTCTTAAGACTTGGGGGGCGATTCCGATTTTTATTCCTTTTTCTCAAATAGCCGCAGGTATGCTCCGTAGCCTTCCTTTGCCAGATCCTCCTTGGGAATGAACCGCAGGGAGGCGGAATTAATACAGTAGCGCAGGCCGGTAGGCGCCGGTCCATCGGTAAAGACATGGCCTAGGTGTGAATCCGCCTCTTTACTGCGAACTTCCGTGCGAACCATAAAGTGACTGGTATCCTTTTTCTCCCGGATGCCTTCGGCATGGAGGGGCTTGCTAAAGCTAGGCCACCCGCAGCCGGAATCAAACTTGTCCAGGGAGCTGAACAGGGCTTCCCCGGATACGACGTCCACATAAATTCCTTCCCGGTGATTGTCCCAGTATTCATTTTGAAAGGGCGGCTCCGTGGCGTTCTTTTGCGTAACCTCGTACTGCCGCCGGGTTAATTTCTCTTTCAGCGACTCTTTATTTGGCATAATTCTTTACCCCAGTACTTGTTAATAAAAGCGTCCCTGCCGGAAGCCTGCCGGTACATGTTGTAATGGAGCGGATTCCGGGCGTAATATTCCTGATGATAGTCTTCCGCCGGATAAAAGGTTGCGGCCGGAAGAATTCGGGTTGCAATGGGTTTAGGGAAGCGACCGCTTTCATTTAATGCTTTTTTGGACGCTTCGGCGATTCTTTTCTGCTCATCATTATGGTAAAAAATAGCCGTTTGGTAGGAGGATCCCCGGTCAAAAAACTGCCCCTCCTCATCCGTAGGGTCAATTTGCTGCCAAAATATATCAAGCAATTTGGCAAAGGAAGCCTCTGCGGGATTAAAAGTAATTTGTACTGCTTCCAAATGGCCCGTCCGGTGCGTACAAACCTCTTCATAGGTTGGATTTTCTTTATGTCCTCCGGTATAACCGGATACCACCCGGATGACTCCGGCGGTCTCCTTAAAAGGCTTTTCCATACACCAGAAGCACCCCCCGGCAAAGGTAGCCAATTCAGTACGTTCCTCCGTCATACAATCACCTCTTTCAAACATTAAACATAGCATACCAAAAATGCCGGCAAACATACTCCTCAGCAACAAATCAGAGATCCCAGTTAAGGGTTAATGATCCTTCAAGGGCTTTTTACTACCAGGAGCGTCGCCGCACTCTTCCGGCTCCGGCCTGCCCAGATAATACCCCTGGGCGTAATCCACTTTCAGCTCCTGCAGCTTTTTCAGGTCCTCCTCATTTTCCACAAATTCGGCCACCGTTTTTTTGGACAGGGTCTGCGCCACGGTGTTAATGGCTTGCACCAGGGCGCTGTGAGTATTTTCTTGGTGTACATTACGAATAAAGGACCCGTCGATTTTAATGTAATCCACCGGCAGAATCTTTAAATAGTAGAAGGAAGAAAAACCAATACCAAAGTCATCCAGAGAAAACCGGCAGCCAATCTTTCTGAGTTCGCTGATCCAGTTCTCCGCCCGGGACAAATCTTTTACCGCCGCGGTTTCCGTTATTTCAAAGCCGATCCTGGAGGGATCGATGTTATTCTCCCCAACGGCCTGCTTAATAAATTGCAACAAATCTTCATCACCCAGACTGACCCCGGATAAATTTATAAAAAGCTTCTTATCCGGGCTCCGCGCCAACACTTTCAGGGAAGACTCAACAACCCAGCGGTCAATCTGAGGCATCAGACCAAAGCGTTCGGCCACCGGAATGAAGCGGTTGGGAAAAATCAATTCTCCCTCGGTGTCCTTCATCCGCACCAAAACCTCGTAATGGATGATGTGACCGCCTTCAATAGAGACAACCGGCTGGAAATAGAGGACAAAACGGTTTTCCTTCAAGGCCCCTTTAATGAGGGTTACCATCTGATTGGTTTCTGAAAAATGACTGGTCTCATCTTCCCCGTTCCTCAGGAAGGCAATCCGATTTCTGCCGCCCTCTTTGGCCTTATAAAGAGCTGTATCCGCCAGGGCCAGAATCCTGCTGGGCGGCATGTCTCCCTCCACCAAAGTAATACCGATGCTGAGACTTACATTAAAACACGACCGGTACATTACCAGGCACAGCTCGCTCTCATCGATTACCCGCCGGAGTTTTTCCGCTACCACCATGGCCTCTTCCGCAGCGGCTCCTTCCAATAACACGGCAAATTCATCCCCGCCCAGGCGGGCTAAAAAGTCCTCTTCCCGCAGGTTGTTGCGGAGAATTCCGGTCAGGGACAGCAGCAGCCGGTCCCCCGCGTCGTGCCCCAGGGTATCGTTGACCATTTTAAAGTTATCCAGATCAATCAGCAAAAGGGCGCTTTTTCTGCCTCGTTTAGCTCTAGCCACCGCCCGCTTAAGGGTCTCCTCCAGAAAGAAGCGGTTGGGAATAGAGGTCAGGGAATCGTGGGTGGCTAAATATTCCAGCCGCTTCTCATTCACCTTCTGCTCGGTAATATCCCGGATGGATTCAATGGCGCCCACCAGTTTTCCCTCATCATTAAACAAGGGAGACGCGGTGGCCCACCAGTAGGTCCCCTCTTCATCTCCTCTTTCCGGGAAGAAGATTTCTGCAAAAAGGGTTTTCTCTTTATTCTTGATATAGTTGTATTTCCCCCGGATTTCCGGATAATCGAAAAAAAACAAATCAATTAAAATAGGTCTGGCCTCATTATAAAAGGCTTTGGCATAGGCATAATCCCCTTTGCCGATAATCTCCTCTTTGCCAACCCCCGACATCTCCTCCACCGCTCTGTTCCAGGCAATCACCCTTCTGTCCTGGTCAATAACAAAAGTGGCGTCGGGCAAAAATTCAATGATATTTAGCAATTGTTGATGAGCTGAGCGTAATTTTTCTTCGGAACGCTTGCGCTCCTTGCGCATTCTCTCAATGGCCTTGGCAATATAACCAATCTCATCCTGTGCCTTCACCACAATTTTAGTATCCAGATCTCCCCGGGCCAGCCGATTTGCCGAATGGACCAGTTCCCGCACCGGCCGCACCAGGGATTTGGTTAATACCCAAACCACACTGACAATCATCAGCAAGTTGAGATAAAAGGTGGCGCCAACATTCCACAGGCAGTTTCTAAACAGGCTATCCACATATTGCTTGTTGGCTCCCATATAGAAAATGCCGATGTTTTTTCCGGCAGAATCTTTAATGGGTTTATAGGCGGTCTGGTATTTAATTCCCACTACCTCCGCTTCCCCCCAATATTCCCGTCCCTCTCCGAGAACAACCTGGGCTACTTCCTTCGACACCTTAGTCCCGATGGCCCGGCTGCCGTCTCTCATTATATTGGTGGCAATACGGACATCTCCCTGAAAAACAGTACAGGTGTTGCCGGTCATGCGGCCAATTTTATCCACAATTAAATTATTATTGTTCATGCAGACATTCCCCTTGCAAAGCTTGCCGTTCTCCAGCATCCAGTCCCCGGGATAATGGGCATCCAGAAGGGCCTCTCCCATCTGCAGATCCCCCTTTACCTTTTCCAAAGCGGCCTGGGTGGCGTTGATATGCACCTGCCTGGTTATCCAGAGGATTGTGGCAATGTGAAAAATGATGACCACCAGAATAACAAGGGTTATTCTCCAACGAATGGTATGAAAATCAAACAGGTTAACCTTTTGTCTGATTTTTCCCATGTACCCCAGCTCCCAGTGTAGAGAATCTAAAGGATTGATTTATTCGCGGCTTCCCCATATTCCTTTAATTTTTCTTATAAGAGGGAGCCTTTTAGTCGACAAAATCTTTATTATGACGTTTAGAAGAATTCATTTTTCTGGTATGATCATTGTAAAATAAATTTCGTATCAAAAATATGTTACTTAGAAGGTGCGGCCATGTTCCCTTTGTTAAAAGTTCTTGCTATTTTTCTCATCATCATTATTATGCTGCGCAGAAAATTCAGTCTGGGAGTTACCATGCTGGTATCCACCAGTGTCCTGGGTTTTCTTTTCGGTCTAGGCTGGCTTCCTTTAATCCGGCAGGTGGGTTTGACGCTGGTTAGTCCGTCCACGGTAGAATTAATTGCCGCACTGGTGCTGATTATGATTTTAGAGTCTGTGATGCGGCAGACCTTGATGCTGCGGGCCATGACCGATTCATTATTTAAACTTCCCTGGAACCCCCGGGTACTGCTTATTTCTATCCCGGCCATCGTTGGCTTTTTACCCTCCGCAGGGGGCGCCCGTTTTTCCGCTCCCCTGGTGGCTGCGGCCACCTCCGGTTCACCCTACCGCTCGGAGGATAAAGTGTTCATTAATTTCTGGTTTCGGCATATCTGGGAATACTCTCTGCCACTCTATCCGGGACTGCTCCTGGCGTCTCATTTTTCAGGAATTCCCCTGTCAACCATATTGATCTGGCAGTGGCCCTTTACCGTTCTTTGGCTGCTGCTGGGTTATTGGTATGTATTCAGGCGCTATAAAAAAGAAGATACTGTTGAAAAAATAAAGGCCGCTAAACCTGACCGGCCCATCCCTCAGGAGGGCGCAAATCCTCTGAAATCCCTTGTTGCCAATACCTGGCCCCTGTGGGCCACGGTGATGCTGGTGCTTGGCCGGGTCCCCATTGTGCCGGCCTTGAGTGTGGTGCTGGGTTTGTTGATTTTTCAAAAACGTTATTCCCCCAAAGCCATTTATCGTACGTTAACCGACCGGCTAACCATACAAATTGTTTTTTTAACCTGGGGCACCATGGCCTTTAAGGATGTATTGGAAGTATCCGGTGCCATTCCCCAGGTAAGCGGCGCCATCTCATCCCTGGGCATACCGACGGACATCATTATCTTCTTATTGCCTCTGATGATCGGCCTATTGACCGGACTGGTTCAAGCCTGCATTGGGGTGGCTTTCCCGCTGGTCATGTCCATGATTGAACCTACGGCAGGGTATGTTATGCTGGCCTACGTTTCCGGAGTGGTGGGAGTCATGCTGTCTCCAGTTCATCTCTGCCTTATTCTAACGGTTGAATATTTTAAAACGGATTTTATGCGCTCCTACAAACCCCTGCTTCTTCCCGGCATGACGGTGGCGGCGGTTTCACTGGCGGCATTTGAATTATTAAAATAAATTGAAGCATTTTTCCCTTAAAGGAAAAGGGGCACCCCTGCATTTTGCAATGTAACGGCTGCCCCTCATTCATTTATACTGTTACTACACAAGCCTTGGAATTCCTTTAATCCCGCCGGATAATCTTCGCTTCCCTTTACCGCCCCAAACACCGCGCTGAGCGGGAGGCTGCTTAATTCACCGCCGAGCCTCTGCTTTGACTTCCTTTACCGTTGCCTTCCCAAATCTCAGAGGGCGGGGTCAAAATCAGGGCTTCATCATGCCAGGTGCAGGAAACTTCATCGGTAAGCGCCATGGCAATATTTTTTAAATGTTCACTAATTCTTAAATAGGCATTAATCACATCCATATGAATAAAACTGGTGTTTTCTGTCTCTGTCGCACCTCTTTGCATGCGGGCAATATGGCTCATGCGTAAACGAAATTCCAGATCAACAATATCTTCCTGCAGAGACTTGGCCTTTTCCGCCAGCAGGCAGTTATTGGTGGCAAAGGCTGAGTTGACTATATAAAGCAGTTCCACAATTTTATTATGCATGGCAATAATATCTTTATGCCCTTCTGCAGAGAAATCAACATTGTTGGCATTTTTAGCTTCCGCTTTATATAAAATATTTTTCTCAATAACATCTCCAATGTATTCGTAATCCCTGACAATATGAACCAGGCCCATGGCTTTATTAAACTCATCCCGGCTTAACTGCTGCCGCAGCAGGTGCGTTAAATATTTATTGGTGGCATTGGACAGAGTATCCACATCCTCTTCCTTTTGCCGCAGCCTTTCGGCCTGATCAAAATCAAAGTTTCTAAACAAGGCATAAATTCCTTTGGTCATATCCGCCACATGATCGGAGATATGCATAATCTCTTTGGTGGCCATACCGATGGCCAGCTCCGGGCTGGGGAACAGGCTTTCATCCAAATACTTCGGCTTAACCCCTTTCTCCGCCTCTTCCTTTTCGGGGACAATAAACTCCAGCAGCCGGGCAAATTGAGGTACAAAGGGCAGAAACAAGCAAACCATGGCAATATTGAAAAAAGTGTGGGTATTGGCCACCTGGAAACCCGGAGAAGAGAACAGCCGCGCCATGATGGCCGCCAGGTAGTCCACAAAAGGAAAGAACAGCAGCGCAGCGGTCACGTTAAACAACAGGTGCGCGGTGGCTACCCGCTGGGCTTCCCTGGAGGACCCCAAACTGGATAATACCGCGGTAAAGGAACTCCCTACATTGGCTCCCAAAAGCATGTAAATGGCTAATTCCAGTCCAATCATATGCTGCATGGCCAACAGCATGATAATCCCGATGGTGGCGGCACTGCTGGCTACCAAAAAAGTGAAAACAGCGGCCACCATCAGGGCTATAATTTCATGACCGTTTAAATGGGTCAGTATTTGCACAAATAAAGGATCACTCCTTAAAGGAGCCATAGCCTCAGCCATGATTTTAAGTCCTAAAAAGAGCAAACCCAAGCCGATTAAAACATGGCCAAGGCGCTTGTATTTGTTCTTTTTACTATAAAAAATAATCAGCGCCCCTATTCCCACGATGGGCAGGGCGATTTCAGTCACCTTCAGTGCAATGAGCTGAGCCGTGACGGTGGTACCGATATTGGCTCCGAGAATCACCGCCAGGGCTTGCCTTAGCGTAATAATACAGGCACTGGTTAAACTGACCAGCACTACCGAAGTGGCTGTGCTGCTTTGAAACAAGATTGTGAGAACAATCCCTAAGCCCATGGCGATGATTCTATTTTTGGTTAAGGTCGTTAGGGCCTCCCGCAGCTTTTTCCCCGCCACCTTCTGCAGCCCGTCGCTTAACAGGTGCATACCGTATAATAACAGTCCCATTCCTCCGACCATACTTAAAATTGCTTCTTGCCATACCATAGAACCTCACCCCTTAAAACTGCATATTCTTTTTTTCACAAATCAGTTAATTAAAAAAAGTAGCCCTGGGTGCTACTACGACTACATGAACAAATAAGAAGTTTTGTTAACATAATTTTAATCAATTCTTAACAAAGTGTCAAACCATAGAATGACATTTTTTAAATAAAAAAAGGGAGCATCTAAATCCCTGCTCCCTTCTTTCCCTGTTCATTGATTCATGCAGGTTATGGCTGTTTCAACTTGGCCAGTGCATCCGCAAGGGCAGTGTTCATTAAACCGTCCTTTTCGTCCTTTTTTTGATTCTGGAGATATTGGGAGAGTTCCTTTTTGGAAAGGCTGCCGGTTTTCTCTTTCCCCCGCCGCTCATTAAAAGCAGTCAGTTTTTCCCGGTAACCACAGGGACAGACAAAGATTTGCCCTTCTCCTTCCCCATGCAGCTCCATGCGTTTATGGCAATTGGGGCATCGGGCGTTGGTTATTTTACTGAGGCCCTTTCGATAACCACACTCCCGGTCCTGACAGACCAGCATTTTCCCCTTCTTCCCATTAACCTCCAGCATCCGTTTGCCACATTGAGGACATTTATTACCGGTAAGATTATCATGCCGGAATTTATTTTCACTGTTTTTCACTTCATGCACTAAAAGTTTGGCATATTGCTTCATCTCGTCAATAAAATGGTTTTTATTCAGAACCCCTTTGGCAATGGCCTCCAGCTTTTGTTCCCATTCCGCCGTTAAATCGGGAGCCTTTAAATCTCCGGGAACCAGCTCCAGAAGCTGCCTGCCCTTGGAAGTGATAAAAATATGCTTGCCCTTCTTTTCAATTAAAAAACTGTTAAAGAGCTTTTCAATAATATCCGCCCGGGTGGCTACCGTTCCAAGACCGCCGGTCTTGCCAATGGTTTTTATTAATTCTTTATCCTGATTGGCCATGTATTTGGTGGGGTTTTCCATGGCCGAAAGGAGGCTTCCCTCATTAAATGGCTCCGGGGGCTTGGTCTCTCCCTTGGTTTGGGATATGGACGAGATCTTTAAACGATCGCCTTTGTTTATACCGGGTAATCTTTGTTCCGCAAGACCCTCCGGCTGGTCTTCGTCCTCAAATTGATTGTCGTAGACTTCCTTCCAGCCCTGGGCCAGCACCCTTTTCCCCTTGGCAATAAAAAGCTCCTGGCCAATTTTAGCCTTTAGGGTGGTTTGTTCGTATTCAAAGGGAGGGTACAAAACTGCCAGGAACCGCCTCACCACCAGGTCATAGATCTTTCTTTCCTTATCATTTAAGGCACTGAGGCAGAGGGGCTGCTCCGTGGGAATAATGGCATGGTGGTCGGAAACCTTGCTGTTATCCACAAAGGATTTGCTGATCTGGATCGGATTTTTTAAAATTTTAAAGGCCATCTTAGTATAGGGGTTGTCCCGGCAGGCCTCAACCCGGTCTTTTAAGGTCTCCACCATATCCGTGGAGAGATACCGGGAGTCGGTTCTGGGATAGGTTAACACCTTATGATGCTCATACAGCCTTTGCATATGGGACAGGGTTTCCTTGGCCGAATAGCCAAAGAGCCGGTTGGCGTCCCTTTGCAGTTCTGTTAAATCATAGAGCTGGGGAGGAAAACTTTTTTTATGAGCCTTCTCTACCTCGATAATCTCGGCAGGCTTATTTTTTATGGCCAGCAGAATCTTATCGCAGTAATCCGCATCAAAGGTTTTGGTGTCTTTGCTGCGGCTGTCCTGCCAGGTTAATTTTAAACCATTGCTTACAGCGGTAATACCGTAAAAATTTTTGGGTTTAAAATTCTTTATTTCCTCTTCCCTTTTGGCAATGATGGCCAGGGTGGGCGTTTGCACCCTGCCGCAGGAGAGCTGGGCATTATGTTTGCAGGTTAAAGCCCGGGTGGCGTTGATGCCCACCAGCCAATCGGCCTCCGCCCGGGCCACGGCCGATGCGTAAAGGTGTTCATAGGCCTGCCCTTTTTTCAGGCTGCGGAAGCCGTCCCGAATGGCCTTATCCGTAACGGAAGAAATCCACAGACGCTTAATGGCTTTTTTCACCTGGGCCTTTTCAATAATCCATCTAGCTACCAGTTCCCCTTCCCGGCCGGCATCGGTGGCAATCACAATCTCTGCAACGTCTTTTCTGTTCATTTGCGCCGTAACAGTATAAAATTGCCTGCTGCTCTGCTTAATAACAACCAGTTTCAAATAGGAAGGGAGGATGGGCAGATCCTCCAGCCTCCAGGAATGATATTTCTGATCATAAGCCTCCGGGTCCGCCAGGGTTACCAGGTGGCCCAAGGCCCAGGTAACAATATATTGATCTCCTTCAAAATAGCCATTGCCCTTTTTACCGCAGTTTAGCACCCTGGCTAAATCCCTTGCCACCGAGGGCTTTTCAGCCAGCACCAATGTTTTATTCATCCATTAATAATCCCCTTAAGTCCCGCAGAAAAGCTTCTCCTCCGGGGCATTTTCATTTACCTTACGAGAAAAATTTACCCTCATGAGTATTTCCATATATTATCACGATAAAGCCCGGTCAACAAGAGAAAGCACCGCTAAGCAAAGTAGCATTTTATTTTATTTTCCATAAAATGTTAATAAAAGCGAAAAAGGTGATTCTTTTGAATTACGAAGGTTTAACGGGCAGAGTCATAACACCCTGTGATCCCGAATATGCACTGGCCAGGCAGGAGTGGAACAAGGCCATCGACACATTCCCCAGGGCCATTGTATACTGCCGTAACGCCCAAGACGTAGCCAACGCCATCTGTTGGTCAAGAAAACATTGCATCCCGCTGCGCGTCCGCTCCGGAGCCCATCATTATGAGGGCTATTCCAGCGGTACGGGCACCTTGGTCATTGACACCAGCTTAATGAACCATATAAAAGTAGATACCTGCCAAAATACCGTGACCGTTGAGGCGGGAACCCGCTTAAAGGACTTATACCAAACACTGTCTGCATGCGGCTATGCCTTTGCAGGAGGAACCTGCCCCACGGTGGGTATCTCCGGACTGGTTTTAGGGGGGGGAATCGGGCTATCCACCCGTTATTTGGGGCTGACAGCAGATAATTTAATTGAAGCAACCATGATTGACGCCAACGGAAACCAATTAACTGTCAATCAAAATTGCAACCGGGATTTATTTTGGGCTCTAAGGGGAGCTGGCGGAGGAAATTTTGGCGTGGTGGTATCTTATCAGTTTAAAATAGAAGCAGTAAAGAAAATTACACTGATCCAATTACGCTGGGAAAATAAACCGGCCAGATTGGCCTTTTTAGAGGTATGGCAGGAATGGTTAAAGGGTTTGGACAGAAGAATCAGCGGCTTTGGAGGAATTTATAAAAAGAGTGCCTATTTAAACTCGTTCTTTTATGGAACCCCGGCAGAAGCTAAGGAAATATTGGCGCCCTTCTTGAGCATCCCCGGCTTAACACTTCGTACCATTGAATGTGTCGATTTTATCGATGCGGTTAATATCATCGGAGCGCGTTATGAACGGTCGGCCTTTCAGTCCCCGGGCGGGTTTGTGTTCAGGGATTTTTCCCGGGAGGAGCTTGAGAAGTTCATTCAGATCATGGATCAGGCCCCTTCGGATACCACTTCACGCCTAGCCGTATATTCCCTGGGTGGAGCGGTGAGGGATATTCCGGAGACCGGTACGGCTTTCTTCTATCGGTCGGCAAACTATATCATGGCCGTTTCATCGGAGTGGCAAAATAAATCCGCCGCCCCGGCTCATCAGGCCTGGGTAGCCGAGGGTTTTAAATATTTAAAAACTCTTACCTGCGGTTCCTATGTTAACTTCCCCTATAACCGGCTGAAGGATTACCAGGAAGCTTACTTTGGCGAATACGTAGAAATTTTGCAGTATATAAAAAGAAAATATGACCCCGAAAATATCTTCTGTTTCCCTCAGAGTATAAAACCTGCCGAGAGCGTCCGGAATGACTTAAAATCCTTTCCCTTTGAAGCAGAGTAGGCTTGCCGCTCTTTAGTAAATGGCAACCACCCGGATTTGCCGCCTTAGTTCATCCATGACAGCGCAATTTATTTTACCGGTTTCCGCCTCCATGGCATTGGCTATGCCGCAGGCACAGGCAAACCGCAGTGAGTCCTCCAGACTCATTTTGTTTGTAACGGCATGGGCAAAACCTGCAATCATGGCATCCCCGGAGCCCACCGGGTTGCGGCAGCTTATTTCAGGGACGGAGGCTTTATAGGCCCCCTGGGCGTTTAAGTAAATGGCTCCTTCCGCACCCAGAGAGACAACCACGTTCTCCGCTCCGGCCTGATGAAGGGCCAGGGCCTGTTCCACCAGTTCCTTTTCCCCGGCGCATGCTTTACCGCATAAGTCCTCCAGCTCCGCTCGGTTGGGCTTGATCAAAAAGGGCCGGTGGGCAATGGCCTTTTTCAGCGCGGCTCCGCTGGTATCCAGAATAAACTTTATTTTCTTTTCATGGGCCTTGCGGATTAACAGGCAGTAATAATCCTCCGGCAGTCCCCGGGGCAAACTGCCGGAAGCACAGATTACCGTTGCGTCCTTTAATAAATGGACATACCGCTCCATAAACTCCGCCGCATATTTCTGCCCAATCTCCGGCCCGGCCTCTAATATTTCGGTTTGCACCGGACCCTCGGACAGGATGGCAATGCAGGTTCTGGTTTCCTGGTCGATCTGAACAAATCGGTTATCAATGTCCAGCTTCTTCAATTCACCGGCAATGAATTCCCCGCTGCCGCCCCCTAAAAATCCCGTGGCTTGGATCTCATGGCCCAATATTTTCAGGACCCTGGAGACATTTAAGCCCTTGCCGCCGGCGGTTTTCTGATAATCGGCGCAGCGATGGGATTGATCCAGGGCAAAATAATCCAGATTGTATCTTACATCCACTGCCGGATTTAAAGTAATGGTTGTAATCAAGATGCCTTCCTCCTGCAGGACCGGCTGTCCCAGCCCGGCCTATTGCCAATTTTGACCTTCACTGGACAGCAGGCGGATTTTCTCCTTCACCTTTTCCTTCATGGCCTGACGTCCGGGCTCATTCATTTTACGCAGGTCATACTCACCAGGATGTTCCTGTAAAAAATTTTTTAAGGCTGCCAAATGAGCCAGCTTAATTTCCGTATCAAAATTCACTTTATTGATGCCCGCCTCCACCGCCTGGCGGATCATTTCATCGGGCACCCCGGAGGAACCGTGAAGCACCAGGGGCATGGCGGTCCGTTCTTTAATCTCTTTTATTCTGTTAAAATCAATTCTCACTTCACCCTTATAAATACCGTGGGCGGTTCCCACGGCGATGGCCAGGGCGTCGGTTCCGGTCCGCCGGGCAAATTCCACCGCCTGCTCCACATCGGTGTAGATATCCCCTTCGGGAGTGATATCGCCTTCTTTGCCGCCGATAAAGCCAAGTTCGGACTCCACCGCAACCTTTACCGGCCGGGCCACTTCAACTACCTTTTGCGTTAAAGCCACATTTTGCTCAAAGGGCTTCTTCGAGGCGTCGATCATCACCGAGGTCCAACCGTTCCTTATGCAATGAATCACTGTAGACCATTCTTTGCCGTGGTCCAGATGCAGCACCACCGGCACCCTGGCTGTTTCAGCCGCAAATTTGCCCAGGGCGTGCAAATAGCCCAGACCGGCATAAGCAATGCTCTTTTCGGTAATTTGAATGATTACCGGAGCATTCAGTTCCTCCGCCGCTGCGATAATGGCCTGCAGATTCTCCATATTGGTGAAATTAAAGGCGCCCACGGCGTAATGATTTTGTTTGGCATGCTCTAAAAGATCCCGGCCGGATACTAAAGGCATCTTGTTTCCCCTCCCTTGGAGCGCATAAACGCTTTCAGTTCCTCTAAGGTGGCCGTTCCTTCCATAGGGCCCTTTTGGGTAACGGCGTAGGCCCCGGCGGCATTGGCAAAGAGGACCGCTTCCTGGATGGATTTCCCTTGATTCAATAAAGAAATCAGGGTTCCGGCAAAGCAATCCCCTGCCCCGGTAGGATCGACCTCTTCCACCTGGAAGGGAGCCGCATCAAAATAAGACTGTTGATCGTAAACCCGGCAGCCCCGTTTCCCCCGCTTAACCACCACATACCGCACATTTTGCTCTAAGATTTTGCGCACAGCCTGCTCCTCGTCCTCCAACCCGGTGATGAATCTCAGCTCCTCCTCCCCGGGAAGAAAAACATCGGTATTTTTTAATATAAAATCAATAAACTGTTTAAAATTTTCATCCTCCAGCAGTTCTTTGCGAATATTGGGATCAAAGGCAATCCGGGCATTCTGGGCTTTGGCCAGGAACACCGCTTTTTTTATGGTGGCCATCATTTCTTCATTAAAGGCGGAACAGCCATTGATTTGATAATATTTGCAACCTTGAAACATGGCTTCGGTAATATCCTGCCGGTTAATACAGGCGGCGGCGGAATCTTTGAGGGTGAAAATAAACTCCCGGTCGCCATTCTCTCGGTAGGTAACAAAAGCAATGCCGGTGGTTTTCTCCGCTACGGTCTGAATATACTGCACATCGACCCCATCCCGTTGCAGACGTTCAATATTTAACCGGCCAAAACCATCGTTCCCCACCTTGGCAACGATGGCGCAGGAGCTGCCCGTCTTGGTTGCCTGATCGATAAAAATGGCCGGTGCGCCACTGGGAAAGGGCCCCAGAAATTCTCCCGTTTGGTCGAACCGCTGATTTAAATGTTTGGCCATCACTTCCACCAGGATTTCCCCAATAATGATAATCTCTGACATAGGCTTTCTCCTAACTTTTTCTGCTCTTATTTTTTACGTCAATATAAACAGCGATTAGAATCACCAGACCTTTGACAATTAACTGATAAAAATAGGAAACATCCATCAGGTTCATGCCGTTATTGATGACCCCGATAATAATGGCGCCAATTAAGGTGCCAAAGATTTTTCCACTGCCGCCGCTCAGGCTGGTTCCACCCAGTACCGCCGCGGCAATGGCGTCCAGCTCGTAGCCGCTGGCCGCATTGGGTTGGGCCGAATAAAGCCTGGAGGCAAAGATCAATCCGCTGATAGCGGCCATGGAAGCCGTAATAATATATACCCATATTTTCAGCCGGGCCACGTTAATACCGGCATAAAGGGCCGCTTCCTCATTGCCGCCGGTAATGTATACGCGACGTCCGAACTTGGTTTTGGACAAAAGGATGTGGTTGAAAACAAAGAACACCAGCAAAATAATAATGGGAATCTGGATTCCCAGGAAGGAACCGTTGCCTAAAGCTAAAAAGGTTGGATTTTGAATGGATACAGGCACGCCATCGGTTAAGATATAGGCAATGCCCCTAAAGATTCCCATGGTGGCCACTGTGACGATAAAGGCCGGTATGGAGGCTTTGGAAATCAGCACGCCGTTAAAGGCCCCTAAAACCACGCCTAAACCAACGACCATGAGCACCACCAGGATAAAGGGAACATTGCTCTGCAGCAGTAAGGCCGCCGCCGTTCCGGATAAAGCAATGGTCGAACTCACAGACAGATCAATGCCGCCAACAATTAAAGCAAAGGTCATGCCAAAGGCACAAATGGCAATGATGGAGATTTGCAGAACAATATTTAACAAATTCCCTACCTTAAAAAAATGCGGGGAGCTGAAGGAGAAAAGAACCACCAGGACGATCAACCCGGCGAGAATTCCCCCGTAGGTTTTCAGAAAATGAATGCCGGCTTCTTTCCAAGCGTTATTTTTCAGTTCCGTTGAATTTGATAAGTTTGTCATCGTTATTTACCTCCAGTGGCATACAGCATGACTTCATCCTGGGAAGTAGCAGAAGAAACAACTTCTCTAACCACTTTTTTATTGCGCATTACCAACATGCGGTCACTCATGAACAGCACTTCGGAAAGTTCCGAGGAAATCATGATAATGCCAACCCCTGCTTGGGACAGTCTCCTCATGATGTTATAGACCTCGTGCTTTGCCCCCACGTCAATTCCTCTGGTGGGTTCATCCAGAATCAGAATGTCTGGGTGCGTCTCCAGCCATTTGGCCAGGACGATCTTTTGCTGGTTGCCGCCACTTAGATGATTCACCCGCTGCAGAATACTGGAGGTCTTGACATTTAATTCTTTCACCGCCCGGAGGGCCATGGCATTTTCTTTCTTATCGTTTAACAAACCACCCTTAACCAGTTTATCAATTACCACCATGGATACATTTCTCTTCACCGTTTCTGAAACCACGAGACCCTGTTCCCGCCGATTCTCGGTGATAAAAGCCATTTTATGTTTAATGGCGTCCTCTGGCTTGGTGATTTTGGCGTCTTTCCCTTTTATCTTCAGGGTACCTTGTTCCGGCCTGGTTATTCCGAATAAAGCATTGGCCAGGTCCGAACGGCCTGCCCCTACCAGACCAAATATACCCAGTATTTCACCACTTTTTAAGGCAAAGCTTATATCTTCAAAAAGGCCCTTTTTGCTATAGCCTTTTACTTCCAACAAGGTTTCTTTACCGATTTCAGAATTCCGTTTGGGGTAAATGTCTTTTAACTCTCTGCCAACCATCATGCGAATCAGGCTGTTGATATCCGCCTCACTCCTGCTGACGGTTCCAATATAACTGCCGTCCCGTAATACCGTAATCTCATCGGATATTTTCAATAATTCATCCATGCGGTGGGAAATATAAATAATGGCCACTCCGCTTTGCTTCAGCTTTTCAATAATGCGGAAGAGGATCTCGGCTTCCCGGCTGCTAAGGGCGGAAGTAGGCTCGTCCATAATCAGCACCTCCGCTTTTACCGAGAGAGCTTTGGCAATTTCAACCATTTGTTTTTGAGAAATACTAAGGTCCTTGACCAGGGTTTTCGGAGAAACCTCCATTTCAATCTGCTTCAGCAATTCCTTGGCTGCCAGGTTCATCTCTTTATCTTTAATAAAAAAGCCCTTGCTGGGTTCCCGGTTGGCAAAGATGTTCTCCGCAATGCTGAGGTTGGGGCAAAGGCTTAATTCCTGGTATATAATACTGATGCCGCGGCTCTGGGCATCCCTTGGATTCAGCAGCCGAATCTTTTCCCCTTTAAAAAGAATCTCTCCTTCATCCGCCTGGTAAACACCGGACAATATTTTCATTAGTGTTGATTTACCGGCACCATTTTCACCTAACAAAGTATGAACCTGGCCCTTCTTTACTATGAGATTTACATGGGATAAAGCCGCCACACGGCCAAATACCTTTTTAATATTTTTCATCTCCAGTAAAATTTCGTCCGGCATGAATGCACCCCCTTAACGATATACCTTCCCGGCATTTTGCCGGGAAGGTATCGAGTTTGAATCGTTTCAAATCAACAGGTTAATGAAGGTTACTTTCTTTCTCCCTCTTTCGTAAACACACCCGGTGTAATGGGCACTACTTTTTCCACTTGTTCGCCCTTCAGGATCTTCAGTGCGGTAACAAGGCCTTCTTTACCCATTTGGTCGGGGTACTGAGTGATTACGGCCACAAAGGATTTTTCACTTTTAACGGCGTTTCTCGCTTCTTCCATGCCGTCGAAGCCAATCACCTTCACTTGATCTTCTTTTCCGGCCGATTTAACCGCCGCTACGGCAGCCAGCGCCGCATCATCCCCAAAGCCAAAAATGCCGTTTAAGTCACCGTTGGCCTGGAGCATATTCTGGGCTGCGCTTAAAGCCTCCGGCCGGGTAATGCCGGGCTGGATAGCAACAATTTGAATGTCCGGATATTTGGCCAGGGATTCTTTAAATCCGGTTACACGGTCGATAACAGACTGTACCGTGGGGTAATCAATCACCGCCACTTTGCCCTTACCGCCTAATACCTTGGCCATTTCTTCCCCGGCAATTTTTCCGCCGGTGAGGTTATCGGTCGCCACGTGGGCATCGGTCTCAGCTCCTACCGCCGGAATATCTACGGTAATAACGGGAATGTTGGCCGCCTTGGCTTTATTAACAGCGGCGGTTACGCCCTTGGAGTCCACCGGGCTGAGAATAATGGCGTCCACACCCTTGGTAATAAAATCTTCAATATCGGAAATTTGCTTATTAAGATCCTGGTTGGCAATGGATACGTTTAAAGTTACACCCTGGGCTTTTGCTTCCGCTTCCATGGCATTTTTAAGGGATACATAGAACGGGTGCTGCTGGGTTAACAAGGAAGCGCCGATGACAATTTCTTGCTTGTCCGACCCGGCGTCTTTATTTTCCTTTTCCGCTTCATTGCTGCCGCAACCGCTGAGCACAACCAAACCTAAAATAAGCATGAAAGTTAAAGCTAATTTACCAAACTTTTTCATTTTAACCCCTCTTTCCTACCGAAATAAATTGTTATGGGATGTGAAATTGCAAAAATCCGGCTGTTCTATTCTCTTTTCATCAAATAAGCCTATTCCACCCCTCTCCTAAAGTAATATTGAATACCGAATAATGTATACTCAACTTAGGCTAAAACAGGGTTTTAACCGAATCCGTAGCAATCAGAGAGGTCTTCAATCTCTGAATTTGCGGAAACCGGCTGAAGTCCCCGCCTATTCTTTTTAACAATATTTCCGCCGCCTGGATGCCAATCTCTTTCGAGGGCTGCACCACCACGGATATGGGAGGATTCAGCATTTGAAAAAGCTCTGTTTGATCATATCCGCACAGGGAAACATCCTGCCCTATTTGGAGGCCCTTTTCCAGCATCAGCCTCATGGTATTGACGGTGATGGGATAATTGGTGGTGAAAATGGCCGTAGGCCGGTCCGGCAAACTAATTAACTGATGAAAAGCATCAATGCCGCCATCTTTTTTATATTGGGTGTGAATAATATAGTCCTCATTCACTTCAATATGGTAATCATTCAAGGCCCGCAGATAACCCATTAAACGTTCCTGAGCGGTGTAAATCTCCTGGGGTCCGGCAATAATGCCAATTTTTTGATGGCCTTTATTAATGATCATCTCCACCGCTAAATAGGCTCCATTGACATTGTCCGCCACAACCGCATCCAGCTCACAGTCTTTAACCAGCCGGTCAATTAATACCACCGGGGTTCCATTCCCGGTTACTTTATCCACATTAAATTCTGCCGAAGTCACCGGCATGGCAATGATGCCATCCACACATTTGTTTTGTAAAAAGTTAATTTTCTCCCGCTGCAGCTCCAGCTTATCATTTGAGCTGCAGATCAAAATGCTGTAGTTCAGAGGTTCCAGAACCTCTTCAATGCCTTCGATGACCTGGGTGCAAAAAATATCGCTGATACGGGGGATTAATACACCCACCGAGTAGGTTTTGTTGGTTCTTAATCCTCTGGCTATGGGGTTAAACTTAAAATCCAGGGTTTGGATTGCCTGTTCAATCCGGGTCTGATTTTCTTCTTTAATGGTGTATCCATTCAGAAAGCGGGATACGGTCCCTACCGATACTGAAGCAAGTTTAGCAACATCTTTTATGGTGGCCATCGGCTTACCCCCGGCATTGAATTTAAAACGATTCAATTATTATTTAATATATTATTGAATCGTTTTATTTTATAAATATCATATATTTCAGAATATATTGAGTCAATACCTTTTTTTGATCTGCTATTATTTTCTTATCCGTCCGTTTCTCATAAAAAAGTGCGGCAAGGGTGACCTTCCCTTGTCGCACTTTTATTTCTGCGGAGGTTCCTCTACCAGTTCTAATATTTCTCCGTCCGGGCCCTTAAAAAAGAAAATCCGGCCGCCTTTAAAATCCCGGGGCTGCTCCGAAATAAAGGGAACCTGCAGCTCCGCCAGTTTGTCCATCCAGTCTTCCAGTCGCTCCACCCGAAAGGCCAGATGATCGATAACCCCGGCTGCCCGGCCGGACATACCGCCCTTATCCCGGATCAATTCCAGTACGTTCTTGCCACATTGGGCAAAAATAATTTCCACCCGTTCATCTTGGTAAGATTCTATCAACTCACAACCAAAAATTTGCTTATAAAAGCGAAAGGATCTTTGAACGTCTTTAACCCTTAAGCCGATATGTTCTAATTCCATCCCGCTTCCTCCTTATTCCTTTGCCGCGTCCCGCTCATAGGACACTTTCTCTGTTTTATTCTTTTTTCAGTTGCAGCTCCATTAAGTACTTAATGGGATCTAAAGAGGCCATTCCGATGGATTCAACACAAACCTCCATGGGCTGAAAAACCTTTAAAATTTCCCCCAGCACGCAGGGTATGGCCTCTAAGGGAGTCTCCAGGGCCAGGGTGCAGTGGGGATACCAGGCGTTGGGCTTATAATAGTCCCACCCCTGTCCCTGGTAATCCATAAACGCCTGATGAAAATCCCGGTGGACCTTAAATAATTCATCGGTTAGATTGGGTGTTAAAAATATGGCGCCCTTAGGTTGGGGGAAAATTCCGATTTGCAGAAACTGGAGATGAAAGGAATGAATATTTCGGGCAAAGGCCTTTAATCTTTTTTGGGTTTCCTCTAAATCAATCCCTTCATAAATGGCCAGGGTAATATGGGGCCTGCTGTTACAGCAGATCAGGCATTTGCCTTTCTCTAATGCCGTCAACTGCCGCCAGATATTGATTATATAATTTTCCGCCTCTTGATTAAAATATAAATTTACAGCATATGTCAATTGATTCCCTCCGATGTCAGGCTTTATATCTTACTTCTGGATGGCATCGTGCTTTTTCCTGCAATTTAGGAATAATTCATCTGCCTGCATCTGCGGTAATCAAGATCCCCCTCTAATCCTCCGGCTGCAACTCCTGAGGATTGGGCAATCGGCGCTGCTTTTCCATCTCCAATCCCTTTTCCGCATGCTGCCATAAATCCGGCATGGTGGCGCCGTCCCGGGGGAACAGGGCCGTTGAACCCAGCACATCCAGTTCCTTGTTAATTTCCTTCAGGGAATTTTTGAGAAATTCTCCCAGAGTAGCCTTTGTTTGCTCCAGGTTATTGCATTCATGAAGCATGATAATGGCAAAAACATTTTGCGGCAGCTTAAACAAAAGGTTGCCCCCGCACAGGTTGCGAAGAATTTTAGCCGATTGATTCATCGTCATTTTACCGTTGCCAAAGCCATTTTGGGATACAATGAGTTCCATGCCCTCAATGCTGAATAAAATTAGACCCAGGCGTTTCCCTTCTCTGCCGGCTTTGCTTACCAAACGGGTTAACGTATCGCTAAAATGCCTGATATTATAGATTCCAGTTAGATAATCTTCGCTGCTAAGAAATTTAAACTTATTTAGTTCCTCCTTATAGCCGGCGGATATTTCCAGCATTCTCAGAAAGATCAGCGCTGCCGCAACATCCACCAGACTGCGGTGCAGGAACATCACGCTGAAAAAATTATCCCAAACTTCTTTGCTCAATATGAAGTAGCCTAAAATATCATAAACAATTTCAATGGCCAGGACCGCCAGGGTTCCGTTTACTTTGTTTATTTTTCCCTTTAAAAAGATATGAATCAATCCCGCCACCAAGCCAATAATCACTGTAGCGACGCTGGTATATAGGGATATCTCGGTTTGTTGAGTAAACCGGATTAATCCGCTGATCACCCCGGTTCCCAAACCCACCACCGGCCCAAACAGTATCCCTCCCAGGATGGGGCCCATTAATCTCAGGCTTACGATACCGGGGCCATAACTATAGCCAAATAACACGCCTAAAAAACTGATAAAACTAAAATATAATATGTAGTAAATGGCAGGATACTTAATTTTGGCAATTAAATTATCCGAGATTTTATAAAAATTGAAAATCCAAGCTACCGTAAACATAAAACACAGGTTTAAAATTAAATTTTTTAAGATTTCCATGTCAATTGAAAACATGATAACCTCCCGGCCTATTAAAAGACCTGATGAGCTGATTTCTATTTTTAACGGACAATTTCTTAAAAATATTATTAATATGTGTTTTTACGGTTTCTATGCTGATGAATAATTGATCGGCAATCTCCTGGTTGGTGTAGCCATATAGAATAAGATTGGTAACCTGCCTTTCCCTGTCTGTTAAAAATCTCATTAAACTTTCCTGTTCGATAAAAAGATCCGAGGTGATTTTTTGCAGCAAGTGGATAAAAAGGGGCTGATCCATATAAAATCTCAAATAAGTTGTGATTTTATATAGATCAGGTTCAATAAATACCGTCGTTTCCTGTTGCTCCGGCGGCTTTTTATGGGCTAAGAAATACTTTTTTATATTGGCGGATACCTCGGCCAGCCTCTCTACCAGTTCCTTATTTTCTTCTTCCAGCTCAAAACCTTTAATATACACAATCTCCATATTGCTATTGAACACCAGGCTGCTTCTGTCACTCATCCCCGGCATGTTATGAATAAAGTTTTCGCAATATTGATGTTGTTCCTTTAGTTCAATGTTGAGCAGACAAGAGGTCAAAAAGGGAGCCAAGTATTGAAGCTGCTTAACATCCAATTGACTAAAGTTTTGATTTTTATCGTCTCGGATAAAGGTTAGATAGCCAAAATTTTTTTCCTGCCGATAAAGTATGGAGGATAAAATATATTTATAATTTTGCGGCTCCATAAATTTTTTAAAGAAATCGGTTTTATAACGGCCCTCCCATTGACAATCCGAAAGCCTTATCACCGTACGTTCCTTCTTTTTTAAGGCCCTTAGTACCGGATTCATCAGCCAATAGGTTTTGTTATAGTCATGATAATTCTGGCTGTTCATATTCCGGGAATAGAAGATTAAATGACCATACTCATTAATATTGGCTGCAAAGGCCTCCTGAAAGGGTAAAATCTCTTCCAATTCATCAAAGAGCTTAGTAAAAAAGGTCTGGCGGTCCTGTATGGGGATTAGACTAAGAACGATGCTATTGATCTGTTTCATTCGATTTATCTTAGTCAAGCCAATCCCCCCTTACTGACTATGAGTATTTAGCGTGCCTTCGGAGGATTTCATATTATGGCGCCAGCCGTATAAAAGAACCGCAATGGTAACCACCAAGGGGAATACCCGGTGAACCATATGGGGCAGGAATCCGGCTAAAAAGGTCATCACTTTCTCGTCTTGAATTACCATTTCCCCGGAGGTCCAGGCTAGAATGCCTGCCCCGATATAAATAATGATCGGATATTTGTTCATAAAATACATAATGATTTTGCTGCAAAATATGATGATGGGAATGCTGGTTGCCAGGCCAATTAAAAGCATCAGCCAACTGCCTTTGGCCACCGCTACAATGGCCAGGGTATTGTCCAGGCTCATGATGATATCGGCAAAGATAATAATTTTTACCGCATCCATCAGGCTGCAGGCCGCCTGATATTCTTCACAGCTCTCCTTCTGGGTCAATAATTTAATGGCTATGTAGATTAACATCAGGCCGCCGGCGGCTTGTACGAAGGGGATCTTTAACAAATAAAAAGCCGCCACCGTCAGAATAATTCTAAAAACAATGGCACCGCCGCTGCCAATGAGTATGGCTTTCCTTTGCTGGTCTTCCGGCAGGTTGCGGCCGGCCATGGCGATAACCACCGCATTATCTCCGCTTAAAACAATATTTAATGTAATAATACTCAACAAAATACCGAAATCCTCCATCTTTATACCCCCTCTGTCAATCTTTGTTTGGAAAAGAAGCCCCTGAGAAACCAGGCGCTTCTTTTCAACAGCAATGGATCAATGTAAGCTAAGCAGTCAATTTTTTCTCTTTCCGGTTTCTCCACATGGGGAACAAAATGGTGAACCCCAGCATCAGGATACAGCACAGCAGCGCGATACAGCTAATGGGACGGGTAAAGAAAATGGTCCAGTCATTGGAGTAGCTGATCATGGTGGTCATGAAGTTTCGTTCCGCCATAACCCCCAGGATAGACCCCAGTACCATGGGTGCAATGGGAAAACCGTAGCGATCCATGAAATATCCGGCCATACCAAAGAAAATCATCATCCACACATCGGTGATATTATTTCTTATGGTGAAAGCGCCGATAAAACACAATACCATAATAAAGGCGGAGATGACCGCTTCCGGCGCATCCAATACCTTCACAAAGGGTTTTACCGCCAGGTAGCCGATTAATCCCATCAAAGCCAATCCGATAAACATGGAAGCAAAAATGGCGTAAACCATTTCGGGCATGCTGGTAAAAATCTGCGGACCCGGCTGAATACCGTGCAGCAGGAAGGCTCCCAGGATTACGGCGGTTGCCCCGCTGCCGGGGATTCCTAAGGTTAAGAGGTGCAGCATAGCCCCTCCCACCGAAGCCGTTGCCGCAGACTGAGAAGAAACAATCCCTTCCGGCGCGCCCTTGCCCATGTTATCTCTGTTTTTGCCCAGCATTTTTTCCACCCCGTAGGAAACAAAGGACGCCACCGTGGCTCCCGCACCGGGCGCCGCCCCGATAAAGGTTCCTACAGAAATCCCCCGGACAAAAGCCATGGATCTTTCTCGAAATTCTCTTAAAGAGGGCAAGGTTGTTTTAATGGTTCCCGCCTGTTCCAGGGTGGGGGAAGTAAACCCTTCTTCCAACCGGGTCAGTATCTCACCCAGGGCATAGGCCCCCACCATAACGGTCAGATAATCAATGCCGTCCCGGAGCAGTGAGGTTCCGAAAGTGAAGCGCTCCGCCCCGTAGATGTCATCAATTCCCACCGTGGCAATCAGCAAGCCGATACACAAGGAAATGACCGCCCGGGGAATGGATTTGGTGCCTAAAATAATCACTCCGCATAAGCCCAGCAGGACAATGGAAAAATATTCGGGTGTGGCAAAGCTTAAAGCAAATTTGGCAAAGGGTTCGGACACCATGACCATAAATACGGCCGCCACCAGCCCCCCGCTCATGGCAGCATATAGGGCCCACCCCAGGGCTTTTGCCGATTCCCCCTGCCGGGTCATAGGATACCCGTCCCACAACAGGGGAACATGAATGGGCTCCCCCGGGATTTTAAACAAAATGGAGGTAAACGCCCCTCCGTAGGTCCCGGCGAGATAAACCGCCGTTAACAACACAATGGCTTGGGTGGGTTCCATGGAGTAAGTAAAGGGAAGCAGCAGCACTACCCCCATCACCAGAGTCAAGCCGGGCAGGACCCCCGCGATCAAGCCTACGATCAGGCCGATCACAAGCACCGCCAGCATGGTTGGGTTCAGTACATGGATAAAGCCAACCGCCAAATTACTTAAAATATCCGCCATATTATTCCCCCCTCCGGGATTTATTCAAATACGCTATCACGGTTTCATCCTCCGTATTAGTAAAATGGATATCCCACCAGGATCGTTAGCACCACGCCAAATAGAAGATTCCGCTGATCCCTCCCTCCTTAGCAGAAACGATTAATCGTCTTTTTACTCCTGGCCAAATTTGGTTGGGAGTATTTTAGCCATTATTAATTTTAGTTTGAATAGCTCTTAAGGTGGATTTTTCCCGTCCTCCGTGCCGCTGCGGCCAATTTCATCTTGGACAACTTTAAGGAAAAAGCCCCTTGTTTTTCTTTATCCCGCGGACTTCAAGGACAGATGGAAGCGTGACAAAAAAAGAACCCCTTCGGTGCTCGGAATTATCTTTTGGCAAACAGATTTTTCCGGGCTTATTTAGAATCCATGGTCTAATCCGGTCAGGCTGCTTGGAAAGTCCTTTTTCTTTTGTCATTTACGCACTTTCCTGTTTAAAAGGATTATTTTCTATATTCAGGCCTGGATGAAGGGACAAGATTGTCACTGTAAAAATTCTGTTAACCCTTTTTTGCCGCCGGAAAATCCACCTTAAGGGCTATTCCCAGTAAAAACAAGAATCGCTAGAATACCCCCAAGCAAAGGCTTAAGGAAAAACCAGGGGGTGATGCTTAAAAAGACCGGCTTAAGATCCATGGGGTAATGAAGGTCAAGCAAAAAGGAGGTAGGAAAATGAAGAAGCTGCGGAGGGCTTTGGTCGCACTCTCCCTTTTACTCCTGGCAGTTTGTTTAAACGGATGTGGTGGATCGGAAGAACCGGCCACCGCTCAAAAAGCAAACTACCCGGAAAGACCCATTGAGTTTATTGTTCCCTGGGGACCCGGCGGCGGAGCGGATCAATTGGCCCGGTTAGTGTCTAAAGAAGCTGAAAAGGAATTAAAGGTTTCCCTGCCGGTGATTAATGTGCCCGGCGCCACCGGCGCAACGGGCATGGCCAAATTACTGGCGGCAGAAGCCAACGGCCAGTCCATATCCGTTTATATTGCCGATACCCATGCCACCATGAATACCGGAAAAGCAACCTGGAAACTGGAGGACTTTACCCCCATATGCATCATGCTGAAATCCCCTTCCTATCTGTTTGTAAAGGCCGACAGTCCCTTTAAAACCTGGGCGGACTTTGAAAAAGCCGCTAAAGAAAATCCGGGTAAATTTAAAGTGGGCATCCTGGGAGAAGGAAGCCTGGACGATGTTACGCTCAGTTACCTGGAGTCAAAAGGGATTAAAGTGACCGGCGTGCCTTTTCCCAGTCCCGGCGAGCGTTATACGTCCATACTGGGCGGCCATGTGGACTTGCTTTATGAACAGGCGGGAGATGTGCGCCAATACCTGGAGAACCAGCAAATCAGACCGCTTATCATCTTTAATGAAGAACGGGATCCGGCCTTTAAAGATGTCCCCTGTTCCAAAGAACTGGGTTATGAAATCTACTTGCCTCAATTCCGTTCCATCATCGTAAAGGCGGGTACCGACCCGGAAAAGGTCAACATTCTGGCAGAAACCCTTAAGAAGGTTTATGACACGGCGGAGTACCAAAAATTCCTGCAGGATCAATACGCCTCGAAGGACAGTTATTCCGGGCCCGAAGATACCAAGCTTTATCTGCAACAGGAATTAGATAATATGAAAGCTCTGCTGGCAAAGTAGAGCTTTAAGGTGAGGTGATACCCATGCCAGGGCGGACGTTACGGAAAGCGGTTACAGAAAACGCATTTACACTGGTTCTTTTGGCGGCGGCAGTCCTCTTGTTTCTCAGCACCAACCATTTTGTCTATGCGGCCAAACCGGGCCGATTGGGCCCGGATTTTTGGCCCAAGACCGTGCTGATACTGGTTATGATTATGTGCCTGATGGAGATTGGCCAGAGCTTTCTTAGGAAGCCCACTAAACCTCCTGAAGAGATTGCAGTGGTTGATGATGAAGCTTCCCAAGAGTCCAAGCAAAAATACCCGCGGCTCCTTTACCTGGGCAGCGCGCTGACCTTAGGCTATGTGGGACTGGTCAGTACTCTGGGGTTCTTTTTAACCACTTTTTTATATCTGGTGGCCTTTATGTACGTAGGCCGGTACCGGCAGACTGCCGTAATCTGGATCAGCAGCTTATTAGGAACCGTTTTTCTCGTGTTTATATTTGTTAAGGTGGTTTATGTTTCCCTGCCCATTGGAAAAGGGCCCTTTGCTGAAGTAACTTATCTCATTTACAGGTTGTTAAGCATTCAGTAACCAGTGAATGCTGAAATAAATCCTTTGAAAGCAACGGAGGTATGAAAAATGACCAAGCTAAAAATGACCCCCAGCGAAGCCATTGTTGAAACACTATTGCAGGAAAAGGTAGAACACGTTACCGGGATTGTTGGCTCGGCCTTTATGGATATGCTGGATCTCTTTCCCACAGCCGGGATTCATTTTATCCCGGTGCGCCACGAACAGTCTGCGGCCCATATGGAGGACGCTTACACCCGGGTCACGGGTAAATGCGGCGTCTGCGTGGGACAAAACGGCCCCGGAATTACCAACATGGTTACCTCGGTGGCGGCTGCCAATATGGCTCACACTCCCCTGGTTGTTATATCCCCTTCTGCGGGTACTCCCACCATCGGCTGGGACGGCTTCCAGGAGTGTGACCAGGTGTCTGTTTTCCGGGCCATTACTAAAGCCACGGTACGGGTTCCCCATCCCAAAAGGGCTGCCGACTGCCTGAGAACGGCCTTCCGTATCGCTTATGCCGAACGGGGTGCGGTGCTTTATGACATTCCCCGAGATTATTTTTACGGCGAGCTGGAGGAACGCATCCTGGCTCCCCACCAATATCGTGTGGATGCCCGAGGCTGCGGTTCCCGGGAGTCCCTGAACCGGGCCGTCGAACTGTTGGCCCAGGCCCAACGCCCGGTCATTGTATCCGGCCGGGGCGTTGTAGATTCCCAGGCCAAAGACATCGTGGCCAAAATTGCCGAACACTTGACCGCCCCGGTTGCGGTTACCTACCTCCATAACGACGGCTTTTACGCCGATCATGAACTGATGGTGGGACCCATCGGGTATATGGGCTCCAAAGCCGCCATGTATTCCCTGCAGGAGGCGGACGTCATTCTGGCTATCGGAACCAGGCTTTCCGTGTTTGGCACCTTACCCCAGTATGACATTCACTATTTCCCGGAAGACGCCAAGATCATTCAAATTGACATTAATCCCAAGCACATTGCCCGGACTCATCCCGTTGAGGTAGGTATCGTCGGCGATGCCAAAGAAGCCAGCCTGGAAATCCTAAAGGGCCTGGAGGCCAAAATTCCCCAGCCGCAAATCAATGAGGAGCGTTTAAACCAGATTAGCGCCCGGCAGCAGGATTGGGAAGAAGAAACCGTCAACCTGGCCATGGTGGACGGCAACCCCATCAATCCCCGGCGGGCGTTATTGGAAATTCAAAGGGCCCTGCCCCAGAATGCCATTGTAGCCACAGACATTGGCAACGTGGCCTCCACCGCCAACACCTACCTGCGTTTTCGGGATAAGGGCATGCACATCGCCGCTTTAACCTTTGGTAATACCGGCTTTGCCTACCCCGCCGCCCTTGGTGCGCAATTGGGCCGCCCGGAGGCTCCGGTGGCGGCCATTATTGGGGATGGCGCCTGGGGTATGAGCCTGCATGAAGTCAGTACGGCGGTTGAACAAAATCTGCCCGTGGTGGCTTGTGTGTTTAGAAACGGGGCCTGGTGCGCGGAGAAGAAAAATCAGGTGGACTTTTATAACAACCGTTTTGTGGGTGCGGACATTCCCAATCCCGAAAGCTTTGTCCCGGTGGCCCAGGCCATGGGCGCCCAGGGCATCCGTGTAGACAGTCCCAGCCAGGTGGGAGAAGCCCTGGACCAGGCCTTGAAGAGCCGGAAGCCTACGGTTCTCGAAATTGTTTGTGACGGTACGCAGCTTGCTCCTCCCTTCCGGAAGGATGCCCTTGCCCTGCCCACCCGCCACCTGCCCCAATATTCTCACCTGGATTATAAAAACTGGGAGTAACATCACAGGAGCTAGGAGGTAATCGCCCATGAGTGAACGGGATGTTCAAGGAATCGTCGCGGAATTAGTGCGCAAGGCCCGTGGGGCCATGGAGCAAATTAAAGACTACAGCCAGGAACAAGCCAATGAATTGGTCCAGGCGGTTGCCTGGGCTATTTACCGGCAGGACCGTGCGGAGGAGTTGGCCAGAATAGCCGTACAGGATACCGGCCTAGGCAAATATGAAGATAAGGTCCTTAAAAATCGGCGTAAGACCTTTGGCGCTTTGCGGGACTTATTGGACCCTCAGGCCAAATCCGTAGGCATTATTAAAGTGGATCGCAAAAAAGGGATTCTGGAAATTGCCAAACCCGTAGGCGTTGTGGCGGCCGTATGTCCTTCCACCAACCCCGGAGCAACACCGGCCAATAAATCCATGTTTGCCCTTAAAAGTAAAAACGCCGTCATTCTCGCCCCCTCCCCCAAAGGAGCCACCACCTGCGCCAAATTTCTTGCCTATGTCCATGAAGAATTGGCCAAGATCCAGGCGCCCCAAGACCTGGTGCAGATGCTTCCGGCACCGGTTTCCAAGGAATTAACCTATGAGTTGATGAAGCAGGCCGATATGGTGACGGTTACAGGATCCGGCAAAAACGTGGCAACGGGACAGTCCTGCGGCACTCCCAATGCCTGCGTCAGCGCGGGAAATGTGGTTTCCATCGTAGATCGCACGGCAAGCCTCGGGGATGCGGCCTCCAGGATTACCAAAAGTAAAACTTTTGACTATGCCACCAGTTGTTCCAGCGATAACGCCATTGTTGTGGAAGCCGGCGTCTATGATCAAATGATTGAAGAACTAAAAAAACAGGGCGCTTATTTATGCAATGAACAGGAGAAAGCTCAACTGCAAAAAGCCATGTGGGATGAAGCCACGGGCAAACGCAAGGGAGCAACCACGGCAAAATCCGCAGAGGTTATGGCCGCAGCAGCCGGTTTTACCAATCCCGAGGCCAAACAAGCCTCCTTCTTTCTGGTTGAAGAAACGGGAGTGGGTCGCTCTTATCCTTTTTCCGGGGAAAAACTGGCACTGGTGGCGGCCTTATACAAAGTCAAGGACTTTTCCGACGCACTGGAAATTACCAAAAGGATTCTCAATTATGTTGGGCGGGGCCATTCCTGCGGGTTGCACACCACCGATGAATCCCATATTGAACGCATTGGCTTTGAAATGGATGTCTGCCGTATCATGATCAACCAAATACAGTGCTTTGGTAACGGAGGCAATTTTAATAACGGTATGAATTTTACCCTTTCCATGGGCGGCGGGACCTGGGCGGGGAATAATATCGGGGATAACTTGAATTATAAACATTTTATGAATATCACCAAAGTATCCAGGACCATCCCGGAGGTGATCCCCTCGGAAGAAAAACTTTTTGGTTCCTATTGGTCCAAGTACGGAAAATAGCAAAGGAGGGTGAGACATGAAGCTATTTGAGTATCAGGCAAAGATGCTTTTTCAGGAGCAAGGCATTGCCGTTCCCGCAGGCAGGATCATGGATGATCTAAATCAATTGGAAGAGACCGTCTCAAGCATCGGTTTTCCTTGTGTTCTTAAAGCCCAGGTTTTACAAGGGGGCCGGGGCAAGGCCGGTTTAATCGCCAAGGTGGCTTCCATGGAAGAAGCCCGGACCCAGGCCCAGCGCATTTTTGACTTAACCAGCCGGAAAGTATTGGTCGAAAGCGCGGTTGAATTTGATCATGAGATCTACCTATCCATTACCGTTGATCCTGTCTCCGGATCAGCCATGATCATGGCTTGCCTAGAAGGGGGCGTTGAAATTGAAGAAATTGCCCGGACCAGCCCGGAAAAAATAGTTGTGGAATATGTTGATTTAGCGGTGGGTCTGATGACTTATCAGGCTTATAACCTGGTGTATGCCTTGGGACTTCAAGGTGAACAGGCCAAACAGGGCTGCCAGTTATTAATGAAACTATATGAGGTATTCCAAAAATATGAGACCGACTTGGTGGAAATCAATCCCTTGATGATTACCAGGGAGGGCCGTCTTATCGCCGCCGACGGCAAAGTAAGCCTGGATGATAATGCTTTATTCCGGCAGGGCCGTTTCCAAATCACCAGAGAATATTTTAATAATGATTTAGAATATGAAGCGGCCCGGGAAGGCATCCCTTACATCCAGTTTGACGGGGATATCGGCTTAATGTGTGCCGGCGCGGGCTTAACCAATATTATTTTTGATTTAATTCATTATGCCGGTGGAACGGTGGCCAATTATCTGGAATTTGGCGGCCCCAATTATCGCAAAGCCCATCAGTGCATGGAGATGATGCTCAGCAGCAATCCCAAAGTAATACTCATATCCACCTTTGGCACCATTGCCCGGGCGGACGTTATGGCCCAGGGGATTGTGGAAGCGGTGAAAGATTTAAAACCAACCATTCCCATCATCACCGCCATTCGGGGCACCGGGGAAGAAGAAGCCATGGCCTTACTAAAAAGTGTGGGGCTAGAACCGCTTAATGATACCGAGGAAGCGGTTAAACGAGCAGTGGAATTTGCAGGGGGTGGTTCCAAATGAGCATCATTATTCATTCCCATACCCGCATTCTGGTACAGGGAGCTACAGGAAAAGAAGGGCGCTTCTGGGTAAAACACATGATTGATTACGGAACAAAGGTGGTCGCCGGCGTGACTCCCGGCAAAGAAGGTGAATTGGTGGAGAATATACCGGTCTACCATACGGTTCGCCGGGCTATGGATCATCATCCGGTGGACGCCTCCCTCCTTTTTGTTCCCCCGCGCTTTGCCATGGGGGCCATTTTTGAAGCTCTAGATGCGGGAATTAAAACCATCGTAGTCACTGCCGACGGCATCCCTTTACATGAGCAGGTGCAGATCCGCAGAGCGGCTAAATCCGTTGGGGCTACGGTCATCGGCGGAAATACCACCGGCATAATCTCCACCGGGAAATCAATGATGGGATTTTTCCCCTTCTGGCTGGAACGGGTCTATAAACCGGGCCGCATTGGCGTCATGACCCGAAGCGGCTCGTTAACCAATGAAATTACGGCCCAAATCGTTAAGGCCGGCTTCGGGTCAACCTCCATTGTAGGTGTCGGGGGCGACGCGGTTCCCTTTACACGTTTTGCAGAACTGCTGCCCCTGTTTCAGGAAGATCCCAACACTGCTGCGGTGGTGATGATTGGCGAGGTTGGCGGAACCATGGAAGAGGAAGTTGCCGAATCAATGAAAAACGGCTTGTTTACAAAACCCCTCATCGCCGTCATGGGCGGCAGAACCGCACCTAAAGGAACCAAGATGGGTCACGCCGGGGCAATTATTACAGCCGGCAAAGGAACGGTTGACGATAAAATTCAGGCTTTAACCCAGGCCGGAGCACTGGTTGCCGACCGCCCCAGCATGGTTGGCACCCTGCTGCAAAGGAAACTGGGCAGTCCTTGCGTATCCCTGTAAATCTCCTCTTCTCACAGATTTTTACCTTTCTTCTTAAAAGGTCATCCGTGCAAAGAAACCTATGGGCAGCTAAACCCCATAGGTTTTCTATTTGAGCCGACATGGAGAAACCTGTGCCTATATAATGTCCCTACAGACTTGAAACCCCGGGCAATTTATAAATTAGCACTTAAAAAACTAAATATATTGACATGAGTAAAATCCCTATGTTAAGATAATTTTTTGATATTTTATTATTTTTGTGGTATAATTATGAAGTTACTCTAAGAGGAGGTGACCTTTTGTGTTTCAAATTGGCGATAAAGTTTTTTATCCTATGCATGGGGCTGGTATTATTGAAGCCATTGAAGAAAAGGAAATTCTTGGTAACAAGCAGTTTTACTATATCATGAACATTCGAAACATGCAAGTAATGTTTCCTCTGGAGTCTAACATTCCCATTAGACCCATTGTAGATTTAGATATACTGGAAGACGTATTTACTACTTTCAATGATGGAGAATTAGAACCATCCCTTAAGCCGAACCAGAGATACCGCAGCAACATGAATAAAATGAAGAGTGGCGATATTTACCAGGGAGCTCAGGTGATCCGGGAGCTCATGCTCATGGGTAAAAAGAGAGCCCTTGCCGCAGGGGATAAAGCCATGTTGGATAATGCCATGCAAATATTAATCAGTGAACTTGTACTGGTAAAAGGCATCGCTGAAGAACAAGCCCTTGATTTGCTGAACGATGCTATTAATAATTAGTTGGAGCCTATTTTTTATAATGTCCTGTAACTTTTTCTACGCTTACACAAACGGCCCTTTAACACTGTTAAAGGGCCGTTTTGTCTAAATTATAACTTTACAATGTTTTCTGCTTGTGGTCCGCGATTGCCTTCTACTATGTTGAATTCAACGCGTTGGCCTTCTTCCAGGGTTTTGTAGCCGTCACCGGTTATGGCGCTGAAATGGGCAAAAACATCTTTGCCGCCGCCTTCCACTTCAATAAAGCCAAAACCCTTCTCCGCATTAAACCATTTAACTGTACCTTGCATCATATTCCCTCCAAAATTTTAATTTAACAGGTCCTTTTTTATTTTCCAAAGAAAAATAGAGATCACATATTGTAAAAGGTTTTATCGCACAAATAACAACCCTTTACAATATGTGATCAAGGATCTAATTTATGTTAATTCAGTATAGCATATAACAAATTGGAATGCAAGTTTTTGCCAATTAGGCCCACTCCTTTTACCCTTGCCCAGGGATATTGCCAAAGGAACCCGGAATGGTTGGATTGCGCAGGCCTTTAATTCCAAAAAAGGATAGAACGCGGATAATACGGATTTCCACGGATTTTGTAATTTTTAATTAAAATCCGCGAAAATCCGTATTATCCGTTCAATCCGTGTTCTATTCTTTTATTAGCCCGGTGGTTCGTTGGGTTATCTGCCTGTTCCTTGAGGCGCTATTCTACGTTATCTTGCCACAGTTCCAGTTTTTGATTAATTAATTTTCAATCCAGGGTATTTAAAGACACCGTTGTTTTAAACAAATCACCGTCTACTTCAATCTCCAAACTTCCGCCATGAAGATCCACAATGGATTTGGCAATGGCCAGTCCCAATCCGGAACCTTCCGTGTGGCGGGATGCATCGCCCCGTTTAAAGCGTTCAAACAGCTCATCCACATCTTCGCCAAGCTCATATTTGGCCACATTTTTAAATACAATAACCGCTTTGTCGGGTAAAGCCTTGGCGGAAATATAGACCCGGGTATTTTCTAAGGAATATTTAAAAATATTGACCAGCAGATTATCAAAAACGCGCCATAGTTTTTGTCCGTCCACCAGGGCGTAAAGGGGTTTATCCGGCTTTGACACCCGAATTTGCAAAGTTGACTTACTCATGGTTTCGTTGTGCTCAGCCAGTGCCTGTTGTAAAAGCTGAACCAGATCCACTCTGTCCTTTACCAGTTCAATGCTGCCGCTGGCCATTTTTGACGCTTCAAAAAGGTCGTCAATCAATACCTTTAGGCGTTTGGCTTTGCGATCAATGATCTGGATGTATGCTTCACGGTCTTCTTCGGCCAGGCCCGGGGTTTTCAGCAGTTCGGTATAGGTAATCACGGAAGTTAGCGGTGTTCGTAAGTCGTGGCTGACATTGGTAATCAGTTCTGTTTTTAATCGTTCACTCTTCGCTTGCTCCCTTTGGGAGGTTTTAACCCCGTGCTTTAAGGCATTGATATGTTGTGCCAAATGAGCCAACGGCGATTTGCCTTTTACCGGCAAGTCCGGTTCCAGATTTCCCTGCACCAGTTCACCCGTGTGACCCACAATACGGTTAAAATAGCCGGTGCTCCTTGCGATGAAATAGATCATGGGAAGCCCGATGACCAGACATACCGGAGCATAAACCAGCAGGACCCGGGGCTCAATCCCAACAATTACAATCCCCGCGCCGAAAGCAAATACCAGCAGCAAAACAATTAAAACCTGGATCCCCACGCTGCGGATTAAAAAGGCGTCCTTAATCCCCCGGTAAACCCGGCAGAGCAAACTATTTCGCCATTCTTCCTTCAGCCCACAGCCATTCATTATCCTCTGCCAAAGAAAAAATCCCTGAACAGCGGTTATCGCAACCAAAAGGGCGGTCCCTATTGCATGAAAAAGAGTTTCTTTAATAAAAACCGGAGGGCTGCCATTCACCTCATTCATGGTCAACAGCGTTAACGTAAATAACCCGAAAAAAGTCAGACTGATCACACTTACGTCAATGGGGATTAGATTATAGGCTCCTTGCCATTTTTCCCCGGCAACGAGCTGGGATAAAGGTATCTTCTTGTACAAATAAATACTGATGCCTAAAGCGATTACGGAACTCAAGGCGTAGATGAAAAAGATTCTTTGTTTTTCTTGATAGCCATTATAACTCCTGATGATACTGCTTGCTCCGGCTGTTGCTTTAGCCACCGCGATTTTTCCTTCGAACATCCGGTTTTTGGCAAATGAATCGACCGTCTCGTTATATCCCCAATAATTCATCTGTTCCCCGGTTGAAAGATAGCCCTGCTCTGCCGTAGGATAACTGCGGATAAATAGGGTATTCCGGCTGTTTATCCACTCATCTACGTTCCTATCGGTTACTGCAGTTAAATTGGTAAAGACTTCACCGGTTGCAGTATCCTTTAAATAATACTTAAACTCGGTATTAAGCCTTGTAAACTCCGGACGATGACTTTCCAAGTTCCGGAAATACTCGTCAATCTCCTGTTCTTTTTCTTTTATAATTTTTTCCCGAACATATTCGTCGTTTTTAAAGTTATTAGTGATATCTTTTATTTTTTCATCTCTTTCGGCAGTATAGATATTGGCCAATTCATTGTTCCGGTTTGCCAAGGCATCTTGAATTTTACCTTCGTATTGATCCTGGATATCCGCAATTTGCACAGGCAGCTCTCCATAGCGGTAGCGATACTCATTTACTTCATCGTCGGTAACGGTAATCTCTTTTTTCATTTCTTCTTTACCCGGATTATTTAACTCAAATAGATTTAAGTAATCAGTAAATTGACTGAGTTGATCATCAAACCTCTGGGTTTGGAAATAATCTCTTTGAAGGTACTCACTTCCGTGAAACACTCCCGATAGGGTGCCGCTCAAGCCAAAGGTAAACAATAATATCCAGGCCACCAGGCCGACTTTATTTTTCCATCTTGTAGCCAATTCCCCATACCACCTTTAAATATCTTGGATTTTTTGGATCAATCTCAATCTTCTCTCGAATTTTACGAATATGTACAGCAACGGTGTTTTCCGCATTATAGCCGGGTTCCCTCCACACCCGCTCATAAATTTCATTGATTGAAAATACCCGTCCGGCATTGGTCATTAATAATTCAACAATTTTGTATTCAAGGGGGGTTAGCTTGACAACCTCCCCGTGAACCGTCACTTCTTTGGCAGACTGGTCCAGTGTAAGGCCCTTCAGATCAATCACCTTTCTGATTCCTTCGTAGGTGCCCAAAGTGACATATCTTCTTAACTGGGATTTGACCCGGGCCACCAATTCCAGCGGATTAAAGGGCTTTGTGACATAATCGTCGGCGCCAACTTGCAGCCCTAAAATTTTATCGGTATCCTCGGTTTTGGCACTTAAAATAATAATGGGAATGTTTTTCTTTTCCCGGATCTTAAAGGTTGTGGCAATTCCATCCAGACGGGGCATCATGACATCCAAAATAATGAGATGAATCACCTGCTCATTTAATTTTTCAATGGCTTCAATCCCGTCCTTTGCTTTTATAACGGTGATGCCTTCATTTTTCAAATAGATTTCTACGGCATCCCGGATTTCTTCTTCATCATCCACAACCAACACAAAGTAATGATCCATATTCTACTTTCACGCTCCTTTCAAGGGGTACTCCTGTTGAGCTAGCTAAATTATAAAAGGCAATTCTTAATATCCGGTCAGCAAAATATTTAAGATTTTCTTAAGTTCTTCACCGCTAACAATGACACGTTTCAGCCATAAATACGTAACGGGGAAAAGTTCCCTCCCACTTAGGCAGAATAAAAGACCACAAGATTATTGCCTGTGGTCCCGTGCCGGATGAACAAAAAACAAGAGAAATGGATTTGTTCCGGGCTATTTATTTTATATCATGCTACGCCGGAGTTAAAGGGTTTCACAGATAATGGCCGACCAGTTTTTCCCTTTATAAGCGTTATAACCCCGGGTATGGGCGTAGCCATAAATTTTGATATTGCCCCGGGCATCCTTATCCAAAAGATAGCCGTAGGTTTCTCCTTGCATGGCTCGCTGGGCTGCAGCAAGGTGTTTTAAATTAGCGGTTAAAATGTCCTTCCGGCTGCGACAGGCGATCACAAACCCTTCCTTATTAATAATGAAGATGTCCCCATTATGGCCGATGCGCGCTGAATCAATAATGTCATAGATATATTCCCAATTAAACCGGGTGGAGAAATACCCCAAAATCTTCCCCTCTTCGCTGCGGATGGGACAGGTATAGGCTACGGTGTGAAAATTCTCCACGGCGGAATGATAAAGATCGCTGACAGAGATGGCATTGGCCGCTTTGGCTTCTATAAACCAGTCTTTATCCCCCATGTTTTTTCCAATCAGTTCACGCCGGACGCCTGCGGCAACAATTTCACCTTCATCCGTCAATACATAAAGATCAAGATAAACCTCATAGATTTCCACCAGGTTTTTCAAAAGCTCATTAGCTGCTGAAAAGCGCTCGGTATCCGCAGTACAAAAGCAATTTCTTACCTTATCAAAAGTTGCCCAAGCCTGGGCATCACAGTTGCGTTCAAAAAGATTCCTATCAATTTTATCAATGGTATCATAGGCTACATCCGCGGTTCGAACGGCCATTACCTCATTGGCCTTGCTTTGGATATTTTCAATAATTTTTGTGCTTTCTTTGGTAGAAGCTAAGCTGTTGGTGGCCAGTCTTTTAATTTCAGAAGCCACTACACTAAATCCTCTGCCGGCATCTCCCGCTCTTGCTGCCTCAATGGCTGAGTTTAGTGACAATAAGTTTGTCCGTACCGCAATGTCTTCAATGGATTCAATGACATTGCTCATCTCTTGATTGGCATTTTTTAGTTCGCCGATTAGGACCGATGCATCGATAACCAGATCATTATTTGCCAAAATCCTATCCCCCCAACAAAAAATGGCCTACCTAAATATAAGGTAGGCCCCGTTGCCATGTCATTATTATATAATAACTGCCACGATTTTCAAGTATCCGGGACCCGGCTTGTGAAATAATGAATGATGCGATCCGGTGCTACTCCCTTTTACTCACCTCTGCCTGCAGTAAATCCCACTGCCGGCCATTAAAACGCCACAACGAAGTGGCCTGGGCAATGGAATCGGCGTTACTGGTGCCTTTAATGGTTTGTACGCCTGCCAGTTCAAATATCCCGTCCTGGTTAACATCCACCGGCGCCAGAGAGTTGTAGCCGCCGTGCCAAACCTCTACTTTTTCCAAGAGTTTGCCGCCTTTATACACGTTCAGCTCCTGATAGAGATCCTTACGGTCCTGCAGATTAATGGTATAGGACTGCTTGGTCTCTTTTATAAATAACACCGCCTGATAATGATCCTGCAGGGAACCGGTAATATTTAATTGGTTTTCCTCTGCGGGTTGGTAAAGAATTCTTTCCTGCCCATCCTTTAAAGAGTAGATATGATGATTGTAATATCCGCCGCTGCCGCCGGTATTGGCCGTAACGAACAAATCCTTTACTTTATCCCCGTTAAAGTCCAACAACTGCATTTCCGCGCCATAACCCCCGTCCGACTCCTCCGGCAGTTTAATTAAAATCCCCTGCTCCTCAGCCTTAGCCGGGTCCTCGGCCAACAAATACAGGTGTTCCATATACATGGCGGTGTCGTCAAACCGTTTGCCCAACAGAGTGACACGCTCTTTTTGACCGTCGCCGGTTACATCCTCCAGCGCTTGCTGCAGAATATAGGTATTCTCCGGCAAGTTATACTTTTCCGCCTCCTGAAACAAAGCCGGTAAAATAGACATTTCCATGAAGCCGCCGGTATCTTTCAGGTTATAGACCACCCCGCCTTTAATCCAACCAGCGGAATAATCAGAGGAATCTCCCGGTTGACTTGTTTCTTGAAGGGTTGGTTCATTGAGTGCCCGGGTTATTTGCTGCATCAATTCTTCCCGGTTGGTTTCTTTCGGGAAATGAAGGGTGATCTGTTGAATACGCTGGGTTTTGTCCCCGGAAACAGCATACTCTGCCAGCACGGGCTTTTCCATTGCAAACCATCTCTCTGTAAATTGCACTTGGGACAGGATTTTCCCAGCGATACCGGTGCTATATTGCAATTGGCCCCCCGGTTGCAACTCCAACAATTCCTGGTAGTTCAGGCCTAGAATCGTAAGGGGGTCCCGGACCAACAGGCCGGTCTGATCCGCAACGGAATCAAGGGCCGGCAGACTGTTTACCGCTGAAGGGTCCGGAGGCTGGGTGGCTGCAAGGGCCGGTGAAGCAGCGTGTCCCCCGGCCAGGATGGCCGCTGCCAGAATAAAGGCGCATGCTTGTCGCTTCACGCTTTTTTTAATTTGTCTTTTCATGATATGGAGTCTCCTCTCGGGCGATGGTAGTTGATAATTCTATGTTACTTTAACCGGACGACAAAAGGGTTACAAATCGGTTAAAATAATCGTGGCCTTCGGCCTGCACCGCTTCTCCGCTGGCAACAAAGCGAAAAAGCAATTTTTTGTATTTCTAAGACCTAAAATTGGAAGCTATGAGTTCCCTTTATAAGCGGATAATGATAAAAACCCGGTTAAAACCGGGTTTTTGTCTCCATAGGTCAAATGAAGGATGCCTCGCTCACTGCTTATGCTATAATCGCTCTTTAATAAAGGAGGGAACTTGCTCCTCGTTAAAACTTCCATACCCGATGTTGCCATACCCCTCGGCATAAAATCCGATAATGTACCGGCGGTTACGATTTTCTCCCCATACATCGGTTTGGCTTCTTAAACATTCTTCAACCTGGCTTTTATCCCGGATTTCCAGTCTCTTGGTGCTCTTTTCATTAATCCATTCCCCGTTTCGCCGCTTTTCCTCCCACTGCTGGAAGTCCTCGATTTTTTCTACCACAACATAGTCGATCTCTTCCGGTAGAATTCTGGCCTTGTCTAAATAACCCTTTTGTTCCAGCCAGGCCTCAAAACGAACGTAAGACTTTTTCCAAGAGGCGCCAAAGGAGATCTCCGTTCTTTCCCGATCCATGTCCGGATACAAATCCAAATACTTTTTCAGCTTGTCATTGGCAATGGACAAATGAATACTGGCCCAAGGAACCTTGTTGTCGGTCATCTGCTCATAGGTTTCATCTTCAATATCCTGCCGTAATACTTCGATGGCTTCGTTAATCTCCTCCGGGTCCAGGATAACGGCCTTTTTATCCTGCCGGCTATAGGCGGGACGAATGGTAATTTTTTCAACATCCGGACTATCTACTTTAAAAACTTCATATTGAAATTTTTTGTATTCCATAGACTCACAAATGGGTTTTAAATATTGGGCATAACGATCGTGAGCAACAGAATAACCCCTGGTTAATTGACTGCCGTCCTTTAGCTGATATACGAAGACCATTTGCTCGGTTGATTTTTTATCCCCATATTTATTTTCCGACCGGTCCGCCACCAGTTGCCTGTGCAGTCCTTGAATATTGGCGATGTCTTTTTGCTCAACATATACATTCTGTCCGTTTCTCAGTTCGTAAAAGCCACTGCCAAAAGCAACGCTTTCGATCTCACTAACGTCGGGAAGTTTCTTCTCATAACCAACCAGATCAACCTGCAGCCCTAATAAGAGGACCATGGCTACAACCGCATAAATTAAATAGCCTTTTATATTTTTAAAAACCCAAAAGGATTTTTTGAGAATCATTTCTGCGCTAAAATAGCCAAGCAAGGAGCCTGCCAGGTAGCCAAATAAAATCCAGCCGATGTGCTGCTGGGAATGTTTAAAATAAAAGCCTGCCACTAACATGGCGCATAGGGTTACGCCGTATTTAAAAATCCAGCGAAATTGTTGAAAGCCAATAGTCTGAGAAGCCACTTCCATTTTTCTCTTACGGTATAAAAATTCAGATACAAAATACAATACCAGACAAAGAAGGATATCTGTAATGACTTCGGCGCTGCTCATATGATCCTTAAACCCTTCTATCAGTCTTACTACCGGGGAAAGGGCGGCCTCCTGCAGCGCTATATTAAAGGTAAATCCATAGAGGAAGGTGTCCAAAGCGGTTGTGAACAAAACCGTTAATCCTAAAGGCAGGAACAGGAAGATGACGGTGATAACCCCCTGAACGACGGACATACCCACCAGCGTGCCCACAAAAACACAAACAAGGAAGATCAGCAGCTCCATTAAGATGATAAAACCGGCCCATTGAACAATATCCTGAAAGCCGTAGTAGCTTCCTAAGCCCAGCGCACCGTTCAATATCCAGGAAAGCAGGGCTGTTATGAATACCGGCAAAGTCAGCAGTACCAAGCCGGTTAAAATATGGGTCCGGTATAAGACCTGTCTTTTAACGGGCAGACTGTGCATCATATCTGACGTTGCCTTTACCTGCATATAACGAAAGATAAAAATTCCGGTGAAAATGGCAAAAGCTAAGACAAAGATGGACAGCTCATCTCCGTTACCGGGGTAAAATAAATCCTTTAAAAGGGTGTAATTGGGCTCTTCCTGGCCATGGATCATTAAGATATGTAGCGGCACAATAAAGACCAAAGCCAGTGTGTACAAAATGCCGATCCAACTGAATCTTTTTAAATCGTCGATAAAAATGCCTTTATTAAAAAATGACGTTCTCAATGGCATAGCCGATCCCCCCCATTTCATAGATAAAGATTTCTTCCAGGGTCAAAGGCAAAATATCCAAGATCACCGGATCATGCTTTTTAAACTGCCTTATCATCTCCTCTTTGTGGCCACGAATAATAAAAAGCCTGACACTGCCCCGGCTCTCTTCATATAAGACCGGAATATCCTGCAGAATTGGGCCGGATACCTCTTGTTTAAAAGCCACCTGAACCTTATGGATGTCCGACTTTAAATCATCCAGTTCCTTCTCCAAGATCAACGCGCCCCGGTGCAAAATACCGATGGTGTCACAAAGGTCCTCCAGTTCCCTCAGATTATGAGAGGAGATTAAAACGGTCATATTTCTCTCCGCCACATCCTGAATGATTAAATTTTTTACCTTCTGCCGCATCACAGGGTCCAGACCGTCCAAAGGCTCATCTAAAATTAGATATTCCGGCATGGCGGATAAAGCCAGCCAAAAAGCCACCTGCCTTTGCATGCCCTTAGAAAGTCGATTTATCTTTTTGTTGATGTCAATATCAAAAGCTGTTTTTAACTTTTCAAAACGTTCCTGGTTCCAGGTAGGATAAATATTTTTATAAAAATTGGCCATATCCCGCACAGAGTAGGTTGAAAAAAAGTACAAAGTATCCGGAATGAAAATAACTTTTGCTTTAATCTCCACATTTTCAAATACCTCCTGGCCGGCCATATAACCCTTTCCCTCATCCCCTTGGTATACTCCCGCCAGGATTTTTAGAAGGGTGGTTTTCCCCGCTCCATTGGACCCGATTAATCCGTAAACAGAACCTTTATTGATCCTGAGGGTTACTTCTTTTAAAGCCTTGACGTCCTCGAAGGACTTACTTACCCCTTTTATTTCAATCACTTCGCTTACCCCTCCTCACCGTGCTATGGACCTGAGAAACAACGGCTAAAATTTCTTCCTGTTTCATGCCCAGATACATAGCCTCCGATAAAACTTTAATTAATTCTTCTTTTAACCGGGCCAGCTTTTCATCATTTTTATGATGGCTTATGCTGGCTACAAAACTTCCTTTCCCCGGCAGGGAGTAAATATATCCTTGTCTTTCCAACTCCCGATAGGCCTTTTGAATGGTATTTGGATTAATGGTCAACTGCTGGGCCAGGGTCCGTACCGATGGCAGTTGTTCGTCTGCTTTTAAAACTTCATTGATAATGGATTCCTTAAATTTTTCCACCAACTGTTCATAAATGGGTAAGCGACTTCTTAAATCCAAATCAAACATGGGCTCCCCCCTTCCGCACCATCTGTACTATTACTGCCAATACAGTTATTATAGATGAGCCCTCTTGCTTTGTAAAGACTAAAAAATAATCATCGCCTTTACCCATGGCACGGGTTGCCATAAGTAAAGGCGGATTTGCTTCGGTCATGCTCGTATCCATACCCTGTGCCTGCCGTCGGTTTGTTCTTCCATAGGTCAGGGATAACGAATTAATTCACAGGGATATTAATCCGCTTATTCACGTTTTTTAAAAAGCTCATTCTTTCAATGTCCAACCGGTAACTTTTACCCGTCTCCGGGAAATGCAGGGTTCGGGTGTGCAGGATTCTACCGTCTGCCTGTTTTTTGTAGTCATTCGTTATGGTCTTTTTAAGGGCTACTTTTTTTCCGTCAACCACCAGATACACCCTGGTAAGCAGGGTTGTTTCCGCGGTGGTGAGGGTGATATAGCTGCTGCCCTGAGCTTGATAAATGCGGTTGATTTCAATCTTCTGGCCTAAAATCTCTATGTTTTGCCCCTGCCCGTCTTTTTTTAGCGCCACTTCCTGCCTCACATCATAATCTGCCGAGAGGCTATCCACCTGAATCTGGAGGGATTGCAGTTTTTCCGGTAAAGGATCGAAATAATGTTCAAAGGTGATTCCTTTCATATCGGTACTCATTCCGGCCCCTTGCTGCGGCACCGGTTCACCATTGGCCAGCAGTTTTATGGACAAACCTTCCGGTCGCATCCGCTCTCCCTTCATCTGGTCTATGGCCAGTTCTAGAATATTTTCTATGGACCCCGTTATAACGGTCCGGGTAGGTGAAGCTAAAATTGACTCAAACCGGACGCTGCTTCCTTCTGCTCTAATGGTTTGCCGGATATTCTTTTTTAAGGTGGTGCTCATGGCTTTATTTCTATCCAGTGGAAAAAGAATCTCCTCTTCCTCCAGCAGCCCTTTCTCCGTTATTAGCCCAATCTTTAGATGTAAATTTTTCTCCAATAAACCGGGGGGTCCAAAGCTGGCAACCCATTTCATTTCCCCGGTTTCTTCCTTGATTTCCCCCCTGCCGCTTTGCATATAATATCTGCCCCAAAATCCTTCCATTTGCATTTGGAAATTGAGCTGCTCTACATCCACTTTGCCCGTTGGGTCCTGGATGCGATAAAAAGCAAGTAATTGGTTTTCATCCAGCATGATCCCGTCTAAAGTTATGACCACGCCATTGTTAAAAGTAACCTTCTTGTCGATGATCTGTCCTTTGCCCAATTGGTTCAACTTGTTTAAAGGGCCGTCCATAACCTGATCGTAGCCTACCAGCCTTTTGCCATAATAGGCGAATGTACTAAAGTTATAGCTTATGATAAAAATGGCCAGGCAGGCAGCAGCCACCCGGATTCCCCAACCCTTTTTTCTCCGGCTTTCCGCCTTTGCCAAAGCACTGCGCAGCTTAAACTCCAACTCCCGGGGCGCTTCTAATTGGTCTATCTCAATTTTTTTGTCATTTAACCATTGTTCAATGTTCTTCAAAAACCTCACCCCCCAAACTCTCTTTTAATCTCTCCAGGCTGTAGGCCAGGCGGGATTTTACGGTTCCCAAGGGGATTTTTAAAATATCTGCGATAGTCTGATATTCTAAATCTAAAAAATACCGCAGCCGGATCACCGCTTGATGTTTATCACTTAATTTGGCCAAATGTTTCTCCAGTAAAATTTGATTGTCTTTTTGTTGAAGGCCATCCCCGGCGGCAACTTCTCCAAGGGTTTCAATGGGTACGTTTTTCCTGGTGTTTCTATATATTTTTTTACAGCCATTAACCAGTATCGTTTTACTCCAAGTGTAAAAGGCTTCATCCCGTTTTAATTTCTTTATATTTTCATATACACTGACAATCATGTCTTCCATGGCATCCAAAGCATCTTCCTCATTGCCGGTAAAGACATAGGCCAATTTATAATATTCCTGCTTCCGCAGCATGATTAGTTGAATTAAAGCCTCTTTATCCCCTTGCTTGGCTTTTTTCACAAGTTCTTCTACCACCCCGGCACCTCTCTTTCACCTATAAGAGTCGATTCTCCGGCAAAAAGTTCATTTTCCATAAAACTTTTAAAGAAAAACCGTAAAAGACAAATTAGCACTTAGAAAATAAAGCGGGTATCCTGGCTAAAATCAGGATACCCGCTTTATTTTACTCTTAAAAAGGGGCCGGGACAAGGCGCCGGTTTTATCCGGGATTCTTTACCTCCAGGTCACTTGTAATGGATTCCGGTCAACTAACCGGTGATATTGATATTTAGGAAATCCTACCATAACGGCTCCAGTCACCGTAATTCCCTCGGCAATATCCAACAGTCTGTAGATTTCGGGATAACCCGAAGCGCCGCACATTTCAAAGAACCCGGCCCAACAGGATCCTAAACCCAGGGCCGGAGCGTATAATTCCACATAGGCTAAAGAGTAACGAGTGTTATCGTGGCCAAGGGGAAAGGTCTTCGGCGCCGTTGCCACGATCAACCCCGGAGCATCCCGTAAAATTAAATCCCGTCCGGTTTTACGGTAACCCCGGACCACCCCTTCATAGGCCTTGGACCAGGCTACCCCTTTACGGATCTCTTCTTCCATCCAGTCCACCGTTGCTGCCGTAAGCTTCTTCAGCAATTCTTTTTCCGTAACAACGATATAAGACAATCCCTGACTATTACCGCCGGAGGGTGCAAATCTGGCAATCTCAAGCAGTTCCAGCAGCTTTTCCTTGGGTACCGCTTCATTTTTATAGCTTCTGATGGAGCGGCGGGACCTCAAAAACCGGGCTGCGGTCAGCGGGTCTAGAACCGGATAACGCTCCAGGGGAACTTGCTGGCTCCGGGGAAACTGTTCATGGTCTAAGGCTTCCTGGGGACAAACAGCCACACAATGGCCGCATTGAATACAAGACTTCGGATGAAGCAAGCTGGGTCCGTCCTGCCCCATATCCAGAATACTCACGGGGCAGACTTCCGCGCACACTCCACACTTTATACAATCCTGATTTACAGCAATCATGGTAAAAACCTCCGAAAAAAATTATTTGCCACCGGCTGCCGCCAATTTGGCCCCTAACTCAAAGGCCTTACGACAATCCTCCGGAAATACTTCTTCCCGTCTTTTGGCCTTCTTTTCGGGATCAAAAAGGTCCGCCACTACCTTTGAATAATCCTTAAACTGATAGGTATCAAAGCTATATAGTCTTTCCACGTCGCCAAACAGTCTCTTTAGAATCATTTCATCGCGTTCCAGATGTTGATCCAAGGCGGTCTTTTTCATCATTTCTTCGGTAATATTCATGGTATAGATGATCCCAATGTTCAACTTTTTTGGGAAAAGGGATATCCGGGGCTGGCTATAGGCTGTATAAGGAAACATGAAACGCTCTAAAAAGGATCTCATCTCCCCGGAAACATTGCCAAAGTAAATGGGAGAGCCCAACAGAATGGCATCGGCTTTCTCAATCTTCTTAAGAATTGGGGTTAAATCATCCTCCACCGCACACCGGCCGTAATGCTTGCCGCCTTTGGTTTTACAGGCAAAGCAGCTTAAACAGCCTTTAAAATTCAGGCTATAAAGGTGGATCAGTTCTGTTTCCGCCCCCTGGGAAGCCGCGCCTTCCAGCGCTTTTTTCAACAGTGTGGCGGTATTCCACTTTTTTCTCGGGCTTCCGTTTAATGCGAGAACTTTCATCTTCTATCCCCCTATGTTTATCATTTATTTTAGTTATGCTAAAATTAAGTTTAATATCATTTCTTCCATAAAGGAAGTAGTTACATTTTACGAAATTGCTATACTGGAGGGAAGTATTGTGAAGAATGATTCGGAACAGAAGATAGAAGAATGTTATTGCCCCATACAGAAAACCCTGGCCCTGATAGGCGGGAAATGGACCTTATCCATTATCCGGGAGCTTTCCTCAGGATCTAAAAGATTCAGCCAACTGCAAAAATCCCTGCCGGGAATTAGTCCCAAAACCCTTTCTTCCCGGCTGCAGGAACTGGAGAAAGAAGCCATTGTGGCCAAACAGGTCTTTCCGGAGGTCCCTCCGCGGGTGGAATATTCCCTTACGTCCAAGGGTGAAGGTTTGAAAAAAGTTCTACAGGATCTGCTCAAATGGGGAACTGAAAATCTAAAAGAGGGGTATTGAGTTAAAAACTAAAGCTGGCACCGTTTTACACAGTGCCAGCTTACAAAAAATCTTTAGTCAATTTCTGAAACTTGCAGGATTCCACCACTGTTGACAGTTTTATTCCGGCTGACTTTCACGGAGTAATGGTATCGATCGGCCCGCACGTAGTTATAAGAATACTCCAAGGGACGATTGGACGAATAAGCGATACGCTCCATCACCAAAATGGCTGAGCCTAGAGGCACTTCCAGTTCTTTGGCTACGAGTTCATCCGCAATGGCGGCACCAATAAATTGATCGGCTTCTTCCAATAGGATGTTGTTATCTTCCAAAACCTGATACAAGCCTACCTCGGACAAATCCCGGTTCATAAAAAGCTGTCCAACGGGGGCCTGCCAAAAACTTTTTACATACATAATGGGATCCCCATTCATGCATTGGATTTTCTCTACACAAAAGATTTCGTTGTCATCAAATACGGTTAATCTAGGAAATGAGTCAAGAAGTTCTTCCGTAACCGGAACAAGCCCAAGCTGAACAATCTTCGCGGTGGGTACTGCTCCCCGTTCCAAAATCTCTTCAAAAAAACCGGTCAACCGAACCAGCTTTTCCTCAACGCCATTCATGCGTACAAAAGTCCCTTTTCCAGGCCGGCGTTCCAGCAGTCCCTCATTCACCAATTCGGAAACCGCCCTCCGAATGGTGGTACTACTGACCTGATATTTTTCTATCAACTGCTTATCTGTAGGAAAAGTTTCTCCATTGCTCCAACGCTTAGACATGATCTGGTTTCTTAAATCTTCTTTAATTTGAAAATGTAGAGGCGTTGGATTGGTCTTGTCGATCATCACAGCTCACCCACCCGACAATATTACAATATTACTATCTTTCTACAATCTAGCTAAGATTATAGGAGGTACAGGATAATTTGTCAATAGCTGTCAATTTTATTAAAAAGAGACCGCTTCAATGCCCAAATACTTGGCCACTTCCCCCAGCTCTTCTTTTACATCACCATAAACCAGGGCATAATGGGGTTCCCAGCCGCCCTCCACGGCTGCTGTGACAAATTTTAATGCCGGATAATCGGTTTTTACCTCTACCGAAGTACCTAAAAATTTTTGCGGCTCATCTAGGGCTTCGCCGCCGGCAATCAGCAATCGGTAGCCACCTGCCGTTTTCCCCAAACGGGCAATGGTAACCCGTCCCGGCTTCAACCCAAACTCAAAGGCCAATCCCATTTTCCGGTTGGGATGAACGCTTGCCCGAGGGCTGACTCCGGGTCTTGCCAGCGAGCATGCTCCGGTCCCGCAATGCCAGAAGATCAGAGTGTTTCTTTTTTCATCCAAGGAAACAGGATCCGCAAAATAAGTAACGCTATGGGTTAATTCATTTAATATTACTTGGGTTAAAACACCGTTAAAATCAGCCTCACAGGAAGTGGGAATTCCGGCGTCATTTAATAAACCTAGAGCGCCACAAGGAGCAAAATTTAAGAAATCAAAGGTATCCGGCCAACAGCGGCTGGTGACTGCATCCACTTTATTTTCCTCGGCAAACCTTTTAACCACAAAGTAAAAAGCTGCGGAGGCCCTTAGCTGTTCCTGGGGCAGGTTCTCCAGTCCCTCCACCACATGAAAGACTTCCTTGATCACATGGTTGATCTCTTCATCCGTTACGGCTTTCATTTGATGCAGCAATTTGTACATTTCAATGCGAGTAATTTTTGAACCAATAATTTGACGAAGTTGCAATTCATCAAAATCCCCAAAGGAATAACCCGGAGGTGTATTTCCGACAATCCCTACATTTAAATTTTTTAATTTCTTGACTACAGCCAAAACACCCATTATGCGGCCAAGTTTTTGTTCAACCGCTTCTTCTCCGGGGTTGCCGAACAAAAATGAAGTCTTATGACCCAATACACCGGCACCACAGCCATTGCTAAAGGCTCCGGTCAGTGAGTTCAGACGCAGCCAGCCACCATCGATGGAAGGCTCCCGAACCGCCCAAATAACCAGCGGAGCAGCCGTTTTCTGCAATAAATCCACCACAAAACGGTTATCAATGAAGGTAATGGTCTGAAAAACCACTAAATCAATTTTGTCAATGGAATCCATAAACTCAAGCATTTCCTCCGGGGAAGTCAGCACCCCGGTGGGAACCAACATTTCATGTCCCATTTTTTCCAGCATGGCAACGGATTTTTGATAACAGGCATTGGCGCTGGCCATGTCAAATGTTACACGGCCCAAGGGCAAATAGGCTACGCGAAGACTCATTTTCCATCCACTCCCTGTCTTATTTTAAAATCTAATAATTAACATTAATATAATGTTGTATGTTTGTAATATTTAAATCATACCTGCAATAAAAACAACTGTCAATTGGGTTTTTGCAAAATCCCGCCTAGGCCAAATAAATATTATAATATTATATAATTGCTTATTTACAATGTTTATGGGTTCTGTTACTATTTGTATATATAATCATGAAGGAGATGGAACGATCATGCTCATTTCATCCAAAGACATACTTAAGAAAGCGCAACAATCCGGCTATGGTGTCCCTGGATTTAATTTTTACAATCAAGATGTGGTGGAAAGCATTGTTGAAACGGCTGAAGCCCTTTCATCCCCGGTCATTTTAATGATCACCCCGATTTATATTGAAAACCTGGGGCTGGAATCAGCAGCCTTTATGGCTCGTTGTGTGGCGGAAGCTGCCAGGGTCCCTGTAGCGCTTCACCTGGACCACGGCCATACCTATGAGCAGGCTCAACGCTGTTTAGAGGCAGGTTTTACCTCCGTCATGATCGATGGTTCTGAACTGCCGCTGCAAGAAAACATTCAACTGACACAAAAGGTAGTGGCTTTAGCCCAAAAATACGGCGCTTCCGTGGAAGCTGAGCTGGGAGCCGTGGGAGGTGCTGAAGATATGGCCCAGGAAGGTGCCCAGCAAAAGCTTGCGTTGGTTGACCCCGAAGACGCCAAAATATTCGTACAGGAAAGCGGCATTGATAGCCTGGCGCCGGCCATTGGAACAGTCCATGGCATGACAAAAAAGGAACCCTGTCTTGATCTACCGCTGCTCCAGGCCGTAAGAAAACGGGTCGACGTTCCTTTGGTTCTTCACGGCGGTTCGGGTCTCGCGGATGATACCATTCGCCTCATGATTCGTAACGGCATTAGTAAGGTAAATGTGGGCACGGAACTCAAAATTGGCTGGATGCAAGGGTTAACCGCCTATTTTAAAACAGGTGCTTATGAACCCCGTTTTGCCAGATCATCGGCGAAAGAAGGGGTTATGCAAGTGGTTGCCAAAAAAATTGAATTGCTTGGCTCAAAGGGAAAGGCTTAAGCCTTTCCCTTTTCTAAGCAGGGTCCTTTCATCAAGCTCTGTTCGATAAAGTCATCGATAACAACCGGTTTTCCCGTTTGAGCAGAGTCATTGGCAGCCAGAACCACGGCCAGTGTTTTATAACTGTCTTCTATGGGGGTTTTTATCAGTCCCCTGCTCCTGGTTCGAACCGCTTGTATAAACTGATCGTTAATATCGCCTGTTTGGGAATCGTCCATTTCCATTCCTGTTTCGGAAAGAACCATAGTTTTTTGGGGAGTAAAACGGAATAACAAGTTTTTGGCAGCGATATCAAGGGCTATGGTCTCAAAGTTTCTTTCTTCTTTAATATCTGGAAACAAGGCCAGCGTACCGGATATGGAACCCACGACTCCGTTTTTAAACTTAAGATTTAATACGTAGCCGTCCCAGTTGTTGAAATCTTCATTTTGTCTCACATTCAAGGTATAAAAGGCATGAACACTTTCCACGTCTCCGCAAAAAAGCCTGCAAAGGTCAATTAAATGGATCAATTGATCCACAACCGGTCCACCGCCCAAATCTTTATCGGCGATATGTTTCACAGGAGGCTTGGTCCAATACCAAAAACCGTTTAACATGGACACCGGCCGTTGAGCCAACATGCCGGCCGCAGCTTGAACCGACCGGCGGTAACGGAACATATGGCCAATGGCGCACAGTATCTCCGCTTCTTTCACTTTTTCCACCAGCGCAGCCGCCTCACCAAGAGACAAACTGATGGGCTTCTCCAAAAACAAATCTAATTTGCGCTGAATTACAGCCATGGCCGTATCATAATGGGCATATACCGGTGTGGTGATATACACCACATCCAGCTTTTCATGGTCCAGCATCCTTTTGTAATCTGTGTAAGCCTTGGCCCCAAAAGCTTCAGCCAGCTCTTGGGCACTTATGCCGGTATGACTTTGGACCGCCACCAGGGAAACGTCGGGCATTTTGCTCAGCTTTTCGGCATGAGCCCAACCCATTCTGCCAGCCCCAATCAAGCCAACTCTGATCAACTTGATCCCACCTGTCTGTCTATTATTTTTTAATCATACAGAAGGAAAAAGGGTGACTCCCCCCGCTTGCTACCCTTTTACCGCCCCCGCGGTTAAACCGGCCACAATATAACGTTGTACCAAGATGAAAATTACCAGAATGGGCAGCGTTGTTAAGAAGGAGGTGGCCATCATGCCGCCCCAGTCGTGTTTGAACTGACCCCCGAAGGCGATCAGCATACCTGGCGGAAGTGTTTTCATGGTCACATCATTGACCAGCGTCATGGGGAACAAAAGGTTGTTCCAGGCGTCCAGGAAGGCGAAAATACCCGTTGCCACGATCCCGGGAGTGGCCAAAGGGAGAACAACCTTAAACATGGCTTCCACACGGCTACAGCCATCCACCATGGCCGCCTCTTCAACTTCCACCGGAACCGAATCGATAAAGCCCTTGATCATCCACACGCCAAAAGGGAGGGCAAAAGAGGTAAAGGCAATGGTTAATCCCAAATAACTGTTCAGTAAATCGGCCTTAACATATAAAAGATACAGTGGAATGAGCAGCACCACCATAGGAAACATTTGCGTCACCAAAACACTGATCAATATCTGTTTACGAAAACGGAAGCGCAGCCTGGACAATGCGTAACCGGCCAGTGTGGCCAGCACAACGGTTACCACAACGGTGGCAATGGCCGTAACAAAGCTGTTAAAGAAGAATTTAACGATTAAAGAGTCCGGGGCAAAAAGTTTAATTAAGTTTTCAAAGGTAATGGTTTGGGGCCAAAAGTCCGGCGGCACTTTAAATTGGTCGATTTCCGGTTTTAAAGCGGTGCAGAACATCCAATAAAAAGGAAATAAAGTCCAGATAAAAGTAGCCGCTAAAATCCCATAGATGGTGGCCTTCCAAGTGATTGTCGGCTTTCTTACCTCAGCCATCTTAACTCCTCCTTAAAAATCTTTGGTCAGCATTTTTACATAGAAGCCGGCCAAGATGGTGAGCACAACGCACCAGATAAAGCCTACGGCGGCGCTATACCCCAGTTCAAAGTTTTCAAAAGCCAGACGATAAATATATACGACCAGTGTGGTGGTTTCATAGGCCGGGCCGCCACCGGTCATGGTGTAGATAATCGGAAAGTTGTTAAGGTTGCGAATAATTTGCAGAAGGGAGGTAATGACAATAATTCCTCTCAGATAGGGTAGCGTTACATGCCAAAATTCCTGCCAGCGATTGGCGCCCATTTCCAGAGTGGCCTCTTTTACATCTTGCGGGATGGTTTTTAATCCGGCAGCGAACATCAAAATATAAAAGGGGATCTGATTCCAGCAATTAGCGATAACACAGGCGGTCATGGCCAGATCTCCCCGCATCAGCCAGGGCAGATATTCCTTAATGATGTGTAGTTGCTGCAAAATGAAATTGGCTAAGCCCACTTCCACATCAAAAATATACATAAAGAGATACGCTACAACCACCGCCGGGATAATCCAGGGGGCTAAAATAAGACCCCGGGTGAATCCACTGTATTTCTCCGGTAGTTGATCCACTGCAATGGCTACAATTAAACCTACCAGCAAACTAATGATAACCGAGGCAAAGGTAAAAACTAAGGTGTTCTTCAAAGACAGCCAGAAGTTGCCGTCATGGGCCAGCTTGGTAAAATTATCTGTTCCAACAAAACCGTGATTCAATGGATCCGTCAAATTATAATGAAAAAAACTGAGTATAGCGCTGCTGACAAGGGGATAGAGAATGACCAAAAGAAGCACGGCAATGGCCGGCAGCAGCAAAATGGAGTGGAGCGGCAAGCGGAGAAAACTCCGCTTGCCTCCTATACGAATTATAGGACGATTAACAGTTGATTTACTGGCCATTAATTACACCCTCTAATTGAGTCTGTGTATTATCGAGAATCTGCTTAACCGGCTTATCTGTGGTGATGATCTCTTGAACCCCGGTCATCAGAGTCGTGCCCAGTTTAGCATAGTTAGGACCAAATGGCAGCGGGGTAAGTGTCGGTACAATTTTTTCTAAAATGACACTGCGGATGGGATCGTTAAACAAGTCGGGATATTTTTCTGCAGCGCTTTTGGTCGGGGGCAGGAAGCCCAGAGGACCATGATAATTTTTCATCGTATACTCACTGTTCACTAAAAACTCGGCGAATTTAGCAGCTTCTTCTTTATGCTGGGAGGCTTTCATGACCACCAATGTATGGTCGTCAGGCGCTGAAAAGTTCTTGCCGGTTGGTCCCATGGGTAGTGGTGCAACGCCCCAGGTTTCAAAAAACTGTTCATCGGTAATATTCTTGTCAAAGCTCTTAACAACACCCCTCAAAAAGGGTCCGTCAAGGGCAAAAAGCAGCCGGTTCTGGCTGGCCTGTGGTCTGAACTCCCCAAACTTCTTGCCTGCCAGGGTATAACCATTTTTAACCGTTCCGCGTATCCATTCGCCAAATTGAATAAACTCCGGTGAATTTACCTTGGCCGAATCATTGGTGACCGGCTGCTCCAGGAAGTTGTTCATAAAGGGCCACTCTTGGGCTAAACCAACGGTGCGAATGGTGGTGTCCAACTGTAGGCCAACCACATCGGGCATTTTTTGTTTGGCTACCTTCATCATTTGATCCATCTCGTCTAAAGTTTGGGGTGGTTTAGTGGGATCAAAGCCAAGTTCTTTCAGCAACGTTTTGTTGTAATAAAAGGTCAAGGTATTAGGAGCCCAAGGAATTAGGTAATGTTTGTCACCCACTTTGCCGGGCTCATAAAATTCCGGTCTAAAATCCTTGATTAATTCCTGTGGCAGTACATTTTCCGTGGGCTCCAGGGCATTCATGGTAGCCAGGATTACGCCATCACCTACGTGAACTTGGGCAATGTCGGGAACATTACCGCCCATAACCATAACCATTAACTGGTTGCGCATGTCACTAACAGGCACATTTACATTTTTGATTTTTATATTGGGGTTTTGCTTTTCATATTCGGCAATGACCTTATTCAAGTCTTTGGTATAGGCTTCTCCAGCCGCCCAGTTGACAAATGTCAATTCTATTTTTTCACCCGTAGCACCGGCACCCTTGCTGTCCCCTTTAGGACCCCCACACCCACTAATTAGGGAAACAGACAGCACTAAAGTTACCAATAAAGCCATATACCTTTTTGCTTTACTTTTAAACATTTGATTACCTCCCCCTCCATGTGCGCGTCTCGGCAAAAGTTTCCCAGCATTATTTGAAGCTCTGATTCGTTATTCTTTGAATCACCTCGCTTTATTTAGGTTGTATAGTTAAAGAATGACCGGATTCAGGATCAAAAAGATGGATTTTCTCTTTTTCACATTTCAACAGAAGACTGCAACCAATTTGCGGTGCTGCTACCTTTGCGGGCATGGTCATAACAATTTCTGTATCACCGGTTGTTTTCGCATGCAAAATATACTCTGCGCCCACGTGCTCCACCACTTCCACCAAGCAACTCATTTCGTGGTCATTTTCACAAGCCGGATATAAGTTTTCGGGTCTTATTCCCAAAAGGACTTCTTTATTTAAATAGGATTCCGCAACCTGCAGCAAATGGGACGGTAGCGGCACATCCACCCCTTCGGTTTTAAAGTGAATTGCGGATTCCTTGCGGTAAAGGGTACCCTTCAAAAAGTTCATGGGCGGAGAGCCGATAAAACCGGCCACAAACATGCTCTTTGGAGAATCGTAGATGTCCGTTGGTTTCCCGATTTGCATAATATGTCCGTCTTTCATCACCACAATCCTGGATCCCATGGTCATAGCTTCTGTTTGATCGTGGGTTACATATATAACCGTAGAGGCCAATTTACGGTGTAATTTGATTAACTCCGCTCTCATGACCACCCGGAGCTTGGCATCCAGGTTGCTCAAGGGTTCATCCATCAGGAAAACAGCCGGTTGCCGTACAATGGCTCGCCCCAGGGCCACCCGCTGGCGCTGTCCACCGGACAATTCCTTGGGTTGACGATGTAAAAGATGCGAAATACCCAGCATTTCCGCGGCCTTCTTCACTCTAGCGTCAATCTCTTCCTTAGGAAGCTTTTTTATGCGCAAGGCAAAGGCCATGTTTTCGTAAACGTTCTTATGGGGGTATAATGCATAGCTCTGAAAAACCATGGCAATATCGCGGTCTTTTGGTTCCAAATCGGTTACGTTTTTATTGCCGATGTGAATTTCGCCCCCTGTTGGATCATCCAATCCAGCCACCATGCGCAAGGTGGTGCTTTTACCACAGCCGGATGGACCCACTAGAACCAGAAACTCTCCATTCTCGATGGTCAGATCAAAATCGGCTACCGCTACAAAATCACCGTATCTTTTCTCAATGTTTTTTAAAATTACTTCTGCCACGGTAATCTCCTTTCTTTACGGCGCATCTAGAAGGATACACCATAAGTTAAGTTGCAGAAAGCTAGCAAATACCGGTAATTATGCATTATTATATTGTTGTAATATTACTTATTTATTGTTTTTATGATAGCTTTAAAAAATATAGTCGTCAAGAAGAAAAAACTTTTTATTTCAACTTTTCAAACATTTCTACCTGTTTTAGCTTTTCCAACGTGCTTGTGATCTCTTCCTCACCATCTAGAATCTTAAACTCAACTTCATAATGGTGCTGCTCACCGGGTTCCAGCATCACCAATTCACCCCGTTCCCGATGTGCCGCACGGCCGTCAACCCAGCAATTACTGGGTTCCAAGCCCATGACATAAGCGCCGGGAGAAGGCTGGAACCAATGAACAAAATTAGGCAAGCTCTCTTTGGTATAGCGTAGTTGGAGACCCCAGCGAGCTTTACCGGGTGTTTCATTGATTAAAGCCATGGTAACATAACCTTCCTCATCTGCCTCCATCTCATGATACAAGACGTCTTCAACTTGAGTATGGGGTTCCAGGGGATAGCGGGTCCAGTCAAAGTCTACCGAGGGCTTATCCCGGTGACGGACATCGCTGCTGGGAGCATAAAGCCGGGTATGGCCGCTTAGCAGCGGAAAACCCAGATTGATATGATAAAGCATCATGTGACCTTGGGTCTGGAAGGAGTGGTTGGTTAAACAATCTTTGATGCGAATCATGTTGGCACCTAGGCTTGTCTCAATACGACGCTCATTGACAAAGTACTCTGTAAATTTATCCAACTCGATAACTTTGCCCTGGCACCACATCTTATATTCGTCGCCGTCCCAGGCCGCTTCTGCCCAAACATTGGTGGCCGGCGACAGTTGGGCTCGGCCATGAAGGCAGTGTTCTTGGCCTTGATCATGGCATGGATTCCCTACCTGGGAATAACCGCAGGTACAAACCAGGCCTCCGAAGGAACCCCGCCGTGGAATAAAGCCATGGGTTTCCAGGTAGGCCGGCGCCACTTCTCCGGTGCGTGAACGCCAACCAATAGCCTTCCCCTTATATTCCGCCAGGATAATGTCCATACCACGGGTTGGGCTTACTTGGAAGTGTAGTCCGGAACCGGTCCGAAACTCAATGACTTCCACATCTTTTTGATTGCCGTCGGTTAAGGCTAGTCGACGAACTCCTCCGATTTGGGATTCATGACCAATGCGCTCCCGTAACTGCTGGCGGGTAAAGAATTGTCCATATAGCTGAACCATGCTTCATTTCCCCTTTTATTGACTCATTCACTAGTTCATTGCCTGATTAATTGACTAAATTCCTTTAAAAAAGCTTATATCAACAATAGATTGTAAATGGAATTGTAAAAATTTTATCAAAAAAACATATTAGTGTAAATAGACAAATATGTAATGTTGTAATATTATAAAAATAATTAACGATTTCTAATTGACAAAATCTTTTAGCCAAGGCTATATTAGATAAAGTTATAATATTGCAAAATTATATTAATGTCTAGAATTACCTTCTATACGATGGCCTACTTTATTTGAAGCCGCAAAAATATTCATTAACCAATGATCGAAAAAATATAGAAACAGCAAATGAGGGTGAGAAGTTTATGCAAAAGCAAAATAAGCTATTTATCGCTCAGTCCGGGGGCCCTACGGCGGTGATCAACAGTTCGCTAGCCGGCATTATCGCTGCTGCCCAGAATAGCGGTGTAATAGCGGGAATTTACGGTTTGTTCAACGGCTTAGAAGGGGCCTTAAAAGAGGAAATCGTTGATTTGACCCACTTGTCCAGGCAAGAAATTCAACTTTTACGGCATACACCAGCCGCTGCCCTAGGCGGAAGTAGGTATATTATGAAGGAAGAAGATTACCGGCAGGCAGTACGCTTTTTGGAAAAGCAGGGTGCCGGGCATTTTCTTTTCATTGGCGGTAACGGAACTATGGGAACGTGCCATAAATTGAAGCAAGTTGCGGAGGAAATGGGCGTTGCCATGACCGTTAATGGAGTACCCAAGACCATAGACAATGACTTGGTTGGCCTGGATCATGCCCCCGGCTACGCCAGTGCGGCCCGGTACGTAGCCTTAGCGGTTAAAGCCCAGGGTGCCGATTTGAGATCCATGCGTACCTTTGAACAAGTAAGAATTATTGAAACCATGGGCAGGGCGGTGGGCTGGCTAGCTGCCGCCTCGGCGCTGGCTCAAGAGCATCCGGAAGATCCGCCTCATCTTGTCTATCTGCCGGAGGTCCCCTTAGCCATCAATGACTTTCTTGAAGATGTTCAAAAAATGTATCGGCGCCATGGCTATGTGGTAGCCGTTGTGGGAGAAGGCATGAAAGACGTAAATGGACACCCTATCGGCTGTGAACAGTTCCAGAACGAGGAGGGCACCCGTCCGGTTATTGTGGGGGCATCAGAGCACCTGTCTAAACTGGTTAAAAGCCGGTTAGGGCTGGTAGCCCGAAGCCAAAATCTGGGGATGACCCAACGCAGTTTCTCCGAATGTGTCTCTTTGTTTGATGAAGAATTCGCCTATGAATGCGGGCGGGCGGCCTTCCTGGCCTCAATGGAAGGAAAAAAGGGACGTATGATTTGGCAAGACGGCGATCTTCCCTTGAAAAAAGTTGCGGGGTTGGTACAGACCTATCCGAATTATTTTTATGATATGGGCAAAAAGCAGCCGACGAGCGCTTTTCACCAATGGTTGTCCCCACTAATAGGTTCCATGCCCTCTTATTTTAATATTCATCTTAAGGACTGACTGCAAGCTCGCCTTTTGTTCCGCAGACGGCAAACATATTGACCATTTAAACCCCGGCTATAAATGTTTCAATAATAAGGGCAGAAAAATAACCGATCTTATTTTAGAAGTTACTGAAAAATTATCTTTGCCATCTCTACGAGTACCCTAAACCATAGATTCTTCATTCCGTTCAGAATGACCAAGCAGCATGTAATTATAAGCGGCTGCTTTTTCAGCAGCCTCTATTTCTATGGCAAGCCTCCTCTCATTCTCACCGCATCTCCGCTCCCTTATGAATTTTACTTGGCATACATTTCTTTCTATATTGTCCTGCTAACTAAATTAGGTGTATAATTCAGTAGAAATTTCTAATATAAGACGAGGGCAGCGATGAATTCAGAAGGCAAACATAGGGCACCAACTTTTTGGGAAGCAACCATAACCTTTGTTATTAGCTTGGCAATTTTAGTGACCTCAAGTATATCTGCGATGGATATGCATACCCCGTTGCTGGCGGTTATTATACTCAGCGGCCTATTGGGGGTCTATACAGGGCACAGGTGGAGGGATGTGGAACCAAGTTTGGTTTCGGGTATCACCAGTTGTGCCCCGGCCTTATATTTCTTAATTTGTATTGGAGCTACCATTGGTATATGGATTGAAGCAGGCATTATCCCGGCATTTGTAAGTTATGGACTGGTCTGGCTAAAGCCAGCCTTCTTTTATGCCGGAGCCTGTTTATTTACTGCCATGATTGCCGCGCTTTCTACCTCGGGCGGCGCAATGGGTACGGTGGGAGTGGCGCTAATGGTTATTGCCCATGGTATTGGGGCGGACCTTTACGTCACATCCGGAGCATTAATCTCAGGGGCTGTAATGGGTCAACTGATTTCACCCATTAACGACATGCTGCCCCTGGCCCTAGCCCAGGGCGCCCGGTTAAATGAAACCATTAAGCTATTTATGGTGCGACTGCTTCCACCTTTTTTATTGGTGGAAGTTTTGTACTTGGTCTATGGCTACTTTGTAGGTTTTCCCCAGGCCTCTATCAACAGTGGTTTAATCATTGATGCCATCCGGCAGCATTTTTTTATCAGTCCCGTAATATTTCTGCCGGTCATTTTGCTTTTTCTGCTTATCGCCCGGGGAACTCCTACGGTACCGGTACTGATGATCAATTTAATCGTTTCTTCCCTTTTTGCTTATGTTTTTCAGGGTGCCGGCTTAGCAGAAATATTTCGTGCCATGAGCCACGGATACATCCCTCCGGCAGACCAGGAAATCATGCAAATCTTTGCCCGGGGTGGCATCACGCCTTTCGGCAGTATTATGCAATTAACCATGATGGCCTCCATTTGGGCTGCATTATTGAAAAAAATTGGTGCTTTGGATGCGATCTTTGTCAAACTTATCTCCCTGCCCCTGCTCCAGAAAAAACTTGGCCTGCAAAGTCATTTACTCAGCGTGTTTATTTCCATTTGCACCTGTGCGGTAATCCCGGCAATCATTATTTCCGGAGAACTGCTGAAGGGCAAGTACCAGGAAGAAGGCCGGCCCATAGAAGAACTTTACCGAAATGTCATTGCCTCGGGTATTATCGTTTCGCCCTTAATTCCTTGGACCAATATTTACTTTTACAATGCAGGTATTTTAGGTATGAACCTCATCCCGGCCTTCCCTTATTTCTGGTTCGCTCTCGTATACTTTGCCTGGTTGATCATTCTAGGTTTACGAGACAAGGTACTAGGCCATGGCAAGCATGGTATTTCAGAAAAAACTGCCCTTGAAGAATAAACGCAATCCCCCTGGCAGCTCTGCCAGGGGGATTGCGCTGTTATTCTAACTAAAACTATCTATCACCCAATCGGTGTTCCATCAGGTAGTTTAAAATCAGGCTTTAATAGAACTACATCCCCCTTTTCGGGTATTCCTCCAAGAACTAATACCTCTGAATTAAACCCGGCTATACGACGCGGAGGAAAATTGACTACCCCGATTACTTGTTGCCCTATAATATCTTCAGCCGTATATCTTTTTGTAATTTGTGCACTAGACGCTTTTATTCCGATTTCTTGTCCAAAATCAATCTCAAGTTTAATAGCGGGTACTTTTGCTTTTGCGAAAAACTCCGCTTTAATAATTGTTCCGACACGAATATCCAATTTCAAAAAATCATCAATCGTTGCCATAAACATTCACCTCATCTTTTGTCTTTTCTTCCCATGCCTAGGAATGGTCATCAAACCTAGGATTGCAATGATAAGCCGAAGATCTGATGTAATAATATCACCATTTTTATTTTATTTGTGTAACTATATCTTTAATTTATATGGAAATATCGTCACCAGAAAGGATTTGGCTAAAATGGAGAAGCAATTGCACGAAACCATTTTATATCCCGATGTTTCATTTCCATACATCATGTACACCCATACCATTCATAGAAGTATTCCTGAAGGTAGAGGATTTAACGATTTACATTGGCATGAAGAACTACAAATCACTTTGGTTACTAAAGGAAAACTGGTTATACAAGTTAATGGGATTAATCATGAATTAGAAACGGGGCAGGCAATTTTAATTAATAAGGGCATCCTTCACGTTACTACGAATCTGACACATAACGGTCAATATGTTAGTTTTAATTTTCCGGCGAAACTGCTGGCCTTCTACGCAGATAGTGCCATGGAAAAAAATTATGTATTACCTTATACAAACTCTTCCTCGGTATCACTAGTAATCAAGGGAAAAGTTGCATGGGAAAGTCAAGTACTAGAAATGCTTTGGGATATGAAAAAAAATTTTGATATGAAAAAGAACTGGGGATGGGAATATGAAGTTTCTATCAAAACTGTACAATTATGGTTTACCTTAATTTCTAACATTTCGCTCTCTTCTGAGGAAGCACCTAAATACTTAAAGCTGCAGCGGGAAAGACTTCAATTAATGCTCAGCTTCATCCATCAGAACTATTCAAATAATCTAACACTGCAAGAGATTGCTGATGCAGCCCACCTAAGTGTTTCGGAATGCACTCGGAGTTTTAAGAAAACAATTCATATGACGCCTTACGACTACTTAATTAAATACCGTATCAAAAAAAGCAGCGAGTTATTAATTTCAACAGATTATACAATAACCGAAATAGCCCACAGAGTGGGCTTCAATCATGCCAATCACTTCATTCAGTCTTTTAAAAAATATCATAAAAGAACACCTAAAGATTTCCGGAAATTTAGAAATGAATTCAATGATTAAGGAGTCAACCTATTTGAGTAACGGAAACACTACGTTTAACAGGTTCTCCGTATCACTCAGCAACTAAACCGAAATTTGTGAAATAAAAATAACCTGTTAAGTATCAGAGACACCTTCTAAGGATGTCTCTATCAATCATTGTATGTATATATAGCAATTTACCTGATTTTATTTTTTTATCATCACAGCGTCAATAAGCCCATATTCCTTTGCCTCTTCTGCCGTCATGTAATAGTCTCTCTCCATGTTCCTTTTAATCCTTTCCAACGGCTGTCCGGTCAATTCACTATACAACCTGTTCAACTTCTCTTTTGTTCTCTGCATCCATTCAGCATGTATTTTTATATCTGTAGCCTGTCCTTTGATTCCGCCTTCCATCCATGGCTGGTGAATCAATATCTCACTGTTGGGTAATGCAAATCTTTTTCCTTTTGCACCGGCCGTTAGTAAAAAGGAGCCTGCACTTGCCGCCATTCCTACACAGATCGTCGATACATCCGGCTTGATATGCTGCATTGTATCATAAATGGCAAAACCAGCGGTAATAGATCCTCCAGGACTGTTAATATAGAAATGAATATCCTTTTCAGGATCTGAAGCTTCCAAAAACAGCATCTGGGCGATAATCAAACTGGCGGATGTATCATTGACGGTATCGCTCAACATGATAATCCTGTCATTCAATAACCTTGAATATATATCATAAGAACGCTCTCCACGGTTTGTCTGTTCGATAACCATTGGCACCATACTCATACGATCACTCCTTTAGCAGTGAGATGCCCTGTTTTCATAAATGATTTCTTAAGCAGCTCTACACAATGTGGTATTACTTGAAGAAGAGCCATTTGAACCTTTTATAAACGTCCCCGCTTTTCCACATCTGGAAATTTTCCTGCTAGTATTTCTGTAATCTCTCGGGCTTGCACCATATAATTTTTTAAAGGCCCTGGAAAAGGACTCTTCCGAACTAAATTGATATTTAAAAGCGATATTCGTGATTTTCTCATCTGTTTCTGCTAGTTCCATTGCAGCCTCAGATAATCTCCTCTTTCTTACATAGTCCATTACCGATGTTCCGACGGTTTTATGAAAGAGCCTATGGAAATGAAATTGGGAAAAATGTGACTGCCTGGCAATTTCGCTCAATTTAATATTCTCGCACAAGTTCTTTTCAATATAGTCAATTGAGTTTTGGATTTGCAGCTTAGAGTTCATAGGATTCCCCCTCAATATGTTTTCCGGTATATTATATAAAATGTTTAACGAAATTACCTAACATTCCTTGCTAACATCATCGGCTGCTGGCAGTGCCAGTTCTTTCATCAAAAATTACGATGGAATTTATTTTTTAGCCGGTCTCACTAATATTCACCTATAAACTCATTTGTGATACGGTTCATTCCTTATAATTTTAAACCAGCGATAAATCTGCTCCACTAAAAGAAGCCGCACCAATTGGTGGGGAAAGGTCATATTGGACAAGGACAACAGCAAATGGGCCCGTTCTCTCAGGGAATCGGCCAGCCCCAGGGATCCGCCGATGATAAAAGTAATGTCGCTGTGGCCGGATAAGGCACTTTTCTCCATTCTGGCGGCCATTTCTTCGGAGGAGAGCATTTTCCCTCTGGGATCCAGGACAATGAGATAGGTCCCTTCCCGAAGGCGTTTGGCCAGTTTATCCGCTTCTTTCTGCCGGACCTGATCTTCCACAGCCCGGGGAGCATTTTCCGGACAGGGTTCATCCGGCACTTCCAGTATCTCCAATTTGGCATAGGGACCCAATCGTTTACTGTATTCTTTTACCCCGTCCACCAGGTATTTCTCTTTTAGTTTACCAACAGATAAAATGGTAATTTTCATATTTGCTCCTTATTCCTTGATATCAATGATTAATAAAGGCGTGCCGCCGGCACGCCTTTATCGTTAGCTTTTCATTATTTACAGGTTTTATGCCCTGCGAATGCAGGCCCCCAGATGGTTTAGCTTTTGTTCGATACCGGCGTAACCCCGATCCACAAACTGAATGTGGCCAATTTCGGTTTCTCCCCGGGCCATCAGCCCGCTAATAACCAATGCCGCACCGGCCCTCAGGTCGGAAGCCTTGACCTGGGTCCCCTGCAAAAAGGGAACACCCTCAATGACAGCCATGCGGCCTTCCACTTTAATGTTGGCCCCCATCCGTTTTAACTCATCGGCCACCCGGAAACGATTCTCAAAAATATTTTCAATAATAATACTGGTTCCCGGAACAGTTGAAAGAAGCGCCATCATTTGGGACTGCATGTCCGTTGGAAAACCCGGGTAGGGCATGGTCTTAATATCAATATTCCTAGCCTCAATGCCTTCGGCTTTAATATGGATGGAATCTTCTCCTTCAATCACTTCCACATTGGCTTCACGGAGCTTGGCGCTCAGGGGCTCCAGGTGACGGGGAATCACATTCTCCAGCAGCACATCTCCACGGGTGGCGGCAGCGGCTACCATAAAAGTTCCTGCCTCAATGCGGTCAGGAATAATGGAATAGCGTCCCCCTTTCAACCGGGGAACCCCCTCGATTTTAATCAGGTCCGTACCGGCCCCCCGGACTCTGGCACCCAGGGAATTTAAAAAGTTGGCCAAATCCACGATCTCCGGTTCCTTGGCTACGTTCTCAATAACGGTCTGCCCTTCCGCCAGCACAGCAGCCATCATAATGTTTTCGGTGGCTCCCACACTGGGGAAATCCAAATATACACGGGTGCCTTTAAATCCTTTAGACTTACAGCTTCCCCGGACAGCCCCCCGTTCCAGGCTTAAGTCGGCGCCCAGGGCCACCAGTCCCTTAAAATGCAGATCCATGGGACGGACACCAATGTTACAGCCGCCGGGCAGAGATACATTGGCTTTCCCATAACGGGCCAGCATGGGCCCCAAAAGCAGATTGGAAGCTCGCAGTTGTTTTACAAGATTATAAGGAGCTTCTTCCACCACCTGGTCCGGGCTTTTTAAGGACAGAATGTCCTCCCCCAGCCAGCGCACTTTAGCTCCCATGGTTCCTATTATTTCTAAAATGATTCGCACATCACTGATATCCGGCACATTCTCTAAAATAACCTCATCTTCTGCCAGTAAAGCTCCACACAGAAGCGCGAGGGAAGCGTTCTTAGCACCACTGACCCTTACCTTGCCACGGAGCGGGTGCCCTCCTTCGATTATGAGTTTATCCAACGATTTTTTGCCCTCCTAAAATGATTCGCTCCCCAAATCTGATTTAAATATATTCTCTTTGAATCGAGGAAATTCCTGCCTTGGTGGTAAATACCAGCTAAAAGTCCTACAATTGATTTAAACTTTCTTTCTCCATGGCCCACTTTTGATAAGCCGCCTCAAAGGTTGGCATATCCATACCCAATAAAGAAGGAATGGCCTTGTCGGTTTTCTTCCCTTCCGCAAGGAGCTGGAGCAAAGAACGCAGGGATTCTTCCCCGTAAACCTCGGCAATATAACGGACGGCCAGGTAGGATTGACGATAAGCCAGCGCCTGATTGGGCAAACGATCAAAATTCAGATCCATCTCACTCAAAGGGTAGAGAGTTTGTCCCAGCAGGGCCCCGGTTTCATCAAATTCAAAGCCGGTTAATTGGTATTCCTCATACTGGGCCAGTCCTTCGGTAAGCCACCGGGTATAGTTGCCTCCGGTAATATAATCCACAACCAGATGCGTAAATTCGTGAGCCATGGGACCGTCCGTTTCAAATGCTTCCTTATACAAGGCTGAATTAGACTCTCCCACCCAAATATCCGGAGATAATACCCGGATCACGCCGGCCCAGTACACGCCCATGGCGCTCTCATCGGCCGGCCAGCCAAAATTACGGTTCAGTTCCGATCTGGAGGGATAGACAATGACCGGGATTTTCCCTTTGCCGGAGTACCCGTATTTGGACGCAACAGGAGCATAGAAGCGTTCTGCGGTAGCCAGTACCAGTTCAGCATCCGAACGGTTATTCCCGGTATAGCGGACAATGAAATGTTGACCCTGCAGGGTTTCCATATGGCGGGTTGTCCAAAGGGCCTTTTGTTTCAGCCCTTCCCGGAAAACATTGTAGGCAGCCGTACGGGCAACATTGGGCAACCGTACGAAAAAAATCGTCAGCAGGATCAATACGGTTAGAATAATGCCTAGATAACGGCTTGTCCTTGACCACTCGTACCCATAAAACAAAGATAATATACGAGGCATTTTAAGATACCTCCCAACTAATTATATAACTAGTTATAATTATATAATTGTGGTCGGTTCAGTCCTACTGGTAATTTGTGCAATTGAAAAGCCGGGTTATTGCCCGGCTTGGATCTTCCACTGTTCAATTGATTTGCGCGCTTCCTCCGCCTTGGGGCCTTCCTTTTGGACTGCCAGAACCTTCTCCATGGCCGTTATGGCTCCCTGGTAATCCTTTTTCTCTGCCAATAGCTTGGCATACTGAAAGTTTAAATCTGCGTTATTGCCTTCAATTGCCAAAGCTTCCGTCAACTGCTTTTCAGCAAGATCGATCTTGCCCTGACTATAGTAGGATAAGGCCAAATTCTGACGGGCGGAAATATTCTTAGGTTCTAACTGTATGACCTTGGCATAGAGATCGTCGGCCTGTGTAATTTTCCCTACCTGGATGTAATAAGAGGCCAGGTTAAGCATCAGACCCGTATCATTGGGTTTCTCTTTGGCTTGCTCCTCAAGCAGTTTAATTCTCTCCTCCATGGTAGTGGGAGCCTTGGTGTCGTTTTGAGCACTGCCCAGCCCGGACCAAACCATGGAAGAACCAATGAGACCCATGGACAGCACAACCACCAGGATACCAATAACGATCCGCTGGAATCGTTTTTGCCTGGCTCTGGGAGATAAACTTTTAAACATAAGACCCTTCCCTCCGGATCAATGTAAATGAAATGACAGACCGCGTCTGGTCTGGAAAAAGACCATCAATACTATGGACAATCATAACAAATAGTTTAAAAAAAGTAAACCTTCCGCGAAACTAACGGAAGGTTTTATACGTCTTATAAGTAACTTAATGGATTTCTGGGAACTCCGTTGACAATCACTTCAAAGTGCAGGTGAGGTCCGGTGGACCTGCCGGTGGAACCAACTTTGCCAATGATGCTACCCTTTTGGACGGTCTGGCCAACTTTCACGCTGATGCTGGACATGTGACCGTAGCGGGTTACCAATCCGTTGCCATGGCTGATATCCACACAGTTGCCGTAACCTCCGTACCAGCCGGCACGAATAACTTTACCGCTCTGGGCCGCCTGAATGGGCGAGCCGTAACCACGGGCCAAGTCAATTCCAGTATGCATCCGACCGCTTCTCATGCCGAAAGGAGATAGAATGGCTCCGGCAGGACGGCTGAGACCACGGGATGCCACCATGGTTTGGGAACTGCGTTCCACAATTTGCGCTTTGGCTTCTTTCAACACCTTTTCCTTCAGTACTTTGCGCTCCGTCTCCATGCCATTGACCGCCGTGATTTGATAAGTTACCTCTTTAAGCCCTTTCTCACCCTGCTGAATCACCTTGCTTTGTCCATAGGGCAGACTGGGGTTTTTCCTGACTTGTTGGGCTAAAACAACGTCCTCTTGAATGGTTTTTTGCGTAGTGGCAACCACGTCGATAACGGGATCCAACGCCCCAACCATTTTAATTTTCTGGTCGATCTGCATCTTTTCCGGAACGAAATCCGGGTTGGCGGCTTGCAGCTCTTCCGGCGTAACATCAAAACGGACGGCGATATCCCACAGTGTGTCGCCTTCTTTTACCGTGTAATATCTCGGCTTATCGGATTCGCCTTTTAGATATTTCACGGCTTGTTCCACCGCCTTAATCTTATCTGCTTTAACAGGCAAATCTACCAGATCGATCTTTTGTTTAAATGAAAGGGTATTGTCCGGATCAATCTGGTAGGCTTGCTTGAGTTTTGCCAAAACTAAATTTGCTGCCTCCCTGTCCTTGACAGCTACCTTTAAACCCCCGTTGGCCTTAATGCCTACGGCAACCGCCTCAAAGGAAAGATTTTTGGCCAGGATTTCCGTGCATTTCTCTGCACTGACAACTTCGGCCTCATCTTTTTTAACCGTCTTACAGAGAACTTCCTGCGTGATTTTTACATTGGCAGCCTTGCCTTGTTGTTTTTTAATCAACGAATTAATAACCGCCTCCGCTGTGGTTTTATCTTTAACCACGGCCAAGACCTTGCCGTCCACTTCAATGGCACAGGCCCGGTTGGCCGCCACCATCGACAGCAGTCCTAAAACTAAAAACACCGCTAAGGCTCCGGATATTACCCGTTTGTATGTACTTGGCTGCTTGTCTAACCAAGTTTTAAATAATAAGATTTTCTCCTTTACTTGCATCGTTCAGCTCCTTTCGAAAAGTTCCCCTCCATTACCCTATAAAGCTGGAAAAATAGTCATAGAGAGGTAAATTTCGGCACAAATTATTATAGCATAGATAACTTTAGACCGTAAAGCTTTAACCCAACAAAAAGGACCCCCCTTCCGGGGAGTCCTTTTACTTAGGCTAGACCAGCCTGCTTAACCTGCAGGTAGATGGCGCATTCAAACCGTTTTTTAGCCAGTTGGCACCCCAATGAATAGGGCTTCAAAAGATCCCCGTTAAAGGCCATGGCGTTGGCATGGCAACCCCCGCTGCAATAAAATTTAGCCCAGCAATCCACGCACTCCCTCTTGTTATATATGTGGGTCTGGCGAAAATTATCAATGATTTCCGGTTTTTTTATCCCTTCCCAAACATTACCAAGCCGGAAGTCCTGTTTCCCCACAAACTGGTGACAGGGATAGAGGTCCCCCTCGGGGGTCACCGCCAGATATTCATAGCCGGCCCCACAACCGGACAGGCGCTTGGGCAGACAGGGACCACCCTGCAGGTCAATATTGAAGTGAAAAAAGTTGATCGGCTCTCCAGCTTGTCTGCGCTCCAGCAACTGCCGGGTCAGCCGGGTGTATTCTTCCAGCAGCGCCGGCAGATCCTCCTCCCGGAAGGCGTAGTCGGTATCCCTGCCGGCAACCACCGGTTCTACGGAAAGGTCACGAAAGCCCAATTCCGCCATATGAAGTACGTCCCGGGAAAAATCCTGATTATGACGGGTGTAGGTTCCCCGGATGTAATAACCGGCCGGGGGCTGTTGCCTGACATACTCCTGAAAGGCCTTTACCACTTGAGAATAGGATCCTTTGCCCGAAGGCGTAGGACGCATGGCATTATGGATCTCAGGACGTCCGTCCAGGCTTAATACCGCGGCCATATGGTTGTCCAGCAGGAATTGCTGCACCTCTTGGTTCAGCAACACGCCGTTGGTGGTAAGGGTGAATTTAAATTCCTTCCCTGCACCCTTGGCCTTTTCCCGTCCATAAGCCACCAGTTTTTTTATGGTTTTAAAATTAAGCAGGGGTTCTCCTCCGAAAAAATCAATTTCTATGTTTTTCCGGTTTCCCGATTGTTGAATTACAAAATCAATGGCCGCCTGCCCCACTTCAACCGGAAGCAGACCGCTGGGCCCGCCGAATTGCCCCTGGCCGGCAAAACAGTATTTGCAACGCAGATTGCAATCGTGAGCGGCATGGAGGCACAGGGCCTTCACCACGCCATCCCGTCGGGGTTGGTAACTGCTTTGGTAAGGGTCCTCGGTAAATAGCAGCCCTTCATGGACCAATCCTTCTATTTCAACCAGCGCCTGATGAATTTCTCCATCATCATATTGACCGGAAAGAGCTTCTTTGATTTCTTCTTGGGTGGCGGTGGAAAACCTCTCTAGGATTTCCCAGGCCAGTTCATCCACAACATGAACAGCCCCGCTGTGAACATCCAAAACAATGCGAACACCGTCAAAAATAAATTTATGTAACACGCAAAAACCCTCCCAAAAAAATTACCTTATCCCGTTGGGACAAGGTTGTGGTTTTTTCTGTGTATCTGTACCAGAGGTTTTATGCTTGCTTAACACAAACCTGATTACCTACGGTGCAGGAGGTTTTACAAGCGGATTGACAGGAAGTAGCGCATTCGCCGCAACCGCCGTTTTTCACAGTTTCTTTTAAAGAAGTCTTATTTAAGGTTTTAATGTGTTTAGTCAAAGTCTTTCATCCCCTTTCCGCATTCAATTATAAAGCACCGGGATTGTCCAAGGCAAGAAAAAGTTGACTCCCGGGGCAGCCAAATTATTTATTAAATTGACTTTTTATTGGTTAAATTTTATAGAATTTTGAACGATATATATTAAAGGGACTTTTGTCCCAAGACCATTCTCTCAGATATCATGAAATGCAGGTGAAACTTTTGACCAACAACTACAAGGTAAAGGTCGATTTAACATTGATTATGGATCAAAATATTTATAAGTTAATTAAACAAATCGCTGAGGAGGAAAACCGTAATTTTAATCAGCAGGTGCTGAAAATTTTAAAAGACTACGCCAAAGAGTATCCCTTGACGGAAAGCTCTCCCGGTATTCCTTAATCGGCAAACTCGTGATTAAATCTTCTCGTTTTTTCGAAAGACCGGGCCAAAGGGTATCATTTGTATAATACATAGTAAAAGGGTTTGCCCAAAGGCAAACCCTTTTATCTTGATTCCACTGGAGCGGGTGACGAGGATCGAACTCGCAACCCTCAGCTTGGGAAGCTGATGCTCTACCATTGAGCTACACCCGCATTTGATATTTATTATATCCACAAGCAAAGGCACTGTAAACACAAAAAGAAAAAATTTGGTGACCCCTACGGGATTCGAACCCGTGTTACCGCCGTGAAAGGGCGGTGTCTTAGGCCGCTTGACCAAGGGGCCACAAAATTTTTGTGGTTGGTGATCCATCCGCGACTCGAACGCGGGACACCCTGATTAAAAGTCAGGTGCTCTACCAACTGAGCTAATGGATCTTATTTGGTTTTTTTCGCACCGGCGAAACCTCACGTATGCTATAATACAACAAATCCATACAGTGTGTCAACATTTTTTAATTCAAAAAATTTCTTTAAATATTTACAAAATCTTAATATTCCTTATACCATTCATAATCTTTCTAAGCTGACTCTCAATGCAAAACCACCTTTTAACAATTAGCTTGCCTAGCTGCATGCCATCCGGAAAACAAAAATTAAAGGGGCCGCCGGCCCCTTTAATTTTATGCAAACAAATCTTCCAAAACGATGGTCTGGCTGCGCTTCACGCCCACACCAATGAGGGATATTTTAACCTCTGTAAGCTCAATAATGCGCTCCAGGTAGCGTTTAGCATTTGCCGGCAGGTCTTCAAAGCGGGTAACGTTGGAAATATCTTCGGACCAGCCGGGGAATTCCTCGTAAACAGGCTCGCACTTGGCCAACTCCCGCAGGGAAGCGGGGAACTCCCGGATGATCTCGCCTTTGTAACGGTAGCCCGAGCACAGCTTCACCACCGGAAGTCCGGTTAAAACATCCAGCTTGGTAATGGCCAGACTGTCCAGTCCGCTGATCCGGGCCGCATAACGGACGATCACCGCGTCAAACCAGCCGCAGCGGCGGGGGCGGCCTGTGGTGGTGCCGTATTCATTGCCGTTCTTTCTGATCTCTTCACCCAATTCATCCTGTAATTCTGTGGGAAAAGGACCTTCTCCTACCCGAGTGGTATAGGCCTTGACAATGCCAATCACCCGGTCGATGCGGGTAGGTCCAATGCCTGAGCCCAAGCAAGCCGCTGCTGCGGTTGGGTGAGAGGAGGTTACATAGGGATAGGTTCCATGATCCAGATCCAGCAGGGTCCCCTGGGCTCCTTCAAAGAGGACGTTTTTCCCTTCCTTCATGGCTTCATGAACCAGCAGGGAGACATCCGCCATCATGGGCTCCAGCATATCGGCATAACCTTGATATTCCGTTAAAACTTCCTCGTAGTTAAAACCTTCGGTGTTAAATATCTTTTCAAAAATCCGGTTATTGCGTTCCACATTGGCCTTCAGCAGCTCCGGAAACGCTTCTTTATCCACCAGATCCACAATACGAATTCCTACCCGGGAAGCTTTATCGGTATAGGTGGGCCCTATGCCGCGCTTAGTGGTGCCAATTTTGGCATTCCCCTTTTGCTCTTCTTCCACCGCATCCATCCGACGATGGTAGGGCATAATCACATGGGCCCTCTGGCTAACCTTCAGCTCCCCTACAGGAACTTGCCGTTCCGCTAGGGAGTCCAATTCCTGTTTGAGCACCTTGGGATCAACAACCACCCCGTTGCCAATGACGCAAAGCTTATCCGGATATAGAATTCCCGAGGGAATCAAGTGCAATTTAAATTCCGCATCATCCACCACAACGGTATGGCCGGCATTGTTACCGCCCTGAAAACGCACAATAATATGGGCCTTTTCAGCAAGAAAATCCGTTACTTTCCCTTTTCCTTCATCGCCCCACTGGGCACCAATAAGAACAACCGTAGACACACAAGCACCTCCCGCTTCCTGGTAACTATTCTACCCATTGAAATAAAAATAACCCAAACAGAAACTTAACAGTTATCTATTTGAGCCATGTCAGGATACCTCCGGCAAATTTAAATATTTTTGGAAGTGTATTATATCAAACATTTTTATGGTATCATTCGTCTGTTTGATTGTCAACTTTGGTTATTTAACGAATACCCCGCTTGTACGTTAAAGGGTTTGTTCTGCTTTGCACAATGTCGGGTTTTACTCTCGTTTCGCTAAATTTACGAATTTTGTATATTCTTTAAAAAAGCCCAGATCCACAGAACCCACCGGACCGTTCCGCTGTTTGGCAATAATCACCTCGGCAATGCCCTTTTTCTCGGATTCCGGATTATAGTACTCGTCCCTGTAAATAAACATAATTAAATCGGCATCCTGTTCAATACTGCCGCTCTCCCGGAGATCCGACATCATGGGATGTTTATCGGTACGGCTTTCCACCGCCCGGCTTAACTGGGACAGGGCCAGCACCGGCACTTCCAGCTCTTTGGCCAGTCCTTTCAGTTTCCTGGAGATGTCGGCAATTTCCTGCTGGCGGTTTTCAATACGCTTGCCGCCGGACATCAACTGCAGGTAGTCAATGATAATAAGGCCCAGGCCTTTTTCCGCCTTTAACCGGCGGGATTTGGAACGAACTTCCTGGACGGTGACTGCCCCGATATCGTCCAGATAAATGGGCGCCCGGGATAAATATCTGGCAGCTTCGCTGAGTTTACCCCAGTCCTCATCGGACAGATTGCCCGTTCGCACCCGGTGGGCGTCCACCATGGCCTCGGAGCACAGCATCCTTTGAACCAGTTGTTCCTTGGACATTTCCAGACTAAAGATGGCTACCGGAACCTGATGTTTGGCTGCGGCGTGCAGGCCGAGCAATATGGCCAAGGCGGTTTTTCCCATACTGGGCCTGGCTGCCAGGATAATTAAATCTCCTTTTTGAAACCCGTTGGTCATGCGGTCCAACTCAATAAAGCCGGTAGGAATGCCGGTAATTTTTCCCCGGTTGTTATAGGCATGCTCCAGATTCTCCAGAGCGCTGACCAGGGTCTCTTTGATCGGTGTAAAAGTAGACGTGCTACGGCGCTGACCCAGTTCCAGAATGCTGCGTTCCGCTTCATCTAAAAGTTCTTCCGCATTCTCGGAACCTTCATATCCCCGGGTGGAAATCCGGGTGGTAACCGATATCAAGGCCCGGGATAAGGCTTTTTCTTCCACAATTCGCCCGTAGTACTCCACATTGGCGGCGGTGGGGACCAGATTGGCCAGGGTAGCCACGTATGTAATGCCGCCCACCTTTTCCAGTTCTCCTTTATCCCGCAGGAGATCGGTTACAGTAATTAAGTCTACCGGATTACCACCTTCGGTCAGTTCCAAAATCACCAGATAAATAATCCGGTGAGCCTCCCTGTAAAAATCTTCCGGTTTGAGAAACTCCATCACTTTAAAAATGGCTTCCCGCTCCAGAAGCATTGCCCCGAGCACCGATTGTTCCGCATCTATGTTTTGTGGTGGCACACGCTCCAGCATAGGTAATCCTCTTTCATACAATCCGGTATTTTTAGAGTTCAGCCCTTCGGCCTGAAGAGCATTACTCAGGCCTTGCCTTTGAAATACAGGCCAGCTCTTAAAAGCAAAAAGGTTAACTATATTAACCGGTTAACTGGCTAATATAGGCAGTTTATAACCGGGTAAAATGGCGGCCAATATCTCTTCTACGTTGCATACGGGAATCACTTCAATGCCCTTTAAATCGGCAGGCACGTCCTTATGATTTTCTTCCGGTATAAACACCTTTTTAATTCCCGCCTGCTTAGCGCCGTAAATTTTCTCAAAAACTCCGCCGACGGCCCGAACCTTGCCTTGGATGGAAACTTCCCCGGTTACCGCAATATCCTGGGGCAGGGGCAGGTCTTGAACCGCGCTGAGCATGGCCAGCATCATGGCCACTCCGGCAGAAGGTCCGTCTATTCTGCCGCCCCCAACCACATTAACATGAAGGTCGTAGTTGCTGATATCTTTACCGGATATTTTACGGATGACGGAAGCCGCATTAAAGACAGAGTCTTTGGCCATGCTGCCGGCAGTATCATTAAAACGGATATTCCCCTGGCCCTGGCTCCGGGCTTCAAAAGCCACCGCCTCAATCTCTAAAACCGAGCCGAGGTAGCCGGAAACACCCAGCCCAAAGATCTTGCCCACTTCCTGGTCTGCAGACGCCCTGCGCAATACATAGGGAGTCAGACGGCTAACCTGCACCACCTCGTAAACATCCTGCTGGGTAATATAAACCGACCCTTGGGTTCCTTCGCTCTGCTGCCGGAAGCAGGCCAGACCATAGGCATCGGCCAAAATGCTGATGGCCTTGCGTCCTTCAATGGTATATTCAGAAATGGTCTCCGGAATCTGTTCATCCATCTCCACCTGAAGTTTCTTCGCCGCCTGGTGGATAATCCTCTGGATGGCCGCCGGGGTTAGCGGTTCAAAAAACACCTCGGCACAACGGGAACGAACGGCCGGATTAATATCCTCCGGATCCCGGGTAGTGGCTCCAATCAAAACAAAGTCTGCGGGCGCTCCCTCGGCAAAAATCTTTTTAATGTACTGGGGAACGTTGGGGTCATTGGGGTCATAATAGGCAGAGTCAAAGAAAACCCTTTTATCCTCCAATACCTTTAAAAGTTTATTTTGCAGGGCAGGGTCCAACTCGCCGATTTCATCAATAAATAAAATACCCCCATGGGCATCGGTAACCAGACCCAGTTTGGGTTCGGGCACTCCGGTTTCGGCCAAATCCCTCCGGGCGCCCTGATAAATGGGATCATGCACGGACCCCAGCAGGGGGTTGGTCACCTCCCGGGGATCCCAGCGGAGGGTTGTTCCATCCACCTCCACAAAGGGAGCATCTTTGGAGAAAGACACCCCTTGCATACTCTTGGCCACCTCTAAAGCCAGCCGGGCGGCAGTGGTTTTGCCCACACCCGGAGGTCCATAGAGGATTATATGCTGTGGAAAGGGAGAGGCCAGCTTGGCCAGCAACGCTTTAACCGCCCGCTCCTGTCCGACAATCTCCTCAAAGGTTTCCGGGCGCAGCAGCTTCATGGCCGAAGAGGCCAGCTTCTTGGAATCCAGCTTTTCTAAAATGGCCAGTCTTTTCAGGGTCTGGGCATTTTCCGGGCCGGTATTTTCTTTAATTACCTGCATTTTGATTTCTCGAATATAGTCTTCGTGCCGCTGGTTCATTTTTTCGCCGATCTTCTTTTCCAATTCTTCTTCCACCGTGCGGCGGGCAATGATGTCGGCAATTTCGTCTTGAATGGCTTCTAAGATATCCGGGATCTCTTCCATGGTAGGCAGTGCTTCGTAAGTTGGATCTTCAAATACCAGCTTTTGTAAAGCCAGTACCCTTTCCTCAATTTTATCGGATCGCATCAATTGTAAGGCTTCCAATTTTCCTGCCCGCAGCACCAGCTTGTCGGACCCGTAAATATTGCTTAAAAGTCCGTAGATGGCGGTGACCTGGCGCTTCAACTGCTCCAGTTGGGAAAACTGGCTGGACACTTGATCTTTGCTGCTCATGAACCTCTCGAGGAAAACCTTCATTTTTGTGCTCCTTTCAGTGCCTTATCCTGTCCCGGTTCCTGATCCCTTACTCGATGGCGGTAATTACCACGGTAATTTCAGCCTGAGCCACGGGGTGAATCTTAATGGTAATTTTGTGGGTGCCCAGGGTCTTAATGGGTTCCTTTAAAACAATCTTTTTCTTGTCCACAATGCAGCCGTGCTGAGTCTTGAGACCATCGGCAATATCTTTGCTGCTGACGGCTCCAAACAGCCTTCCCGCTTCCCCCACCTTGGCCTGCAGTTTTACGGTAAGGTTGCTGATTTGGGCAGCCAACGCCTTTGCTTCTTCTTCCTGTTTTTGTTTTTTAGCCGCTTGGTTCTGCTTTTGTGTGGAAAGCTCCTTTAATTTCCCTTCGGAAGCCGGAGAGGCCAGGTTTCTGGGAAACAAAAAGTTCCTGGCATAACCCTCCGCAACGTTTGCGATATCTCCTTTTTTACCTAATTTAGCAACATCCTGTAATAAAACAACCTGCATATCTATCCCCCCTGAATCATTTGGTTCCTATTTATTTTCACTCTTAAGACGAGGCCGCCGGAGGTTAAAGGTCGCATCAAAGACCCCCAGCAGCACAATACCAATATACATTAAACTTATGTAAAAGATTAAAAGAATCAGCAGAAAAACCCGGAACGGCCTGGAAAAAGGTAGCCGCTGGTAATAATAAGCTACCACCGATAAGCCTAGTACAAAGAAAGCCAGGGCAAACACCGTAAGAATATTCTGGCCCACTACTTTTAAAATTGTCAATCCAAACTGTTGACCAATCACCACGCAGAGAAATCCCACAATCAGACCCCAAATGGAGTACCAGGGCATCCTCCAGCGGTTAAAAGGAGGAAGAACGTTTACTTTATAGTTCAAGCGTTTTAATACTCGGCAGCCAACAATGTAAGAAATGGCGGTAGAGACAACCGCCGACACAATCCAGACAGCCGGCAGTAAAAGAATCGAGGTTTTTATGCCCTCCCGGTAAAATTGCTGCTGATCCGGGGTTAAGGGAGTGCCCGCCTGACGGTAGAAATCAAAGGCTTTGTCCAGTATATCATTGGCCATGGATTGAAGCATTTCCAGACTGAGACCGCTGACCAGGACGGCCAGCATGATCACCGCCACCGAAGCAATGGTCGCAACCAGAGAAGCCGCTGCCAAAGCATGTCCGGCAGAAACATAATTTTTATATAATAGACCCAGCACCAGTCCAAGAGGCCCAAACTGTATAAACATTACCAGCACCTGCAAAGGATCCGGGTAGAGCACCATCATTAACAAGCCCGTTACCAGCAGGGAAAGCACCGCCACGCGCAGGTCCGTTCGCCTTACCAAAACAGCCAGAGGAATCGGCATGAGAATACTGATGATTAAAAAAAGCGGGGGAATAAACATCCCCAGCAAACCCAGCACAGCGGTTATTCCCGCAATGACGGCACCTTCCGCCAGCGACCGGGTGTTCATAAAGGAAGCCAAAAAACGATCACCTCTTCTTAGTCTAACGGTAGCTCAAAATAACTTATAGATATTCGATGATCAAAGACCTATTTCCTCCCTTTCCAGGGTGTTATTTGTTGCCCCCTCTGGTTAAAAAAACCGTATTTTAAGGCGAAATAAAAGAAGAAGTGACGGGGAGTTATCCCCATCACTTCCTTATTCCGCAGTAAAAGGCAACAGACAAATATTCCGGGCCCTCTTAATGGCAACGGTCAGCATGCGCTGATGATGCGCGCAGTTGCCGGAGATACGGCGAGGTAAAATTTTACCACGCTCGGTGATGTATTTCTTTAACTTGGGCAGATCTTTATAATCAATGGAAGTCATTTTATCAACACAGAAGCTGCAAATCCGCTTTTTACCCCTGCGTCCACGTTCACGTTTCACTGTTTTTCCTCCTTGCTCGGGTACCGGTTATTCAAGCTCGCGTCCAACCCTAGAACGGTATGTCGTCTCCGTTAAAACTAATTTCGCTGCCAAAACCGCTACCACTGCCGCTGCCATGGGATGCGTTGCCTCCTGTAGCCTCCCGATCTCTAGGCCAGTCTAAAAACTTGATGTTTTCAGCTACAACCTCGGCAACCTTCCGCTTTACCCCTTGATTGTCTTCATAGGAACGGATTTGCAGCCGGCCATCCACCGCTACCAGCCGACCTTTGCCCAAATTATTGGCGCAGATCTCTGCCAGCTTAGACCAAACCACGATATCAATAAAATCCGTTTCTTTTTCCCGTTCCTTATTAAATTGAGGGCGATCAACAGCCAAACCCAGCTTGGCCACAGCCATACCGCTGGTGGTATAACGAAGCTCTGGATCACGGGTCAGACGCCCAATTAATATCACCTTATTGAGCATATTTAACACCGCCTCGGATTGTTCTACCTAAATTAATTACTCATCCTCGCGAACGATCATGTGGCGAAGGATGCCGTCTGTAATCTTCATAACCCGATCCAACTCGGCAGCCGCAGCGGGCTCAGCCTTAAACTGCATTAAAACGTAGAAACCTTCCCGAATGTGGTCCACTTCATAAGCCAGCCGGCGTTTTCCCCACTTATCCAGTTTGGTAACCTCGGCACCTTGCCCTTCCACCAGGGCTTTGAATTTTTCCACCAATGCAGTTAATTGTTCTTCTTCAACATCGGGCTTAATGATATACAGCAGTTCATAATTGCGCACAACAGTTCACCTCCTCCCCACGGACTAACGGCCCTATCTCTTTGATAGAGCAGGGTGGAACCATGCCTTCATAAGACACTGTCAAATTATATCATTATTCCCTAACAAGGGCAAGTGCTTTGGTCAGTCGTTAGACTTATGAGAGTATAAGTTGGGTCCTATTGTTAGAGGTTCCTATGAGGAAGGCTTTGAAAAATTAACCACAGGCCCCACAATAAAGCCCGTTCGTCTAACGCTCAAGCATCCTCCACCGAACTAACAACCGCCTTAACACTCTTTTCAAATTTAGGTCTGGGAAGCAGCAGCACCCGGTTGCATTTCTGGCATTTAATGCGAAAATCCACACCGGTTCGCATAATCTCCCAGGTGTCGCCGCCGCAGGGGTGGGGTTTACGGGTCTTTACCACATCGCCAACCTGATATTTATGCATCCGGTTCACCTCCCCGAATGGGTATAAATATCTTATTCGGGCCGGGCATTTTAATCCCTTCCCGGTCAAAACTTTCCTTAATGCTTTTTCTCAACTGGCGTTCGATTTCCCACTGGCGCATAGGTTTCGTTTTTGCCACCACCCGCAACACCATATCGGACTGGTCAAAACGTACCAACCCCAGCACATCGGGCCCCTCCAGCAGGTCTTCGGACCATTTCCGGCTGAAGTCTTGGCTCATTTGATGGAGTACATACAAAGCCCGGTCAATCTCTTCATCATAAGCAATACCGATTTCCACCTGGGCCTGCATACCGCCCCGGTTAAAGTTGGCCACCTGGTTAATGCTTCCATTGGGGATAATGTGCAGTTGCCCACCCCCTTCACGAATTTTGGTCACCCGGAGGCCCATTTCTTCCACCGTACCGGTAACACCGGCTAAAGTGACATATTCCCCCACGGCATACTGGTCCTCAAACAGAATAAAAAATCCGGTGATAATATCCCGCACCAGATTTTGTGCTCCAAAGCCAACGGCCAGGCCCAGAATTCCGGCACCGGCTAAAACGGTTTTGGCCGCATTGGGGATAAATATCTCAATAATGGAGATTGCCGCTACAAAGTAAACCGCATAACGCAAAATACTTTTTAAAAGTCCCGACAAAGTTAAGGCCCGATTATCGGGAATAATTTTTCCGGCCTTGTTGATCAAGATCTTTTCCACGGCTTTACTGCCAAAGTGAATAATCAATTTAGCCAGAATCAGGGTGCCAATAATTCTCAGGGTGGAGGTGGTAACTACCTGAATATCATCCACAACATAACTAAGAAACCCTGCCTTTAAACTGTCCAGATCCATGGTTTCCTCCTTTAAGCTAATGAGGGTTAATACCTGCAAAACATTTTATTCCACGAATATTTCTCTGTTTTGGCAGGAAATCCCTCTCCCAGAAAGACAAATTAACAGGCGCATACGGGATGTATGCGCCCTGGCACCTTATTGTTTAAGCCTCAAAAAAAGCCTTGCAGGTCCTGTAGCATTCATAGATATCCCCTTTGCTGGCCACTTCCAGGGGGGCGTGCATGGATAGCAAGGGCACCCCGCAGTCAATCACATCCATGTCCATCTCCGCGATGATATGGGCAATGGTACCCCCGCCTCCCTGATCCACTTTGCCTAATTCACCGGTTTGCCAGGTGATTTTTTTGCTGTTTAAAAGACTCCGTATATATCCAACATATTCGGCGTGGGCATCATTGGTATGATATTTCCCCTTGGCTCCGGTATATTTAGTCACCACCACACCGCAGCCCACCCGGGCGGCATTCATTTTTTCCAGAACTCCTTCGAAATTGGGGTCCACTCCCGCCGTAACATCTGCGGAAATGGCCATGGACCGCATCAGGCTCCGCCGAAGGTCCAGGGTATTAAAACGGGGATCGATCCGGCTGCCCATCTCCCACAGGGCATGTTCCAGGAACCGTCCGTTCATTCCGGTGTTGCCGGTACTGCCGATCTCCTCTTTATCAATAAATAAAGCCACTGCCGTGCGGGCTGGAGCGGTGGTTTCCAGGATGGCCCGCAGGGAAGTAAATACACAAACCCGGTCATCCTGCCCGTAGGCCCCCACCAGACTGCGGTCAAAGCCTACATCATAGGCCGGGCCTGCCGGTACCGCTTCCAATTCGGCGCTGATAAAATCTTCCTCAATAATGCCGTAATGGTGGTGCAGCAGGTTCAGAATGGCTGTTTTTATGGCACAATCCTTTTCTCCTCCCTTGAGAGGCACACCACCAATTAAAAGGTTTAATTGCTCCCCTGCCACAGCCTCGGTAACCTTTTTGGCCATCTGATCCTTGGCCAGGTGAGGCAGTAAATCGGTAATGGTAAATACCGGATCTCCGGGCCGGTCTCCAACGGAAACTTCCACCATTTCCCCGTCGGACCGGTAGATAACTCCGTGCAGAGCCAAGGGAATGGTCAGCCACTGATATTTTTTGATGCCCCCGTAATAATGGGTTTTAAAAAAAGCCAACCCCTCTTCCTGGTACAGCGGTTGGGGCTTTAAGTCCAGCCGGGGCACATCGGTATGGGCCCCCACCAGGGATATGCCTTCCTCCAGACCCTGCCTTCCAATCACTGCCAGAATAGCCGTCTTGGCCCGGCTGGTAATCAACACCCGATCCCCCGGCTTCAAACTCTGGTATTGTTCTATGGGTACAAAGCCGCTAAGGGCCGCTCTGGCTGCAATTTGCTGAACGCAAGCCCGCTCTGTTTTGGCGGTACTGATAAAATCTTTATAATCTTCAGCAAAGGTCATCACTTCCTGATACAGGGGTTCATCAAACTGTTCCCATACATTCTTGCGATTATATTTTAATTTTTCCGGTGTTACGGTCATGGATCTTCCTCCTTATTTTTACTCTCGGACAGATGTGTTTAGTTTTTCCTGGTAGGAAATTGATTACACCTCGGTTCCAAAATGAAAATACTGCTTCAAAAAGTTGGCATTCAACTCAGGAAACAAATTGGGTATGACTTTCCATTCCTTCACCAGTGGGCTAAAGGTATTGATGATTATAGAAGTTCGGATGCCTTCGTTCAGGGTGGATAAAACTCCCTGAGCGCCCATTAAGGCTAAAGGAATTTGCAGCGGTACCAGGATGGTTATGAGGATGCCAACCAGGATGATGCCGGCGGCCAATCCCAGGCCTAATCCGCCCAGCCTGTTTACAGGACCCAGGGGAGTAAAACTTAAGATCCCAATAAAAATGGCGCCAATAAATTTTAAAGCCGCTCTCGCCACTAAAAATATTCCGATAAAAACCATCATTTTTAATAGGCCCTGGGCCAGCAGCAGATTCATGGCTTCCCCTACACTCCGGTTTGGCCCCAGTTGATTCAAATAACCGATGATGTCCGGCCAGGGTGAGGGAAGAGGGATCTGTCCGCTAATTTGATTTAATAATTTTACGGGCAGGCTCAAAACCTCCGGGTTATTAAATGGTTCCGGCAGCTTAACCAAGGGCTTGATCAGGGATGCCAGGGAGTCCGCCCAGCCCCATTCATCGGCCAGCCAGCGGGCTACTTGGGTGTAATAGTGGCTTGCCGCCCAAAAACTGCCGATTAAACCGGCTATATTTATAATTCCTGTAAACAGCCCGGAGGAACCTCCCCGCAAGCCGAAAAGGATGATGATGAATAAAAAAACCAGATCAAGCCAGTTAATCATTGACACCCCCGGGTACTTGATAATGACCTTGTTTCGCTGTTCTTGAGAATAAATCCTTCCTTAGTAAATTCTGGATTTAAACAGCGGTACTACCAGAAGAGCTGCCAACAACAACAGTCCTGCGTAACCAAAGAGTGGATATAATAATTTAACCAGGTCGGCAAAACCGATATTCGTCAGAGGCAATACGGCAAAACAAGCCAGCACCCCAATGACCCGGTAGCGCCTTCCCCCCTCGGGAGCCAGCCGGCTGGCAAAACCATGGGCGTTGGCAATGGCGGTGGTCATAATGGCCAGCCAAATAAGTATGGCAAACACCGGTTTTAAAAGCGAGCTCGCCCCGGAGGCCATGTACAGCATGGGAACTTGATAATGAGCTACCTCGGGATAAAAGGCCAATCCGGCCAGGGTAACCAGGGCTACAGCCACCCCCAGTCCAAGGCCGCCCAGCAAGCCGGCGTAGATTCCCACTCTTTTTGATACGGCCCGGCCCATGGAAGACAAAACAGCCAGGGGCACTACCATATTAAAAGAAACATATAAAAGACTGGCCCATAACCAGTGCCCCCCTACGCCTAGACCGGAAAGTACGGGAAGATTTTGCGGCAATCCTTTGAAGGCCAGAGCCAAACAGGCAATAATGGCCACCGCTAAAAGCTTTACCGGCACCAAAATAACATTGACGGCCAACAACCCCCGCAGCCCGTTAAAGATGACGGCGATCACAAAGACCAAGGCCAGCCCAATACCAATCCACCGGGGTAATCCCATGTATTCCTGCAGTACCGCGCCACTGCCGGAAAGCATGACTCCCAACCCTCCGATGAGCATAAAAAGGCTTAATTTATCCATAAAAGACCCGGCCCAGGGTCCCAGCAAATAAGCAAGCAGTTCCTGATAGTTGCTGCACTTCAGCCTGACACTTAGCTCCAGCACCTTGGCCCCCAAGTAGGCAAACAAGATGGTGGCCACCAGCACGCCTAGCAGTCCTTTATATCCATACAATATAAAAAACTGTAAAATCTCCTGGCCCGAAGCAAAACCGGCGCCAATGACCGCCCCGATATAAGTGGCCACCAGCCGGATTACCATTTTTGCCCCCTCACTCCGGATCATCCATTCACCCCCTGGTTGATAACTATGCTACAAAGGCGAAAGTTACTTATAAAAAATGAATCCGATGGAATAATCCGTACCCATCCGGGGAATAAATATAGTAATTGTTGTTTTTAGAGAGGATGGTTGCTATGTCCGTGGGAATGAATACCGCTCAACAAGCCCCCATAGCTGCTAAAACCAGGATTGGTGTGGAGGACTCCCTGGCCATTGATCTTTTCAGCACAGACCTGTACACCCGTCTCCGGGCTTATGATATCAACTATTCAGAAGAAGTGGTGATTGTCTGTATCGGTACCGACCGGTCCACCGGCGACTGTCTGGGACCCCTGGTGGGAAGCAAACTGGCTTCCAGTCCGGGACACCGGTTCATCGTCTACGGAACCCTGGATGATCCGGTACATGCCAGCAACTTAAATCATAAACTGGATGAAATTGCCCTTAAGCATCCCCGGGCGCTGATCATCGCCGTGGACGCCTGTCTGGGTCACCTGGAGAATGTAGGTTTTGTCAATATTGGCGACGGCTCGCTGCTGCCCGGTGCCGGAGTAAACAAGTCCCTGCCGGCGGTGGGACAGTTGCATATTACCGGCGTGGTTAACGTAGGAGGATTTATGGAGTATCTGGTCCTGCAAAATACCCGCCTGAATCTGGTTATGAAATTAGCAAACTTGATTACCGAGGGCTTAATCAAAACGGCTCAAAGATTTGCCTAACAAGAAACCCGGTGCTACCGAACAGCACCGGGTTTTTCTCTTAATTTTATTAAATTTTAAATTGGCTCATGCTTTGAGCATCCTTGGCTTCCTTAAATTTTCTCCAGGGTTTTCTTGATGGCCTTTTCCTCTTCTTCGGTTAAGCTGTAATCGGAGGTTCCTTTCAGCAAGGGCTTGGCGTAAACCCTGGTCTCATCCCTGCCGTAAAGTCCTGTTAGCACCACACCGTCGCCCCTGCGATCCAGCAGGGCCAGAGAAAAGCTCAGGTCACTGCCCATGTTATCAAAGGCATTGAAGCGGACCAATCCGGGATTACAAAGGGCCTCCGCTATTTTTTCATTTAAAACCTCTTGATTGCGGCTGATTTCCTGGGTTTTTTCTTCTAAACCTTTCACTCCATTGGCATAACGGTCCAATATTTGTTCAAGATCCGCCCCTCCGGGCCCTCGCATCAATAGTTTATACCTTCTTTGAACCTGTTTAAACCGGCGGTGTAAAAGAAATTGACTGATTATTAGAAGTAAAACCACCACACTCAAAACCACAATAATAACAGGCTGACTCTCTAGTAAACTTTTCCACAAATCTGTATTAATGGTATCATCACCTTGCTTGGAATATTTATCGCCTTATACTCGGCTTTTTCTTCTGTCCGAAACTTTCTTGCCTTTTGCTTTCAGCTATAAAATTCATTGGCAAAAAGTAGAACAAATATATTATATATGATTTGATCCCCTTCGTTAATCTTTTACAGTATTATTTTTTCCCATGTTTTTTATTCCTGTCAAAAAAGTCCGGAAATCCAGATTGAATCCTGAATTTAACAGGCATTAATAAGATAAGATTCTCCGTAGATAAAGTATCGCTGATGTAATCTTGAAAATGATTTACTTTGTTTGCCCATTTTAACGCAAAAAATAATTTTATTGCAAATAATAATGTACAACAAAAAGGTTCGTTAAATATAAATCATCACCAGTTAGCCGTTATCAAAAATGATTGTTAAATATTGGAAATTACTATACGAGACCGCATCAGGAAAGTTCTCTTATTACTTTTACTTCGTACATATACAAACACCAATTAGTCCGGGACCCGTATGAACACCCATTACGGGTCCAATTTGACCAAAATGGACCTCCTGTACATTGGTCAGTTTTTTTACTTTTTGCAGCAGTTCCAACGCTTCCTCCTCTGCACCTCCATGCAGGACCGCTACATCGGCTTTCTTATGACTTAATTTATCGCTGATAATTTTCAACAAACGCAAAATGGATTTTTTTCTACCCCGAACCTTATCATAGGTATAATATTTGCCTTCTTTATTAATGGATATAATGGGCTTTACCTGCAGCATTTCCCCCAGGGTTCCTGCCACATAGCCAATTCGTCCACCCTTTCTTAAATAATCCAGGGTGGATAAAACGTAATAGATCTCTATTTTGCCGATTATCTCTCTGGCTCTTTCCACAGCCGCTTCAAAACCCAATCTTTCCTTTAAGGTTTTCGCAGCTTCTAATACCGGGATCCCCAAGCCGAGAGATAAGGCCTTGGAATCAATTACTTCAATGACCATATCCCGAAACTCCCTGGCTGCGGTGGTTACCGCGTTAAATGTGCCGCTGAGTCCACTGGATATATGAATAGATATAATATGGGTAAAATGCTCTTTTCTTAATTTGTCATAGGTTGCCATGATATCAGCCAGAGCAGGCAGGGAGGTTGTAGGGGTTTCCGACGGCATCCGATCATATACCTGTTGGGGGGTAATATTCACCCTGTCCAAATATTCCTCCTGGGGATAGATCACCTTTAAGGGAATTACTTTGATATTATAATGGTCAAGGACGTCCGAATCCAAATCACAAGTACTGTCTGTTACAATAGCTACTTTCTGCAAATTTTAAAACCCCTTCTCTATTGTCTCTATATGACTTAATTCGACTTTTTAATATCATTCCCTTTTAGACCCAGGGAATAGCATTTCGGATCCATAAAAAGGGCTCTGGCAAAAAACCTGAATGGTTGGATTGCGCAGCCCTTTATTGCCCAAGATAAAAAGAGAATAGAACACGGTTAAACGGACGATACGGATTTACGCGGATTTTAATTTAAAATTACAAAATCCGTGAGATCCGTAGAAATCCGTTCAATCCGTGTTCTATTTCTTACTAGCCAGGTTGTTCGCCGGGTTATCAGCCATTCTTAAGATGCTCTTCAAGATCGTTTTGCGACCGTCTCTTAGATGCCGATATTTAACTTAGACCATAACCAGGTGAGCAAAACTGCCATGCCGATGGCCGGCAGCAGGTTGCCTACCTTAATAGCCTTAATCCCCAGCACATTACTGGCAATGCCAACGATTAAGAGCCCTCCTGTGGCGGTCATTTCATTAATCATAGCCGGTGTCAGCAATGCCTTAAGGCCACCGGCCATTAAAGTAATACTCCCCTGATACAGAAAAACCGGTATGGCCGAAAAAACAACGCCAAAACCCATGGTGCTGGTGAATACCACTGCAGAAACTCCGTCCAGAAGGGATTTGGCGTAAAGGGTGGAGGGATTGCCAGTGAGTCCATCCTCTAAAGCCCCCATAATGGCCATGGCCCCAACACAATAAATTAAACTGGTGGCCACAAAGGCCCTGGATACCTCTCCATTTTCCCCTCCTACCCGGGCCTCCAGGGAACAGCCCAGCCGGGCCAACCATCCTTCAATATTTAAAATCTCGCCAATAACCCCGCCGGTCACCAAGCTAAGGATAACAATCAATTCATTTTCCGTCTTCAGAGCCATTTTGAAGCCAATTAAAGCAACCGCCAGACCAATTCCACTCATAACCGTATTTTTGGCAGACTCACTGATTCCCTTTTTAAACAACAGCCCCAGGGCTGTACCAGCAACAATAGCAGCGGCATTTACGATGGTTCCTGTCATTTTTCACCTCTAGATTGCGAATGTTTCACGTGAAACCTAAGCCATTTGCTTATCTTCCGAAAGAAGGATTTCAATAATGCGATCTAAATCCATGTCATTATAATAATCAATTTCAATTTTTCCGCCCCGCTGCTTGGTCTTAATCTGCACTTTGGTTCCCAAAACCGTTCTCAGTTGATCCTCTAAATCAAGAACTTCCGGACTTCTGGGTATTTCTTTCTTTTCTTTGCGAGGTTTTGTCCGGTCCTTTTCCGCCCTTTCATTCACCATGCTTTCCACTTGGCGCACAGAAAGCTGCTTTTTAATAATTTGATTGGCCCATTCAATTTGATCCTGCCGTGAACTTAAACCCAATAGTGCCCTGGCATGCCCTGCCGTAAGATCGCCATTGTTTAGCCATACCTTGATTTCATTGGGCAGACTTAAAAGACGAAGCATATTGGTTATTTGGGGTCTGCTTTTGCCCACCCTTTGAGATACCTGGTCTTGAGTCAGTTGGAATTCATCCATCAGCCGTCTGTAGGCACTGGCTTCTTCCAAAGGATTTAAATTTTCCCTCTGTAAATTTTCAATCAGTGCAATGGCGGCGGACTGCAGTTCACCATATTCCCTAACAATGGCCGGGATATATTCTAATCCCAATTGCTGGCAGGCACGCCAGCGGCGCTCCCCGGCGATCAGTTCGTATCCTCCTCCGGGTTGGGCCCTTACGACAACAGGCTGAACCACCCCGTATTCCCGTATGGATTCCACCAGTTCCTTAAGCTTTTCCTGATCAATTCTTAAGCGGGGCTGCTTGGGATTAGGCTTAATATCGGAAACTCTGATTTCCTTTAATACACCCTGCGTAGGAGCATCATTCTCCACCACAGGAATCAGCGCTTGTAGCCCTCTGCCTAACCCTCTTTTTTTAGTCAATGCCCATCACTTCCTTGGCGAGTTCTTGGTATGCTTCAGAGCCCTTTGATTTTGGATCGTAGATAACCACCGGCACCCCATGGCTGGGAGCTTCACTTAACCGGACGTTCCTGGGAATGATGCTCCGGAAAACCTTATTGCCAAATACTTTTTTAACCTCGTCTACCACTTGGATGGACAGGTTAAGCCGGGCATCAAACATGGTAAGCAAAACACCTTCAATGGTTAATTTCGGGTTTAGATGTTTCTGAACCAATTGTACGGTATTCATTAACTGCCCCACTCCCTCCAGGGCATAAAACTCGCACTGTATCGGAATTAATAATGAATCCGCAGCAGCCAAGGCATTTAGCGTTAATAGGCCCAGAGAAGGAGGACAATCAATAATAATAAATTGATACTTATTTTTCAGTGGACTCAAAGCCTTCTTTAAAATCTGTTCCCTGGCCAGCAAGGTCACCATCTCAACTTCCGCGCCAGCTAATTGCATGGTGGAAGGAAGCAGATCCAGATTTCTTATATCTGTATGAATCATCACTTCTTCCGGGGGAACATCGTTAATCAATACATCATAAACACAACGTTCCAATTCATTTTTATTTAATCCCAAACCACTACTGGCATTTCCCTGGGGGTCCATATCCACTAATAATACAGGTTGGCCCATCTGGGCTAAGCTGGCTCCAAGATTGACAGCCGTGGTCGTCTTGGCCACGCCACCCTTTTGGTTGGCAATGGTAATGATTTTCCCCAATTGAGCACCCCCTAGCTGGTTTCATTAAACCCTATTCAACAAGTCTGCTGATTCTTCCTTCTAAAAAATAATAAAACCCATGTTTCACGTGAAACATGGGGTGAAAATTCATCTTTTAAACTCTCTGTACAAATGGTAAATTTTATTTATAATTTATATAAAAAAGAAAAGTGGTGCATATAATTTTGATTCCTAAAAATTATAATTTAGATTCTTTGGATTACAAGGCATTATATAAATTAATGCATCAGGGCCGCATTACCTGGTCTGAATTAGGGGCCTATTTAGAGCTTTCGGCCCCGGCCGCAGCCGAAAGGGTACGCCGTTTGGAAGAAAGAGGGGTCATCAAAGGCTATTCTGTTCTGGTTGAGCCCCATGCGGTTGGCTGCGAAGTTACAGCCTTTATTCATATTACCTTAAACAAACCGGAAAACCGGAATTTATTTTTAAGCAAGATTCAGCAATTACCAGAAATTCAGGAATGTCATCATGTGGCCGGAGAAGAGGATTACTTACTAAAAGTACGTTGTAAGCATATGCGTCGACTGGAGTCCATCATCAGCGAAGAAATAAAAGGCTTGCCGGGTATACAGAAAACCAAAACAACCATTGTGCTGTCAACAAGCAAAGAAACTCCCTTATTACCGGTTTGTTCCATTGAATCTAAAATTGAATGAAGATCAGAAAGCAAGGAGGTGATCAAAGGGGTTGGACATTGGTTTCTTTCTTAAAGGATTAATTATTGGATTTTCCATTGCCGCTCCCGTTGAACCCATTGGTATTTTATGCATTAAACGTTCCCTGTCCAAAGGAAGAATGCAAGGTTTTATCTCCGGCCTGGGAGCTGCCTCCGCCGATGCCCTTTACGGATGTATTGCAGGTTTTGGTTTAACCGCCATAACCAACCTGTTTTTATCGCAAAAACTTCTATTAAATATGCTGGGAGGCTTATTCCTTTGCTATCTTGGCTGTCGTACTTTTTTTTCCATGGCGACAGCCAGGGAAGTTCCTCTAATAAAAAATAGTTATTTAGGCTCCTACCTGTCTGTTTTTCTTTTAACCCTTACCAACCCCATGACCATCTTCTCTTTTTTAGGAATATTTTCAGGTCTTGGCGTGGTGGAAAGCTCCAGCTATCGTTCAGCCATAACCCTGGTCCTGGGAGTCTTTTGGGGCTCTGCCCTGTGGTGGTTTATCCTCAGTAATCTGGCCAATGGCTTCCGGCAATACCTCAACCAAAGGGGAATGAACTGGATCAACCGGGGTTCCGGTCTGGTTTTATTTATTTTTGGCATCATGGCCTTATGGAATATAAAAGGATAATCCCTTTAATGTTTCACGTGAAACATAAAGGGATGTTTTAAAACTACTTTTTATACCGCCCAAAACTAGAGAACACAATAAACGATGACTAATTAAAATAGAATAGAACACGGATTTAACGGATTATATGGATTCGCACGGATATTAAATTTAAATAAAAATTAAAAAAACCGCGTGAATCAGTGAAAATCCGTAAAATCCGTGTTCTATTATCTAATTGGCTTTTTTGCCGGGGTCCCGGCCTTTCGGGGGTAGACTCCGGGAGTTGATTTTACCTTCTCAATGACAACCATACTCCGGGCGTCGCCAATGACAGGCAGTTGCAATCTTTTTACCTCCAATAAACGGCCTCCCAATATTGCCAAAGCCTTGGCGCTTTCTGCTAATTCATCATCCATATCCGGTCCCTTTTGGGAAATAAAATAACCGCCAATTTTAACACAGGGCAAGCAATATTCCGCCAGTACCGATAATTTGGCTACCGCCCTGGAAACAACAATATCATAATTTTCCCGGCTATTCTCCCTGCGTCCAAAATCCTCGGCCCGGTCCTGGATTGCCGAAATAGAAATTAAACCTAAATGAGTAATGGTCTCCTGTAAGAAAACAACCCGTTTATGCAAAGAATCCATTAACAAAACATCCAGATCGGGCCGGAAAATCTTTAAAGGAAGGCCGGGAAAACCTGCCCCGGTACCAACATCCAAAACCTTGGCTCCCGGTGGAAAATCCAGAGCCAGCAGGCAGGTCAGGGAATCCAAAAAATGCTTTACGGCTACCTCCCTTGGTTGGGTAATGGCGGTTAAATTGCATTTCTCATTTCCTGCCAGGAGCATTTGATAATATTTTTGGAATAATTCAATCTGGGTTTCCTCCAAATGAAATCCAAAAACCGGGGCAGCCTCTTTTAAATAGCGGGCTAAATCATTCAGATGATTCAGTTGCACCGGACTTTCTCCTTTCCTGTTCCAACCAGACCAGCAGAACCGAAATATCTGCAGGACTCACTCCGGATATGCGGGAGGCCTGTCCAATGGAAGCAGGTTTAAATTTTTCCAATTTTTGTCTTGCTTCCAAAGAAAGGCCCTGAATGTCCGAATAATGAATATCCGGACTTAATTTACGGCCTTCCAGTTTCTCAAATCTCTCTACCTGGGCCAATTGCTTTTTTATATACCCCTCATATTTTATTTCAGTCTCCACCTCTTCCCATACTTCACTGGACATAGGGGGAAATTCCAGAGGCAGGGCCATTAAATCTTTAAGATGAATTTCCGGTCTTTTAATTAAATGAATAGCCTGGGTGGACTGGGATATTTCCGTGGAGCCAAAACCCCTTAAAAAAGAATTTACTTCTTTAACGGCCGGAATAATCAGCTCTTTTAGGCGATCAATTTCCCCTTCAATGGTCCGCCATTTATCTAAAAACCGTTTATATCGCTCTTCGCTGACCAATCCTACATCGTAGCCCTTTTGGGTTAATCGGCGGTCTGCATTATCCTGACGCAATAATAAACGATATTCAGCCCGAGCAGTCATTAAACGATAGGGTTCATTGGTACCCTTGGTTACCAGATCATCAATTAATACGCCAATATAAGCCTCCGCCCTGGTAAGGGTGAAGGGGTCCTTTTCCTGAACCTGCAGGGCGGCATTGATACCGGCCATCAATCCCTGGGCAGCCGCTTCCTCATAACCGGAGGTCCCATTAATCTGCCCGGCAGTATAAAGGCCGGCAAGGGTTTTACATTCCAAGGTACTTTTTAATTGAGTAGGTACCACATAGTCATATTCAATGGCATATCCCGGCCGCATAATTTCTACCTTTTCCAGTCCGGGAACAGAGCGCAGCATTTGCAGTTGCACATCCGGAGGCAAGCTGGTGGACATCCCTTGAACATACATTTCATGGGTACTTAAGCCTTCCGGCTCAATAAATATTTGGTGCTGATTTTTATCCGCAAAACGCACCACTTTATCTTCAATGGAGGGGCAATATCTAGGCCCAACTCCTTCAATGATTCCGGAATAGAGGGGAGAACGGTGTAAATTATCCCGAATAATCTGGTGCGTTTGCTCGGAAGTATAGGTTAACCAGCAGGGAACCTGCTCCCGCTGGGTTACCGGTGACATAAAAGAGAAATTATGCAGTTCTTCATCCCCGGGTTGAATGATCATTTTGCTGAAATCAACGGTTCTCTTATCAATCCGGGCCGGTGTTCCTGTTTTAAAGCGGCCTAATTCAAGGCCCAAATCTCTTAAATTATCGCTTAAGGTTACGGATGGGAATTGACTATTAGGCCCCCCGGGAAAATGGATGGGACCAATAATAATTCTTCCCTTTAAATAGGTCCCGGTAGTTACAATCACCGCTTTGGCTCTAAACTCCGCTCCAATATGGGTTAGCACACCGGTAACCTGGTCCTTTTCAATCCGTATTTCCTCAACCAGCAATTGTTTGATATCCAAGTTTTGCTGGGATTCCAATGTTTTTTTCATCATCAACTGATATCTGGATTTATCGGCCTGGGCTCTCAAAGCATGCACCGCAGGGCCTTTACCCGTATTAAGCATCCTCATTTGAATGGCCGTCAGATCGGTATTTATACCCATCTGTCCTCCCAGAGCATCAATTTCTTTGACTAAATGGGATTTAGCGGGCCCTCCCACTGCGGGATTACAGGGCATAAGAGCCACATTATCCAGATTCATGGTAATCACCAGTGTCTTACAGCCCATTCTAGCCGAAGCCAAGGCTGCTTCACAACCGGCATGCCCGGCACCAACCACAATCACATCATAATCACCGGCACAATAACGCATTGCTGTCACCTCACTTACCGATACAAAAATCAGAAAATATACGGTCAATTAAATCTTCGCCAACGGTATTTCCGGTAATTTCTCCTAATATTTCCCAGGCGGATCTAATATCAATGGAGATTAAATCCGGAGGCACCAAAGCTTTCATACCCTGCAAGGCTTCCTGGAGGTGGTCCATCGAACGTTCCAAAGCCTGTTTATGTCGGGTATTGGATATAAAAACCTGATCCGTTGATGTAACTTTACCTTCGAGAATCAGATCCATAATGACTTGCTCCAATGTTTCCAGGCCAATTTCTTTTTTTGCAGAAATCTTCAGGATAGGACTTTTCGGAAAGAACTCTTTTAGAGCTTCGGTATCAAAACCAATAGAGGCTACATCAATTTTATTAATTAATAAAATAACCTTCTTATCCCTAACTAATTCCAGTACACGGTAATCCTCAGCAGATAAACCGGTGGTTGCATCCAGAACAAATAATATTAAGTCCGCTTGATTTAAAAGTTCCCTGGATTTTTCAACACCCAGTTGCTCCACTAAATCCCGAGTTTCCCGTAAACCCGCCGTATCCATAATTTTTATGGGAATACCCCGGATATTAATCACTTCTTCAATAATATCCCGAGTAGTACCGGGTATTTCTGTTACAATAGCCCTTTGTTCCCGCAATAATGCATTTAACAGGGAAGACTTGCCAACATTGGGTTTTCCCACAATCACCGTCTGCAATCCTTCCCGGTAAATTTTTCCTGTTTGCGCATTGGCTAACAACTGCTCTGTCTCTTTTATAATTTCACTGCAGTTGCGGGACATTTCCTGCAAATTGGCTTCTCCGATATCCTCTTCCGGAAAATCAATTACGGCTTCAATTTGGGCCAATAAACTCAATAACTTGTCTTGCAGGGTAAAAATTTTATTGGAAAGGCTGCCTCCCAGTTGAGCCATGGCAATTTGCGCCCCGGCATCGGTTTTAGCCCGGATAATATCAATAATGGACTCTGCCTGGGACAAATCCAGGCGGCCATTTAAGAAAGCTCTTTTACTGAATTCACCGGGTTCAGCCAGTCGCGCGCCCTGTCTCAACAATAACTGCAGCACTCTTCTCAGGGGAACAATGCCTCCATGGCAGCTAATTTCCACCACATCTTCAGCCGTAAAACTATGAGGACCCCGCATCACCGAAAGAAGAACTTCATCAATGATTTCCTCTTGCTGAGGATTTACAATATAGCCATAAACCAGACGATAGTTATCTTTAATATGCCAATTAATATTCTTTTTAGGACGAAAAACTTTTCGTCCAGCTTCAATGGCCCCGGGACCACTAATACGAATAACACCGATGCTTCCTTCCCCAAGGGGGGTGGCAATAGCCACAATGGTATCTTCCAACACCAGATTCCCGTACCTCCATATCCGTCATTGCCAGTAATCACATTATTTGAAAAACCCAGCAACCGCCAGTTGCTGGGTTCAGTTTTTCCTAGGAACCAAAACCAATACTCTTTATTTTTTTGGAGAGATAATAATTTTTCTAAAGGGTTCTTCCCCTTCACTAAAGGTGTAAATATCATCCCGTCCCTGCAGGGCTGTGTGAATAATCCGTCTCTCCTGAGAATTCATCGGCTCCAACACAACACTCCGGCCGCGTTGTTTGGCTTTATCCGCCAATCTGGAAGCCAATTTTTGCAGTGTTTCCTCCCGGCGCTGACGATATCCTTCAACATCTAAAATTACTTTATGCCGTACTTCCTGATCCTTATTGACAATCAAATTAACTAAATACTGGAGGGAATCCAACGTTTCCCCCCGGCGTCCAATAAGAACTCCTAAATCAGGACCTTCCATATTCACATGAATCATTTGCTCCCGCTCAGTGATACTTACTTCCACCGGCAGATCCATGGATTTAAATACATCGCTTAAAAAACGATTCACCCTTCGGGAAGGATTATCTTTTAAAGTCAGCTTAACCTTAGCGGGACGGCTGCCAATGAGTCCAAACAATCCCTTAGAAGGTTCTTCCAGTACCTCAATAATTACTTCATCTCTCAAGACACCAAATTCCTGAAGTCCTAGTTCAATGGCTTCATCAATGGTTTTACCGACCTTTTCTACCACTTTCAACTCCGGTTACCCCCTCTTTCATTTGCAGGGTCTCTTTATTGATAAACCACTGTTGAATGATTCCCACAACGTTAAATACAACCCAGTACAAAGCCAATCCGGCAGGCACCGTACTGGCAATCCAACCAATCATGACCGGCATAATATAAAGCATGGTTCTTTGTGTTTGGTCTTGAGCATTGGTTGTCATTTTAGATTGGAAGTAAGTTGTAACGGCTGCAATTAAAGGCAATATATAGTAAGGATCTTTGTGGCTTAAAGATGCAACCCAGAAAAAATGAGCATGTTCAGGATTTTTAAATGGAAAGGCGTAAAGGGCACGGTAAAGGGCAATCAGAATAGGCATTTGCACCAACAAAGGCAAACAGCCGGCCATGGGATTTACATTGTTTTCTTTGTAAAGATCCATGATCATCTGCTGCATCTTTTGCGGGTCCTTGTTCTTATACTTATCCTGTATTGCTTTAATCTCAGGTCCCAATTTTTGCATCATGACCATTGAATGCATTTGTTTTTTACTAAGAGGATATAAAATAACTTTAATTAAGATGGTTAACAAAATAATGGCCAGCGCATAACTGGGTATGCCGATACTTCCTGTTAAACCATAAAGCCAATTCATTAAAGCCGTCATTCCATCTACAATGGACTGAAACAAAGTGTGTTACCTCCTTAAAAGCCCATCCAAACGTTATAATGGATCATATCCACCCGGGTGGAAAGGATGACATTTGGCCAATCGTTTTATCGTTAGCCATAACCCTTTAACCACACCGTATTTTTCTACTGCCAAAATAGAATATTGCGAACAAGTGGGGTAAAAGCGACAAGTGCGGGGCTTTAAAGGAGAAATAAATTTTTGATAGAAAAAGAGAAAAAACAAAACAGCCTTCCGCACTATAATCTCTCCTGAGGATTTAATTTTTCAAAAACATGCCAAAGATGTTTTTCTAATTGATGATAGTCCTGATCACAAGAAGGCTGGCGAACAATGAAGATGTAATCTTGTCCATCGGGAAAACGATCCAAATTAAGCCGGCAAATTTCCTTCAAAATTCGGCGCAATCGATTTCGACAAACCGCCTTGCCAACCTTTTTACTGATAGAGAAACCAAATCGTCGTCCATTCCCCTTATTCGGAAACATATACAAAACCAGATACCGGTTTGCAGCCGATTTACCATTACGATAAACGTTTCTGTACTCAGAATTTTTTTTTAAAGAAAAAAAATTAGCCATCATCATTTCCTAAGTAAGGCTTTTAAACTATTTTAACCAAAGGTACCACAAGGTATACAATTAGGAAAAGGCCACCACTCAGCGGCCTTATGCAGATAAACGTTTTCTACCTTTTAAGCGTCTTCTCTTCAGAACATTACGGCCGGATTTTGTAGCCATCCTTTTTAAAAAGCCATGCACCTTCTGGTGTCTACGTTTTTTTGGTTGGTAAGTCCGCTTCAATGTATGTACACCCCCTTCAAACAAATTCAGTATATCAGAAAATCTGGAAAATACTAGACAGTCACTGAAGATTATATTAAAATTCCAGCCCGCAGTCAAGGTATATCATGCTTTGAAAATATTAGGCTAATTACATATCCATACCAAATGTGGATAGATAAATATCTGTTGATAACATCTGAGACTTTTGGTATTATTGATCTATGCCCTGTGGATTATTTTTGTTATCCAATCTTTGCACAGGTTGTGGATAAAACTGTGTACAACCCTGTTAGTGAATAAAAATTTTCCTTTCTTCT